>DDBL01000199.1:0-13259 GCA_002333425.1 Leptospiraceae bacterium UBA2033
AAACTGGCATTAACCAATGAAACAAATATTCCACAAAATCTGGTTTTAGAATTCTCCGAACCACAGGTTGATTATTTTCAAGTTTATTTTCCTGAGAGTGATGGAACTTTAAAAATTTATAAGGCAGGAGATTTTGAAAAATTTTCGATTAGAGAAATTAGGTATCATAATTTTTTATTTCCCTTTTCGATAAAAGAAAATTCTTCCAAAGAAATATATTTACACTTCGAACCGGGTTATATCATTATCCCGCTAAAAATATATTCGGAAGTTGGAATGGTTGAAAGTGCTTCTAAAGCTAGAACTATCCAAGGAGGATTTTATGGTTTAATGATTGTAATGATTATTTATAATCTATTCTTATTTTTTACAATCAGAGATTTTAGTTACCTTTATTACTGTTTGTACATCACCTCTTATTTGGGAATTCAATCGAATATGAGTGGTTTGTCGTATGAATATTTATGGTCCAACAATCCTTGGTGGGGAAATCATAGTGCGGCTTTTTTTGAATGTGCAACATTATTTTTTGCTTCTTTATTTTTAAGAAGTTTTTTAAATTTGAAAGTATTTTTACCTAACTCTGATAAATTTTTAGTATATTACAATTACCTAATACTCATTGTGTGTTTGATTAGTTTATTGATTCCTATTAATCTTGCAATGCAAATCTGTCATGTATTTGTTATCATCTTAGTTCCAATCGTAATTTATGTTACCTTTAGAATGTTGAAAAAATTTAAACCTGCTAGGTTTTTTGCCGTAGCTTGGTTTTTTTTGGTATTAGGTGCATTGTTAAATGTAGTTAGGGCACTCGGTTTTATTCCTCAAACTTTTTTAACAATCTATAGCGTGCAAATTGGATCTACTTTAGAAGTTGTATTACTTTCTTTTGCGTTAGCCGATAGAATAAATCAATTCAAAGCGGAAAAAGAGAACGCCCAGAGAGAAGCATTTGAATTTCAAGAAAAATCTAAAAAAGATTTGGAATTAAAAGTTCAAGAAAGAACGGGAAAATTGCAATCAACCTTAAATTTAATTCAGAAAGATTTGAATATTGCAAAAAAAATTCAAAAAGGAATTTTACCTTCTTATAACTGGAAAAAAAATCTATTCGAAGTCAAATACATTTATCAACCAATGGATGAGATCGGCGGGGATTATTACCATATAGCGGAGTTAGAAGATGGGAGAATTCGAATTATCCTCGCTGATGCGACAGGACATGGAATCCAAGCTGCGTTAGTGGTGATGGTAATACAGGGAATGTATGAACCTTTTAAAAGAGGAACAAAATTACCAGGAGAAATCCTAACGGAGATGAATAAAAATTTTGTGGATAAGTATTCTCAGTTAAATACTTTTTTTACATGTGTGATTATTGAAATCAATCCACTCACTAAAAAGTTATATTATTCTTCCGCAGGTCATCCAGATATGATTTTGCTTCATAAGGATAATCATGATTTACTGCACAGAACAGGAAAATTAATGGGATGGTTTTATTCAGAATACAAAACAGAGGTTCGGGACTTTTCGACAGACTCTAGAATCTATTTATTTACAGATGGGATCTTTGAGCAATTTAACTTGAATTTGGAAGAGTTTGGTGAGGATAGGTTGCTTAAAGTTTTGGTGGAGAAACAAAATACTCCACTTGTAAAAGTAGTAGACGAAGTCGATAAACAGTTAAAGGCATTTTTAGATAAAAGTTCCATTCAAGATGATATAACCTTTATTGGAATCGAAATTAAAAAATAAAAAATTTAAACTTTGACAAAAATTAATTTGCGGAAAAATTATTTTTATGAATAAAAAAATACTATTACGAATTGCGGCGGGTTTGGTTTTATTTACCTGTGTAGGTCACACGATTGGAACTTTTATGCCTCTTCCTCCTGAAGAAGTGGAATTAGTTAAAGTGGAAAATGCGATGAAGTCAGCGTTAGTTCCATTTCCCATTGGAAAAAGCCAAAGTTTTTTCGACATTTTACTTGGGGCTAATCTTTCTTTGTCGGTATTTCTTTTGATTACGGGACTTAGCTTTCTATTTATGGAGGATAATACGAATACTACGAACCGCAAGTTATTACTTCTAAATAGTCTTGGGTTAGTTGCAATTGGTATAATTAGTGCTATCTATTTTTTCCCTGTACCGGCTATGTGCACTGGTGTTGCGGGAATTTTAGGATGTGTTGTTTATTTTACCTGAGAAAATTTTTGTGAAATTAAACAAAGAGTAAAAATTTCCTTGTCTAGGTAAGGCAGTGATAAAATAAAACAATATGAAAACATTTTTTATACCCCCTGAATTTAATATTGCAGTAGCCTGGATTTCGGATGCTTTAAATCCATTTACTTTAAAAACTACACAAAATATCCAAGAAGTAGTAATTAAACCAGAAGACAAAGAAAGAATATTAAAACTTAGAGACAATAGACTTTTATTTTTCTCCAATCATCCAAGTCAAGCTGAGCCAATGATCGCCTACTACATTGCGAATGTAATGGCGACTCGTTTTCATTATATGGCAACCAGAAGAGCCTTTGATTTTTTAAATGGAATGGTGGGAAAATGGTTTCAGGGAACCGGAACTTTTTCGGTTATGCCAGGAGTTGCGGATAAAGAATCGATGAAGATGACTAGATATGTATTGTCACAACCTTCTGGGAAATTGGTTATCTTTCCCGAAGGGGAGCCGATGTGCAGTGAGAACGATAATCTAATGCCATTTCAATCCGGGATTATTAAACTTGGATTTTCTGCGCTGTCGGATGCAAGAGAGACAGACCCAACAGCGGATATTACCATTTTGCCTGCATTTATAAAATATGTAATCATGACTCCCAAAGATCAGGTTAAAAAAAATCTAGAAAATCATATTTCAAAAATTGAAGCCAAACTAGGAGCAAGTGCAGGTGGACGAAATCTATTACGTAGATTTTTAATGGTGGGAAGAATTTTGCAGGAACAAGCAGAGAAGGAATATGGAATCGAAGTAGTTAATGATGATTACAATTATAGAATTGGAAAAATCCGACATACAATTTTAGATCGTCTCGCAGAAAAAATGAAATTAAAACACTACGATCTAAATGCAGATGCCATTCAAAAATTAAGATCGATTACAACTACTTTAGAATTAATTGAGGTTAATTACCCTTCGCCGGACTTACCAAAGTTAACACCAAAGGAATTAGAATACATTAGCAATGAATGTATCAAAGCATACGATTTTATTGTGATGAAACCTGATTACCTAATCAGTTACCCAACACCAGAAAGATTCTATGAATGGTTAGAACGATTTGAATCGATGGTTCTGGGAACTACTCCTAGAATGTTAGGTGGAGAACCACACCATGAACCGAGAAAAGCCCATGTGTTTTTTGGAAAAACATTTCAATTTGGAGATTATTCGGAACACTACAAAAAAAATAAATCCGAAGTGGTTACAAAATTTTTAGGCGACCTAAGAAAAGAAATGCAGTCCATGTTAGACGAATCCCAAAAATTAACTTCTCCTATCGTAGAGCCAGGTGACATTGGTGGGACTTGAAATTTACTCAAAGGGAAAAATGTAACTACTCAGTGTTGTTTGCCATGATTCGATAAACTCACCACCGGCTCTGACACTGAGAATTTTGTGAAAAGCTTCTTGATAGATTGTCGTGCGGATAATGTTTGTTTGTCTTTAGAGTTTTGCCCAAATGTATTTTATAATTCTTTTCTTTGCTCTAAATTTTCCAAATGATCTTTTGCCTTTACAATGTTCTGTTTTTTGATTCTTCGAACTGTTGTTAGAAGTTCTTGCCATGCTATCTCTGTTAGATATTCTTTTAATTCACTATGAAATTTTTTCATAGCCGGCTGACGAAAGAAAGATGGTTTGAAATTGTAAAAAATTTTGGTGAAATTAGTATAATTATGTTTTAATATACTTGAATCTATTAGAAATGTTTGAAACAAAGGAACAACTGTGCCAGATAATTACGAGCGAGCGATTAACAATGATTTTGTGGCATTAGACTTAGATGAATCGTTGTCCTACGGGTAATATCCATTTACCACCCGCATGACCGCTTTGATTCATGTTCTTCTGGAGATTAAATTTCTACATCACAAAGGCGGGAGACATCGTCAAGATGTTCTTCCCTTTCTTGAGGAGTAAGAGTCTTCCACCATTTAGCATATTCGATTCTATCTTGCTCCATAGCTTTGTCCATCTGCTCTATTTTATTTTTTACATATTCTTCTGTAAACTTGGGATCGGATGCTTTTAACTTTATTTGCTCACTCATCGTTATAATTCCTCTAACCTAACTTCATAATACCCCTTTCTTAAAAAAATAGCAAGCACTTTATACTGAGCGTCATGTCCAATGATAGCCTCGTGTGTCTTTTTTCTCCATCTTAAATTTGTAACATTCTTCGCAGTCTTATGATCTATTATAAATAAAGCTAATCTTTCATTATCTTTTATTTCTCCTCTATTTTTAGTCATGTATTCCATGCCATCATCAAGCCTTAGACCTACAGATGTAAAGAACCCAAATTTAAACGATTCATTATTTACAAGTTTGTTTTTCAAATCTTGTATTTGATGATCTCTCAAAGTTGTTCCATGATAAACAGGTTTCCCTTTCGAATTATAAATTGGAAGTTTCGCCAATGCCTTAGAAAGAATGCCTTCATACTCCTTTGTATACTGAGATAAAGAATTTTCTTCTAAGTGAGTATTCAAAGCTCGAACTCCCCGCTTCAAAGAATAGTGGTAAATCGAAAATGCCTCTAGGAGAGAAATCCCTTGAAGATGTTGTAAATACTGTGAATTCTCTTTTATATGTTTTTGAAACATCCTTGTTGATCGTCTCACCATAGAATTATTGAAAAACTCAGGATTATTTTTGTAGATATTTTTATCGTATTGAGTAAGCGAAATATTGGATATGTCAGCTTTACCACTTGGTTGTTTAATGATCTCTTTTTGCGGAGCTTCCCAGTAAGCTTGTGGAAATGTTTTACCGTTTCGCGTTACTTGCCTAATTACACGAATTTTTCCAAAATTGGATTTAAAAAGTAGGTGTGGCTTATTCTTGTTATACTCTGTAAGTTTAGCCTTTAATAGCTGTCTAAACTTTTCAATATCTAGCCATCGATTACCAATTTTTCGATACTCTCTTCCATCGCGTCCAATCCTTACAGTTCCTATTGGCAGAGAATTAGATTTTAAAGGAATCTTTTTCAGTTTTTTATGTTTATGGGCTAAATAAAGTTTGCGATACTTTTCATATCGCTCTTTAGTCATTGGCTTGTTCAATTTTGTTTTCTGATTCATACTCTCAGTCTAGACCAGATTTCTTTTCGGGTACACATAAAATTGGCTTCGCTAAAAAAAAGACACTTTTTTGAAACTGACAATTTCGGGCAAACATAAATTGCCTGCAATTACCGATTTATGTAATATTGGTAATTAAATGTTTACTATTTTTATTGAATTATATTTTAGTTCGAAATTGTATGGATAAATATATGAAAAATCAATCCGAACTACTACTTTATCAAACACCTGATGGTGTAACTAAAATCGAAACTCGTTTGCAAGATGAAACTGTTTGGCTTACGCAAGCGCAACTCTGCGAACTTTTTCAGAAATCGAAATCTAGCATTAGTGAGCATATCAAGCATATTTTTGAAGAAGGGGAATTAGAGGAAGCTCTAACTGTTCGGAAATTCCGAACAGTTCAAAAAGAAGGAAGCAAAGATGTCGAAAGAGAAATTGAATATTACAACCTCGATGTAATTATTTCCGTCGGTTATCGTGTGAAGTCGCATAGAGGAACGCAATTTAGAATCTGGGCAACTCAACGTCTTAGAGAATATATTGTAAAAGGATTTACACTCAATGATGATTTGTTAAAGAACGGAGGCAAAGGCAATTACTTTGAAGAGTTACTCGCTCGTATCCGCGATATACGAAGTTCTGAAAAAGTATTTTGGCGTAAAGTTTTAGATATTTATGCAACTAGTATTGACTATAATCCTAAAGAAGAAATCTCTAAAGAATTTTTTAAGGTCGTCCAAAATAAAATGCACTGGGCAGCACATGGAAACACAGCGGCAGAAATTATTTATACTAGAATTGATTCGACAAAACCCAACTTGGGTCTAACTCATTTTAAAGGTAAAAAGCCAACCCAACAAGAAACAGAAATTGCAAAAAACTATTTGAATGAAAAAGAATTAAACATTCTAAATAGAATGGTCACTGCTTATTTAGAAGTCGCAGAGTTGCAAGCTCTAAATCAAATTCCAATGTATATGAAAGACTGGATCGCAAGACTAGATGATTTTTTAAAAATGACAGGTAAAGAAATACTAAACCATGCTGGCACTATTAGTCACGAACAAGCACGAATCGAATTTGAGAAACATAAAGCAACATTGAAAGAGGAAATATCACAAGTAGAGGAAGATTTTATTAAACAAATAACTGAGGTAGAGAAGAAGTTGGGAAAGAAGAAGTGAAACACGCTTTGAGAATAAATGGGGAAAGTTCAGTGAAATTCAATTTCACTTAGATCGACTTTCCATACCATCAAAGAAGAAAACTCCAACAGTGTATTTTGTAAATTCAATGAGTGATTTGTTTCATAGAAAAATTCCTTTTTTCTTCAAGCAATGGGGCGGCACAAATAAAAAATATTCCGGTAGACTTCTTGATGGCAAAGAATACAATCAAATGCCCGTTAAGACTTTACGAAAATTACAGAAGGCTTCTTGATTGGTTATGGTGCGGATAGTCTTTGTTTGTCTCTAGATTTTCCAAATGAAAAATATTTTTAAAGAAGTTTGATTGGATGTTTGGATGCGTCTATATCTCTCTTCAATTCTTCTAAATAGACTTTTTTTCTTCAGGAGTCATCTTAGGCATTTCGGCACGAACCTTATCCATTATTCGTTCGTCTTCTTCTGTTAAGTCAATCCCTATATCTCCATAACCTGTATTATCTGACATATCCTTTCTCCATTAAATACTTATAAAAGTTTTTCAGGTACGACTTTATGACCTAGAAATTTTATTCCTTTATCGGTTGGAATAAAAATTACCTTTTCATTCTTATGCGCACCCGCCATCTGCGCCAACTCTCTGTTAGTCGGTTGATTCTCTCTAAACAACTTTTGTTTAATCAATGCAAATTTCCATTTATCATACAGAGTTTGAATTTCTCCGTTAAAGGTTCCGGTTGGTGCGGGTTTAGATTTAAAGAGAAGATTATTGTCTAGTTCAAGATGTCCTCTTTGTAAAAAGTAAAAGTATCCTAGGATTAAAGTTTCGCCAGTTATAGTATTGTGCTGTGTCATTCCTTTATTGTGTGGGAATTTATTTTATCGGTAAAGGGGTTGAGGTGGGTTGTTGGACTGGGTTTTTGTTTCTGGAAATGGGAGCATTGACTAAATGAAAAATCTTAAAATGAGCAATTTTACTCTTGACTTTTCTTTTTATTTCATAAAAATCCCTAACTTGTCCTCTAGGGATATATAATAAATAGAAGATTATAGCTAGCATAGCTAACGAATCTAGTCAAATTATGATTCAAGGAAATAAACGATGAAGAAAGTTTATTCAGTTATTAATTTTAAAGGCGGAGTTTGTAAGACAACTCTTGCTGTCAATATTGCTGCGGGTTTAGCGAATTATCCGCAGCCCAATGGTATTCCACTTCGTATATTGCTTGTTGATATTGATCCACAGGCCAATGCTTCTGTTTATATGTTAGGCGAAGATTACTGGAGAGAGAATATTCAAGATAAAGCAAAAACATCACCTAACTTGTATAGGGTTTTAGTAGATAAAATAAAAGGCAAGCAGATTGACTATGAGTTTATTATTAAACCAGATGATGATGGAAAAAATCCCGTTTTCGGAGAAAGGAAATTCAAAAGAACCGACGGGACGTATGAAATTAGGCGAGCAAAGCAGAATTGGTCGAACTTACATTTACTTTCTTCTGTTAATTCTTTGTTTGATTTACCAAAGGAATATGGATATAATACCAAGCTAGCGGATAATAAACATTCTCTGCTAGCAGATTTATTGAAAACTAGATACGATGAGTATGATTATATCATAATAGATTGTCCTACTCATTTTTCTCCTTTGACACAAAATGCAATTTCGGTATCGACTAATATCATTGTGCCGTTCGTGCCAGACTATCTTTCCACTTATGGAATGAATGAATTGTTTTCGAGACTTTCCGAATATGCAGATCAGAATGGAAAGGGTGGACTGCTCAAAGTTGATATTCTAATTCCCACTTTATACAATGAGATGAGCCAAGATTATCATTCCTTTGTAAAAGAAGTGCAAGATATGATTATAAAAAAAAGAGGTCCCCAAAGAATTCTAAGCAAAGCTCATATAATCAATTCTGGATTTAAACGCACTGTTGCCGTCTCGAAACTTATCGAAGATCATAGACCAGTGATTGATTTACCGATTTCTCATGAGTCTAGAAAAACGATAAATCTTATCGTCAAAGCAATTATACAGCCAACTAAAATTAAAAGGAAGAAAATATGAATACAAATGAAATTATCCGCTTACTGCAAGACTTTCAAAAGTTAAGAATTGATTTATTAAAAGAAAGTCAAATTTCTACAGTCGGTAAAAAAATAAAAACGTTATACGTCACAGCGGAGAAAGATGTCCGCATTCAAGAATTAAATTCCCAGATTCATGATTTGAATCAAAACCATTATCCAAATTATTTCAAAGCAAAATTAAAATTAGAAAAAGCAGACAAGCCACCTAAGACAAAAGACTTGGCTGTCTTAACAAAGTATTTAGAATACTTAAAATTATTAAAAGCAAAGTATGAAAAAGAAGTTAATACAAGTTTGTCTCTACTGAAAAAAATACAAAAAGCACAGGATAATGAATCGATTCAGATTTTACTGAGTTGTAAGGAAGAAGAGTTATCAGACTTAGAATTAATCACAAATGTAAAATTGAAAAAAGAAATTTCTTCTTACAGACAAACTAAATTAGCCTCTAGTCAAAATAACAAAGCTTTGACGGCATTTAAGAAAGCAGAAAAGAAAGTGTTAGATGTTCTCAGTAAAATCAAGCGAGTGCGAGAGACTGGACTCGTATGAAAAAAGAAGATAAACAAGAACTTAAAACGCAAGTAGAAAATTTTCTAGAATATTCAGATGCACTGAGTATTTACCAAATATATGATCGCATACCTGCATTAGCCGGTGTAGTGAGTAAAGAAAAGTTTGGGCAGTTGCTAGACGAATGGGCGAAAGAAAAAGATTCACTGATCAAGAAAGATCCGAGAGACAATCGCTACACTCATAAAATACATATAGAGAATACACACGAAACAGTTTACTATCAAACTGTAATTGATTGGCTGCGAAATAATTTAAACATTGAATGCACAGAGTTAAACCACCAGACTGCAAACAGAGCTAAGAAAGGAATTCATCAATGGAGATTTCCCGATATAGTAGGAATTCGCAAAACAAATTACTTTGAGAACGGTATATTAAAAGTAGCCTCTCTTACAGGACAGAAATATTTTTCTGAAATAGTAAGTTTAGAAGTAAAAAAAGATTTAGCAAAGAGTAATCTACGTAGTTATTTCTTTGAATGTCTTTCTAATTCTGGTTGGGCTAATCGTCGTTATGTTGTCGTAGTCTTAGACCAAGAACAAGGCTCTAAGATAGAAGACGAAGTAATTTCTGAATTTAGAAAACTTTCTTTGCGTTATCCCGTTGGACTTATTCAGATTAAAACTGTCAATACGAATCTCTCCTATGAAAAGGAAGGTTCTTCTATTATAGTCGATTGTCCGCATCAAGATTTGGATTTGGAAATTATGAATGATCTTTGTGTATGTCTCGGTGAGTTTAAAAGCTGGGTGGAGAGTTTAGAGTAGAGGATAATGGTTATTTTACGTTCATCGAGATTAAGCTTTCATACTAGATAAGTCAATAAAAAATAATTCAATTAGATCACTGATTAAACTTTGCTTCGCGTTTTTTGAAATCTTCGTATCTTTGAGAGAGGACATAGACATACTCGCAAATCGCCTTTGAAAAACTTAATAGATCACTGGCATCCTCTTTTGAAAAATCTACATCATTAGCATGTGCTTCTGTGTTTCGTCTATTCTTCAAAGATTCACCCCATTCATATAATCTACCATCAATGATGCCTCTATCCTTTAATTCTTTTAGACCTTTTGCTAGTTGCCAATCTTTTGTTTTTTGATCTTTACACAATGCTTCCATTGCTCTTCCGCACATCACAGCACAGGCGGAGTAAGCCTGTGCTATATAACACTTCTGAGCTTCTTCAATGGATTTTCTAACAATATTGGGAATGCTAGAATCAAGATATTGAAATTTTGGCCAGACTCTTATCGGTGCCTCATACCCAATGAATTCCGTTCCAGAAGGTCCAAGCTTAGAATTAGATAATGCAAGTATAGGATTATAACAAATAGGGCATTCTGATAAATACAGAATATAAGGAGCTTTAAAGAGGAATTTATCTTTAAAATCATCCTCAATAGGAAGGGAACTACGTTCACTAGAATCTAATTCATAAGAACTATCAATGTAATCGTTAGTATTATCTAATCTAAAAGATATTTCTTGTTGGAAATACTCTTCTTGTTCATATTTTTTTTCAAATAGGATATTAGCGCTTACCATACTTTGGCATTCGAAACACTCGATAATCATTATTTCAGACATGGAGACTCCTTTTCGCGGTCTGTTTACGTTATAAAATGTTTCAAGAGTTAGGAAAGATTTTTTTTAAATCTATAAAAAAAACACCACCGATACATTTTTATTTATTAGAATTCAGGTATGAGATCAAATAATATTGGAATGACGTTAATACTTGGCTATTTTTGGATATTACACAAAAGCAGGCGACCATACCCCATTGGTACAATTCAAAATCGTAAAGATGGTCGGTATCGTAAAGAATCAGAAAGGAAATGGGAAAAGTTACCCAGTTTAAGTCTAGGACAGATCGTTCAAGAAGACCGAGATGTATTTCAGCACATGGACGAAATGCTGGCTTTCACTGGACGAGTCATATATCAGAATCAAAAAAATACCGAAAACTTTATGATGAATTCTTTTGGTCGTATTTTACAAAAGGAAGAATTAGCCAGACTTGCCTGCATTTTTCGCAACCACACTTTGATGGTGGAAACAGTTTATGATGAAAACGGTGAGCCAGCAATTTATCTTTTGTCTTGGGATAAATATCAAAAAAAGATAATCTCTTCTAGATTGATATATGCAAATCGCATAAACAATATTAAATTTACTATCAAATCAGATAGAAATGTAAAGAATATGGGGACTTATATATTTTATAGACAGGTGCAAATTGCCAAGGAGCTACGGATAAAATACATTATCTGTGATGCGTATCGAATGGAAGAAGAAGATGGCAGTCTAAAATACAATGGGTATTATACTTGGCCACGATTGGGATTCGATGCGGATATGTATACTAAGATAGTCAAGTTACATGCATATCGTTACAATTACGCAAGTGATGGACGTTACAATGGAATCGATTTAACGAATGTAAAAAATATATCTGATTTAATGAACGACAAAATCGGTAGAAGATTTTGGAAAGAGTTTGGCACTACTCTGCGAAATTGCAAATTTGATTTGACTTTAGGCAGTAAATCAAATCAAAATTTGGAAGAGTATATGATTGATAGATATAGTAAAGAAAGATTACTAATGGAGAGATAAAATGGAACGAATGACACCAGAACAATTGAAAGAATTATTTAAAGGTAGCAATCTTCGAACTATTAAGATTCCAAGGAATGCAATGAATGGAGCCGAAGAAATAGAATTAACTGAAGTAGATGACGAGATTCTTGATAGAATTTGGGATGAACGTGGTAGACGGGAAAGAGAAGAAAAAAGGAAGGAACAAGAGAAGAAGTAAATTAAAATGCTAAGCCTGTATCAAATTTAATTCTTGGATGCTTTGAATTGATTTCAAATCTTTTGCAAAATTTTTTCCTGCTTCTTCTAAATCGTAATAGTTTTGTAAATTGAGCCAAAATTCAGGCTCGATACTAAAAAATTTACCTAGCTTTAAAGCTGTCTCTGCGGTTACTGAGCGTTCACCTCGTATGATTTGCCAAAGTCTTGTTTGAGAAAGTCCAGTTTCTTTTGCTAATTTGTAGACTGAGATATTCATTGGAATCAGAAATTCTTCTTTTAGCACATCACCCGGATGAATGTTTTTTATTTTTTTAGTCATAGTATAATTCCTTTTAATGATAATCCACAATTTCTACATCGCTCGCATTGCCATCAGCCCAGATAAAACAAATTCGATACTTTTCGTTGATTCGAATACTCCATTGCCCCTTACGATTCCCTGACAATTGCTCCAAATGATTGCTTGGTGGAATTCGTAAAGAGTTAATACTGGGTGCTGATGCAATCATACGTAATTTTCTACGTGCTACGTCAAACAAAGCCGTTGATAGTTTTATTTTCTTTGAAAATTCTCCTTCCCAGACCATCTCGGTTTCCTTGTCAGAGAAGTTTACTATCATAGAATGATAGTAAACTGAATTGATTTATTTTGTCAATAGGTTTTCTATTGCTAAAGATTCTGAGAGAAAGTTAATGTAACGAACTACTCATTCTAATTCTTTAAAATGCGAAATACAACACGGCGATTTTTTGCGCGGCTTTCTGCGGTGCTATTTTCCACGACGGGTGCTTCTTCGCCTTTTCCTTCTACTCTCAGTCTGTTAGGTTCAATTCCAAATTTTTTTGTAATATAATCTGCAACGGCGGTTGCTCTTGCGAGAGACAAAGCAATATTATCCGCATTTTTACCAACGTTATCTGTGTGACCTTCGATTGCTACTTCTAGATTTTTATTTGCTTTCATGATTTCGCCTAGTCTATCAAGCTCTGGCTCTGATTCTTTTTTGATTTCACTTCGATTGGATTCAAAGAAGAGGTTATTGATTGTTATCTCCCCACCTTTTTCGATTTTAGGTAGGATCATATCAACGTCTACTTCTTGGTAGAGTTTTTCAGCGTCCCGTAAGTCTTTATTTTTGTGGATTGGAAGATAACCTTCCTTCTTTGCATGAAATCCGTAATTGTCACCATAAGGAAGGACAATGGAAAACTTTCCCGTGTTTGGATCAGAAATCGTGGAGCCTTT
>DDBL01000199.1:13384-13531 GCA_002333425.1 Leptospiraceae bacterium UBA2033
AGTTTGTTCCAACTGGAAATACACCGTCCGTTGCATTGGACACATATAGATCTAGACGTCCGAGGGAGTCTTTGTGTTTTGCTGAATAGATGAGAGTTTTGCCGCTTGAGGAAAGAGTGGAACCCCCAAATATTTGTAGGTTAGCAT
>DDBL01000070.1 GCA_002333425.1 Leptospiraceae bacterium UBA2033
GATGAATTAAAACAGCAAAAATTTATTTTGTACACCGATGAAAACGGAAACGTCAAGGTTGATGTGTTCATTCAGGATGAGACTGTCTGGTTGACGCAAAAAGCGATGGGACAACTTTTTGGTGTGGAAAGCCATACCATTACCTATCATCTTAAAGAGATATATAAAACAGGCGAATTGAATGAGAAGGCAACTACTCGAAAAGTTCGAGCAGTTCAACAGGAAGGAAAGAGAAAGGTTTCTAGAGATTTGGATTTCTACAACCTCGATGCCATCATAGCAGTTGGTTATCGAGTCAATTCTTATCAGGCTACTCAATTTCGAATCTGGGCTACTAAAACACTGAAAGAATTTATCATCAAAGGTTTTGTGATGGATGATGAGCGTCTAAAGCAGGGGAAGCATTTTGGGAAAGATTACTTCGATGAGTTATTGGAACGTATCCGCGAGATTCGTGCGAGTGAACGAAGGTTTTATCAGAAGATTACAGACATCTATGCTCTCTCTGCGGATTACGATAAGAATTCTCCTGTTACGAAAGATTTTTTCTCAATGGTTCAAAACAAATTACATTGGGCAATCACTGGAAAGACTGCTGCTGAAATTATTTATGATTCTGCTGATGCTACAAAAATTTATATGGGACTTACGAACTGGAAACAAGCACCAGATGGAAAGATTCTTAAATCAGATGTTTCCATTGCAAAGAATTATTTGAATAAAGCACATATCGAAGAATTGAATCGAATTATTTCTGCCTACCTTGACTTAGCAGAGAATAGAGCCAAACGACAAATAGCCACCACAATGGAAGAATGGGTAAAATTCCTACATAGTTTCCTAGAACTTTCCAATTATAAAATCCTTACTGACAAAGGAAAAGTTTCTATGTTGGAAGCAAAATTAAAAGCCGAAAAAGAATTTGAACAATTTCGAATCATCCAAGATCAAAATTATATCTCGGATTTCGACAAAGAAATAAAACGGATATTGGGGGAGGAGAAGAAGTGAGGCATGGAGCGACAACATGATATTAGCCTACATGGATGAATCTGGCGATACTGGAACAAATTTTGATGAACATCGAAGTCTTGCGGATATAGAACAATCGTTAAAATCTTTACGACTAGAAGTAGACACAGTTCTTAAAATGGAAAGGGTCATTGAAAAAGGATTTTTTATAAACTCCTCGAA
This sequence comes from Leptospiraceae bacterium UBA2033, assembly GCA_002333425.1. Classification (GTDB taxonomy): domain Bacteria; phylum Spirochaetota; class Leptospiria; order Leptospirales; family Leptospiraceae; genus UBA2033. The sequence continues at coordinate 1,195 of DDBL01000070.1, forward strand.
AAGCTTTGCGTTACAGCTAATCGATCTAGTTCTCTATTATATTCGAAAATCAGAGGAGTTTAAAATTGGAAAGCAGGTAAGTCTTATTCACCAAGAAGTATTTCCAATCATTTCTGAAATAGCAATAAGCCTAGATAAATATCAAAAAGGGAAAGAAATAATAAATTGGGTAGGGAGTAGAGCTAAAAAATAAACGATTGCCCCATTAAGGTGGAACCGTCCAAGGACGATCCGCTAGCAACCGTTCGTGTTATGAAACAAATTAAGGAATAAAATCACTGAATCCGCCTTTGAGAAATCCATCCTATCAAAATTAAAGTTGACTCAAACTTCAAAAAAAATTTCCGTTGAGATAGTAGTTTTTACAAGAGGATCAATCTAAATGCAACCATTTATACCAGCCACATTTAATCTCGCGCTCAATTGGACTGCCGATTTACTATTTCCGGTTTTGCTAAAAGCAGTGCAAAACATCAACGAAGTAGTGATAACGGACGAAGACAAGGCAATGCTTCGCAGTTTGAAGAAAGATAGACTTTTATTTTTTACCAACCACCCGACCACGGCTGAACCACCTATTTCATACCATATAGCCAACTTGATGGGAACACGTTTTAAGTTTATGGCGTCTAGACAAGTTTTTGAATGGAATGGAGGAATGGTAGGAAAAGTCATTTCTGGAATTGGTGCATTTTCTGTGATTGCTGGAATTCCCGATAGAGATTCTCTCAAAGCGGCAAGAAGCGCGTTAGCCGCTAAAGAAGGCAAATTGGTATTATTCCCTGAGGGTGAGCCGACCAGTGGAGAAAATGACAACTTAATGCCATTTCAACCAGGGCTTGCACAGCTTGGATTTTGGGGATATGAAGATGCTAAGAAACTTGATCCAAATGCTGACGTTACAATCCTACCTGGATTTATGAAATACATCATTGATGCAACGGAAAGAGAAATCCGAAATGATTTAGAAGAGTCGATTCGAAAACTAGAAAAACATTACAGCATTGATCCAGGTCGCAAAAATATGCTTCGTCGGTTTCTCACTGTTGGTCGCTATATGATGGAAGAAGCAGAGCGAGAGTATGGAATCAAAGACGGCGACAAACATGATTTTGACTATCGTGTCGGTCGTATCCGTCATGCGATTTTAGATAATTGTGCAGACAAATTTCAAATCAAAGGTTATAAAAGAGACGATGATGCAATTCACAAACTTCGTCATTTGTTTGCAGTGATGGAAATGGTGATGATAAAATACCCAGACGATACTCTTCCAAAACTTACCAACCAAGAAATGGAATGGTTCAAACGAGAATGTGTAAAAGCATTTGACTTTATTGCGATTAAGGGAGATTACCTCGCATCGAATCCTACACCAGAACGTTTTTATGAATGGCTCACACGTTACGAATCCTATGTGTTTGGAAAAATTCCTCGTGCGTTAGGCGGTGAGGCTGCTCACTTACCTCGTAAGGCTTACATCACTTTCAAAAAACCATTTCACTTATCCGAATACTACGGAGAATACAAAACCAAAAAACGCGCTGCCATTGATGCAATGATGGCAAGGCTTAGAGTTGACTTACAGGAATTACTCGATGCGTCTATGTATCTTTCTCGTCCGATTGTAAAACCATTTGATACAGAGAGTTTGGTGTAAGATACATTAGATGTAGAGTCTGTCATTGTCACCCCCGAAATTTTCAGTCGGGGGTCTCAACGAATAGAGATTCCCGACTGAAAATTTCGGGAATGACTAATTCAGAAATTTTTTAAAAAATTGACACTTCTATTCATTCTTGAATCTTGTCCTTAGAGTCAGCAAATATGAAAATCGGATCATTAAAAAATACATTCTTTTTTAAATTTCTGGTTTCAATATTACTTACTGTCACTCTCATTCCTCTGAATCTAACTAGTCCTGAAGAAGATTTTTTTCTAGCACTAGGTGAATACCAAGACGTTGTTGATTCCGAATACGGACTATATTCTACTGTCCGATCTCAAAGTAGAGTTCGAGATTTTGACGATCAATATTTTGCAAAAGATTTTACCTTAGATTGTTTACAATATCGAATTTTGAATTCGATTCTTATATTTACAGAGTTATTTGTAGTTTCAAAACTTTTATCTTACCGATTTATTAGCCTTCCTCCTCCTGCATAACGATTGTGTAAAAACATTGCTACTCTGACTTAATGTCATTGGTTTACAGAGATTAATTGCGCCTTCACCTTGTTATTCTCTCATATGATGTCTTTTTACACAGTCTCTATTACCTAAAGAATAATAGTTTTACAGGAGACATGTCCATTTATGCGGATAATATACAATCAAAATAAGATAACGTTCATACTTTTACTAATTGGTTTTTTTACGTTTACACCTTTTCTTTTGGGGCAAGAGGTTACTAAGAATTATTCTCTAACTTTAAAAGAAGCGGAGGAGACATTTTTAAAGAACAATCTATTGCTTCTTTCTGCTAAGTTTGAGATTGATGTAAAAAAAGCTGGTATTATCCAAGCGAAACTATATGCAAATCCAAACATATCTATTGACCAGAATGTATTTAATGACAATACCAATAGATACTTTGATACCACTCGCAATGGACATACTACTGTTCAAATCCAACAGTTATTTTTGCTTGGGGGAAAAATTGAAAAGAGGACAAAAGTTGCTGAGATTAATAAAGCAATTAGCGAACAACAGTTTTTCGATTTACTTCGTGCTTTAAAGTTTGAGTTAAGAAGTAGTTTTTTTGCCATTCACTTTTTGCGTCAGTCGATTCAGTTCTATGATGGAAGTATCTTAGCACTTAGAAAAACCGTTAGTTCCTTAGAAAAGGCTTATGAAAAAAGAGCTGTTTTACAGGCGGAAATGCTTCGTTTAAAAGCACTTTTGTTTTTTTTAGAGAACGAAAGAACTGAAGCAGTGGTGCAAATTAGGCAAAAAGAAGCATCTATGCGGATACTTTTAAATAGCCCCGAAATGGCAAATGTAACTTTTGTTCCTAAAATAAATGCAAAGAGTCTCGAAGATGTTAAACTTACAGATTTAAAGTTAAATAAAGTCCTAGAAGACGCATTTGAAAATAGACCTGATTTAAAAATTGCGATCCAAGCACTGAAATTAGAAGAAGCAAACCTTGCTCTCCAACAAGCAAATGCAATTCCTGATTTATCGTTCGGACCAATGTACAACCGAAATGGAACTGCTTATCCAAATTACTGGGGGGTAACAGCGCAGTTATCCGTTCCAATCTTTGATAGAAACCAAGGTAATATCGAAGCGGCAGAAAAGTCTATCTTAACAAGAAGATCTGAATTACAAAATCAGAAACTACAAGCTGAGAACGAAGTGAATATTGTATTTAACCGCGTTCTCGAAAAAGACAGGCTCTATCAAAGTTTTAAAAATAGGTTTGCAGAGGATTACATGAATTTAGCGCAACTCATGATTTCTAATTATGAAAAACGTTATCTTACTATCATTGAATTTGCGGATTTTTTTGAAACCTATCGCTCTAGTGTTCAACAAATGCTCAAACTTCAAATCGACCGCGTAGAATCCATCGAAAATTTAAACTACTCCGTTGGGAAAAATATACTCAACGTTCAACCACTTGAATAAAGGAAACTAAACTAAAATGAAATTTAACATACTACTAAAACTACAAAACTTTCACCCTTTCGTTAATTCATGGTTCGACAAGCTCACCATGACAAGAAGAAATAGCAGAACAATAAACTGTCACCCTGAGCCTGTCGAAGGGCAGTATTATCATTATTCGACAAGTATTTTTTTGATCATATTACTAGTCGCTTCTACTTTGTTCTTCTGCAAAAAGAAACCAATCGAACAGCCTAAAAATATGCGTCCTGTGATTTCCGAAGAAGGACTGAAAATCAAATTTGATCCAGAAAGTCCAGGACTTGGGCAAATCAAAGTTTCAAAGTTTGGAGAAGGCGAAGGTTTTATCACGATTGCGGCACCGTCGCGGGTAATCGCGAGTATCTCTACTTCCGTATCTGGTGGAAGAATTGTTTTGTTTGAATCACCTGATATTAACGGCACATATGCATCTTACCAAGTGAGTAAAACATCTCTTATCCGCGCAAGTAAAAACTTAGCTCGAGTCCAAGACATGTTTAAAAACCAAGTAGCAACTCAAAAAGATATTATTGAAGCAGAAGCGGCGGTTAATAGTGCACAGGCAGAAACTTCAGAGTATGAAGGAAAACTTCGTGCACTTGGATTTAACCCGAGCGAATTACAGTTCGTAAACTCTAATATAGTTTGGTTAATTTGTGATATTCCTGAAACCAATATGAGTGTAATCAAAAAAGGCAAAGAAGTAAAAGTTCACTTTGCGTCTTTTCCAGAACAAACATTGAAAGGTAAAGCAGATGCGATAGGCGATAACGTTGACCCCCTTACTCGAACTGTAAAGGTAAGAGTATCCTTGCCAAACAAAGATGGAAAGTTCAAACCCGGAATGTTTGCAAAAGTAGAATTTGGAGACGAAGCAAAAGATGTTGCCGTTATCCCCTTTACCTCAGTTGTCACAGTTGAAGGTCAAGCTTATGTATTTGTCCAAACTACTCCTGGTGAGTTCGTTCGTCGCCCTGTTGTGTTAGGAAATTCTGGTTCGGATAACGTGAGCATCGTCCAAGGACTTTTCCCCGGCGAAGAAGTAGTAACCGGTGGCGCCATGCTTCTAAAAGGTTTAAGCTTTGGGTACTAATATGAAAAAATATTTTGCCACAGAGGCACAGAGGCACAGAGAAGAAAAAATGATACTTGCAAACTCCTTGATTCATGTTGCTAAATACCCCCTTTTCAAAAGGGGGGCAGGGGGGATTGGTCTACTATTAATTTTGCTCTTGAATATTTCCATTTTATCCCAAAGCAATGAATCTTCTAAAGAAGAAAAAAAAGAAAAAACGAACATCGAAATTTTGCAAGAGAATGAGGCGATTATCGAAAAAGATAGAGCTTCGAGAGAGAAAGAGCCGTTAACCGGTTATGATGCAGAGACTAACAGCAAAAAGTCCATCAAAGAGAATAATGCCAAATACAGCAATTTCTGGGTTGTTGGCGGAAGTATTGGCTCACCCGCTAGTGGAAACATAAACGTTGGTTATTACTTTGAGAATTTTGTACTTCGACTTTCTGGAATGCGTTATTCGCAACACTGGAATGGCATTCAAGGTGATATAGGTTATTCTTTTTGGAAAACTTCCGTTGTGGCTCATAGTGTATCTCTTGTGTTTGGATCTATGAATGTTCGTCCTTTCGATCCACAGACCCAGCAAGGTGGACAGAATAAATACGAACGAGATGGAATACCGGGTTACACCAATCAGCCGCAAACATTTACAGATACTTTGATTCGAAGTTACATCGCAGAGCAAGATCCAACTCTTGCAACTTTACTAGAATACCAATATCGAACAAGACAGTACGCTAATTTTCGCCAACAATATGTGGGGCTAACGTATGATTTCCTCTTGGGTGGATTTTTCTTGCAGCTTGGGATGGGTTTTGGCTCTGGCACTTATCGAGACCCACAACTCCTATTGCAGATGGGTTATTTACTTGATTTTGGAAGAAAGGCGGACTAATATATGATAATAAGACTAATCGGAATTGCAATTCAACATCGCATTCCTACTCTCCTTTTGGGAGTTATGACTGTAATCTTAGGAATTTGGGCTTGGTCTGACCTCCGTAAGGAAGCTTATTCGGATATTGCGGATACACAAGTGCGGCTAATAGCAAAATTCCCCGGACGTGCCGCAGGCGAAGTAGAAGAGAGAGTTACACTTCCTATTGAGAGGATTTTAAATGCAATTCCAAAAGTAATCGTTAGACGCTCTAGGACAATCAATGGACTTGTTGTATTTCAATTTGTATTTGAAGAAGGAACGGATGATTATTTTGCGCGAACAAGACTTTTAGAAAAAGTAAAAGAAGCAGATCTTCCGCCTGACGTTGTACCGCAACTGGCACCGATGAGTTCACCTGTAGGGGAGATTTACCGTTATGTGCTAGAGTCTACAGAAAATCATACTCCAATGGAACTTAGAACAATCCAAGACTGGATTGTAATGCCTAAACTTTTACAAATTCCTGGGATTGCGGATGTAGTAACATTTGGTGGACTTTTAAAACAATACCATGTAGTTACGAATCCTGATAAACTAATTCGTTATAAATTAGAAATTGCAGACGTGATCCAAGCTGTTCAGGATAACAACTTAAATACTGGTGGAAATATTTTAAGGCAAGGTGGACAAGGTTTTGCAATCCGTTCTCTTGGTGCGATTAGAGAAATCAAAGACATAGAAAATATTGTAGTGAAAGAAATTAACGGTGTTCCTGTATTTGTAAGAGATATTGCTACAGTGGAAATATTTCCTTCTCTTCCTAGCGGGGTGCTTGGATACGTATTTCAAAACCAAGATGATGGCTCTCCTCGTGTAGAGGTAGATTCAGGTGTTCAGGGGCTAATCGCCATGAGACGCTGGGGTGATTCGAATGAAATGGGTGTCAAAATTCGCGATAAAGTAAAAGAGATTAACGAGAATTATCTCCCAAAAGGAGTGCGAATCCGAAACACCTATGACAGAAGTGACTTGGTTAAATATACCATTAGCACAATTACCAAAACATTAATCGAGGGGGTAACGATTGTTACTCTCGTTTTAATTTTCTTTATTGGAAGTGTAAGAGCTTCTATCGTTGTTGTGACTACGATTCCGGTTTCCATGTTATTTGCGTTTGTGATGATGGACTTAACTGGAATTCCCGCGAGTTTACTTTCACTCGGCGCAATTGACTTTGGGATTATCGTAGATGGTGCGGTTGTTATGGTAGAAAATATCATGCGACGTTACCGCGATTCAGACCATGACGAAAAAAAGATTGGAATCAACGTATTTACTACAAGTGCCGCCGCAGAGGTGGGACAAGAAATTTTCTTTTCGATTATGATTATCATCTTGGCGTATCTTCCTATCTTTTCTTTTGAGAGAATTGAGGGCAGACTCTTTAAGCCGATGGCGTTTACTATTGCGTATGCGATACTTGGATCTTTGATTTTTTCTCTCACCGTAATTCCTGTGATGATGACTATGATGTACAAAAAATACTTTGAGTCATTAAACCCAGGACCGATTGAGTGGCATAACCCTGTTTATCACTGGGCTGAAAGTAAATACGCAATTTTAATAGTTCAGTTAATCAAACGTTCTAAACAGACTGTAGCGGTTGCTTTTACAATTGTAGTTTTAATTATTTCTCTCGGGGTGTGGAAGATTGGAAGTGAATTTCTGCCTGAGTTAGACGAAGGTGGATTTAATATTCGAGCATATTTTCCTGTTGGGATTCATTTACAGGAAGCCAGAAAAGTAATTCCAAAAATGCGAGAAGTAATTAGTAAAAATGAACAGGTTAATGTCATTTTGACGCAGATGGGAAGAAATGATGATGGAACAGATCCACTTCCTTCTAATCGTTTAGAAATTTTAATCGGGTTAAAAGATTATTCTTCTTGGACAGAGAAGATTACCAAACAAGAACTTTTAATTCGAATGAAAAATGATTTAGAAATAAGTTGTCCTGGAGTTCGATTTAGCTTTTCGCAGCCAATCATGGATAACCTCTCGGAGGCAATTACTGGGACAATTGCCGATCTTGCTATTTTCGTATCGGGTGAAGATTTAGACGTCATGCGAAAGACTGCAAATGAAATTTTAAGTATCGTAAAAGAAATGGAAGGTGCGAGTGAGTATGGGATTGAACAAGAAGGAAATTCTGCTCAGTTATCAGTAAAGATAGACAGGGAAGTTGCAGCTCGTTATGGAATTAACGTTAGTAAAATTCAACAAGTAATTGAAGCGGCTATTGGCGCACAGCGAATTAGTACGTTATACGAAGGACCTTGGAGGTTTGGAATTGTAGTGCGTTATTCTTCTGAATATCGTTCTACGATGAAAGCAGTAGAAAATGTTCCAATCATATCCCCATCAGGAGAAAGAATTCCTCTNNCGTATTAAAGTTCCTGATGGATACAAAGTTTCTTATGGTGGGCAATATGAAAATCTAAATCGAGTGGGAGCAAAATTAGCAAAAGTAATTCCAATTACAGTTGCGATTATTTTTGGAATGCTTTTTTTAATGTATCGAAACTTGCGTTATGTTTCTGTGGCACTTGCTTGTATTCCTCTTTCTTTGATTGGAGGAATTGTTGCACTTCTCATTCGTGGGTATTACTTTAACGTATCTGCGGGTGTAGGATTTATTTCGTTATTTGGAATTGCTACAATGGCGGGAGTTTTATTTGTGTCGCGGACAAATCATATTATGCGCGATAATTCCAATATCACAATCGAAGAAGCTGTTGGGCGTGCGGCTGTGATTCAGCTTAGACCAATGCTTATGACTATGCTTTTGGCTTTACTTGGGTTGATTCCTGCTACTCTTGGAAGTGGGGTTGGTTCGGATGTACAGCGTCCTTTGGCAACGGTGATTGTTGGTGGTTTAACATCGGCGATGATTTTTATCCTAACTGTTCTTCCTTCTTTGTATTTGTTATTAGTGAAAAAGAAAGAAGAAGATATTTAAAGGCTTGTCAGAATTGAAAGATAGAAATAGTTTACAACAGGAATCGACAATGAGTATATACAGAGTTAACCTTTATAACACGTTTGAAAATATCATTAAGCGCAAAGCATTTTCAGCTCCGAGCGAAACTCATAGCTTATACAAAGATTTAAGTGAAATCTCAAAGTGGAATACACTTGAGTGTATCAAAAAAGGAAACTTGATTTTACTTTGTAGAGGGATTCGCTTTGTGTGGGCAGTTGCGTATGCAAGCGATGACTGTCGTATTACAGATATTGATGCATTTAAGCCAGCAATGAAATACGAAAAGGATGGATTTCGATTTGTCTCACTCGATATTTATAAAGAATATACAAGTCCGCTAGATGGTAAAAAATTTTTTAACAACCTAGTTTATGAAAATCCATTTGAAGATCCCCATTTTTGCGTGGAAGTAAAACCAGCCGACGGACTCGAACTAGATTTTGCAAAAGCAATAAACAAGCTACTAGAAGACTAATTAATGTTAATCAGTATTTAAATGTCATTGCTGAGATGAACATTTTTTCGTGGCGCGACAACTCACTACTATCCGCATAGTCGAATATCGGATCCATTGATCGTCTGTATTTTAATTCAAATCGGATCATGGCGTATTCGTTTGGGATATAATCTAGATTCAAAGAAATTCCACTGACTTGAAATCCATTTGGTCGTTTACCAGGCTCTTTCTGGTAAATGGTGCTTTGCCTCACAATTGGAACATTCGCTCCTTCGCGGTCAATGTATCTTTCTAATCTACCAGCAATTCTCCATTCAGGAAAAATTTTATACACAACCCAAATAGTTCCGTTGTACCACTGTTTAAATGCACTAGAATGTTTGTTGTAGTAAGGATAATTCGGATTATTCTCTTGTGGGATAAATGGGTTGTATTTATCAGAAGTTCCACGGATTTGAAATCCTATATCGAAGGAAGCGGCTACTGCAAATTTGTCGGTAATGTCATGCTGATAAATGAAGTTATGGTAATAACGAGTATTTCTAGTATAAGGTGTGTAGGGACTTGTATAATCTTTGTGCTGTTCTTTGGAATACATGTAAACTGTTCCAATAACGTCAGTCTTAGTGGGAGCAGTAGTTTCATTTCCTATAAAATTATTGTAGGTAAATTTCATTTTGTCGGTAATCTTATACGCTATTTGCATTCCGAGTGATTTGTCTTTGTTGTTGTCGGTAATATTTTGCCAGCCGTTCATGATATGAAGTTGGGCGGATAATTTATCTGTAAACTCATGCGATAGGCGAATTCCAGTTGAATAATACGGTACATTATCAAGCACAAGCGCACGGGTATACACCCAGTTATACGCAGACACCCAGGCTTCAAAACCAATATTTCCCATATAAATTCCAGCATCTAACCAGGTTTTTTTTCCAAGTTTAATTCCTACGTAAGCCTCTTGGATATTACGGACAGAATTTTGATTGGAATACTTTTGATTTGTTGTTTCGTTCGCATAATTAGCATTAACCGAAGTTCCTGTTTGTAAAGCCAATCGTCCTCGAAACTTTTCTGTTTCTAACTTCGCATCAATATGAGCGAGGTTAATGGCAAATGTATTGTTTTGAATTGCTTGTGTTGTATAATTTTGAGAAGTGGCAGTTGGTCGATTTAGATTTGCATTATAATACCCGTCTACAAATACTCCAAGTTCAAGTGGGATTTTTAAATCTATTTTCTTTGGGTCAATTTTGGTTTCTTGTTCTTTTGTTTTTGGGCTTTCAATTGGTAACTCTGGTAAATTAGAATTAGCCGCTTTGGATTCTTCTGGCTTTGAGTCCTTGGTATTTTTACTTGGTTCTTTTGGGTTTTGTAGTTCTTGTGATACTAAAGCTTGATTTAAAAAAAATAAAAAAACTATTAGCCATAATTTAGAAATTAAATGTATTAGTCTCATATAATATTGCAACATTGTGAAAAGAAGGCATATTGCAATCAATAAAAGATTTTTTAATAGAACTTTAGGTAACTAGTTAGCTAAATGTACTGCCACAAAGGCACAGAGAAATTTCGAGAGAGTCTTATTCAAAAAGTATTGTTTTTTTAGTAATTCATGTAAATAATATTCAAATACAACTTGATATTTTATAACAGCCCTCCTTTAGATTATGCACATGAATGAAATTTGCACGATTTCCTACTCCTCTGTGACTCAGTGTCTCTGTGGCAAAATAATCTGCGTTGATATGCTCTAGGGGATATTATAACTTGCCATAAAGTACTCTTGCTATATCGTAGAGTTAAGAGTTCAGATTACCGGATTTTTGCTAAATCAATTTCCGAAAAAATACTTTGAACGAAAAATCTATCCAATCTAAAATCTTAGTCATTGACGATGATTTATTTTTTTTGTCTCTATTCGAAAAATGCCTTATTGACTTAGATGTAATTCAGCACACGAAGTCAAACTCATTCGATGCAATTGAACTGATAAGAACACAGACACAGAGCTTTGATTTAATTTTTTTAAATATTGATTTGCAACCTCTAGATGGTTTTTTTGTTCTTGAAAAAATTAAAACTATATCGCCTCATACATCTGTAATCATCATTACCCGCTTCGACCAATTTGATCGCGCACTAAAAGCAATTGACATGGGCGCCTACCAAATTCTCCAAAAGCCAATCGAAATAAAAGAGCTTATACTTTTTACGAAAAAAGCAATTGAATACCATCAAATCAAAACCGAACTAAGAGAGATTAAAGACAAATTCTATACACTCGCGGTAAACAGTAAGTTTATCACACGAAACCGTGAGTTACTAAAAAATATCGAACTTGCCGAACAAATGGCTCAAAGTGAAATTAGCATTTTAATCCTAGGTGAAAGTGGAACAGGAAAAGAACTAATCGCGGAATTTATTCACGAGAAGAGTTTACGGGCAAATAAACCACTCATCAAAGTAAACTGTGCGGCGATTCCAGAAGGACTTTTGGAAAGCGAATTATTTGGTCATGTAAAAGGTGCATTTACTGGAGCTATTAAAGATCGTGTAGGCAGATTCGAATTAGCCGATGGTGGAACTTTATTCTTGGATGAGATCGGAGAAATGCCGTTAGCCTTTCAATCCAAACTTTTACGAGTTCTACAAACAAAAGAATTTGAAAGTGTAGGGGATTCAAAGACGAAGAAAGTAGATGTTCGGGTTCTTTCAGCTACTAATATAAATATAGAAGCGGCTATTCAAGAAAAAACGTTCCGAGAAGATTTATTTTATCGACTGAATGGTGTTTCTATAAAAATTCTTCCACTACGAAGAAGACCAGAAGACATTGAGCTTCTAATCAATCATTTTATCCAACAGTTTTCTAAAAATAGAAAAATAGAAATTA
>DDBL01000091.1 GCA_002333425.1 Leptospiraceae bacterium UBA2033
TACCGCCTGTTCCTGTTCCTGTTCCTGTTCCTGTTCCTGTTCCTGTTCCTGTTCCTGTTCCTGTTCCTGTTCCTGTTCCTGTTCCTGTTCCCGTTCCTGTTCCCGTTCCTGTTATTGAACTGGTGTAGTCATAGAATATTTTAAGGAAAAGAATTTTTGTATCAGGGACTTGTTTACAGGAAAAAAGTAAGTTTACAATCCAGAAAATGAATAAGCCAAAATATGTTTTCGCTTGCATTTAAAAACTCCATTCGGTCGTTATGCGAAACCTTTGTTCGTACTGACTAGAATAGGTTTTGTAATTTCCTGAGTCAATTTTCATGTTAAAATTATTACTACCAAACCACTGTTGTTTTTCAAACCCTGCATCCCAAAGATTCCAAAGATACAAAACTGCCAGCAAGTCAAATCCCAATTCCAAGTTCCTTGCTTGTGCAATTAACGCATTACGGTGATTTTCCGCTTCTTGAAATAAAACCAAATCAACTGCATCTAAAACTTTTGGACTAGAAAACAGAAGAAGATTTTGACAAAGATAATATTCGTTTTCCGTTCTTTCATAGATATTATTTCTTGTATAAAGATAAAATCCACCAGCCAAAAAAGAAGAAAAGAAAAACAGCGAATTCACTTTGTGTTCTTTGCCCCATTGCCCAAACCCAGGAATAATAGCTGACTTACCTATCGTTTGCCACGAAATTCCTGAATCGAGGTAAGATATATTTTGTACTGCTGTTGAGAATTGATACCACTGTGGAGTTTGCCTTCCATCTGTAATTTTTTTTACATTCTCAGAAACGTAATCTCTAACTTCATCAGAGCTAATAATCCAATTTTTGTTTGTGTCAGCTTTTCCTTTTAATGCCTCTAGCAGATAATGAGTATAAACTCCTTGTTTGAACTTAGGACTTTCTTCGCTAAATCCGCTATTACTCGTAGAATAAAAAATGGACTTAAATAAGCCATTTCCAGCTTGGATAGTCGCACTAAACCCGACCACTCGATTTTCTGTATAACGACAGGCATCTAACAGTAACATATATCTCTCTGCTTTTGTATCGAGTTTTCGTAAGATTTCTTTTAATTCTAATTTTTCAGGTTTCCCTTCCTGAGTTGTGGTAGCTAGCGATTCACCCGTACCATGTCCAGAAAAGAAAATGATTACAAAATCATTCTCGTTCATTTTCGATAATACAGAATCTAATTGTTTTAAAATATTACTTTTGGAGGGAAATATTTCGTCATTAGAATTTTGATCTGATAGTAAAATCACATCTATCGGTTTAACAAATATCATACCTTGTTTTTGTTTATTATCATCTCGAAATCCACGTTCGTTCATCACATCAGCAAACTTCTCTGCGTCACTTGCGGCAAATCGTAAATTACCGTAAGGCAAGGGATAAGAATTTATACCAATGGATATTACATAGGTTTTACCAAATTCCGACTCTGCGAAAACTGGAAAAACCAAAAGAATTAGACAAAGTAATTTAGTGTATTTGATTAACATAGTCATTCAAGTAAATAACCCAAGGGGAAGGTTTTGCTCCGAGTGAAAAATAATATTTCTGCATTTTTTTTAATTCAGATTTGGCATCTGGGTTTAATGTTTTTGTATACATTTTCATAAATGTAAAATTTGAGATCGCGATAGAACGATAGTTTTCTTCTTGTTCGACATTACCTTTTGTTTGCTCTAATTGAAAAGAAACATTCTCCAATCTTTCGCCTATCGTTTTTTTTACATTTTCTCTGTCCATCTCTGACATTTCAGACCAAAAACTTTTTTGGGCTTCGAATATTTTTCCATTTAGAAAAAATACAATTCCTAGGTTATTCAATATTTTGCGCGATTTCTTTTTTTTAAATGCTTCTATTGCCAGATCCAAAGACCGTTTTCGATTTGCTTCTAAAGGTGAATAAGTAAGAAGTAGAGAATAATTAGAAATAAACCCTGGATCATTATCTTTTATTTTTTCAAAAATTTCTTCGTATAAACTAATTGTCTTCTGGTAGAGTTTAGAATCTCGTTGTATTTCAAAGGGAGTTTTAAATGTGTTAAACTCTTCCGAGTCACTAAAAAGTGGTTGGTCAATGATCGGAATAAACTTCAAATCTTTCATCCCAGAGGTATATATCCAGTATCTGTGATACGCCGTGGCTTTTGCCCGCTTTAATTCTAAGTTGTTTGGAAATTTTTTGCTATGATTTTCTATTAGGTTGATGGCTAGTTTAAGTTCCTCAATGCTCGATCCTTTAGCAATTAAGTGAAATGCTAACTCTAGCTCCTTTAAAGTTTTATATCCCTCCCGTTCGGTTATATGATAAAAGCGTTCATTTGGGGAAGGATGTGAAGATGTATAATAGTCAATTCTATTGAAGGTATCTGTATTTTTTTCTTGGTTAGTTTTCTTTAGAATTTTCAAAGGAAGTAAAATTAGATTCGGATTCTTACCATTACGTGCTAAGATACTTTGGGCATATAGATCTGCTGAAAGCTCTCTTTCTCTTTTGTAAAGCAAAATTTTTTCATAGAATTCGTCCCGCGGCAAATGCTTATGCTCTTCTATTTTATTTTTTAAAAGAAAATAGTCATCTTGAAAATAATGAGCTAACTCATGAGCAATGATGGGAAGAATTAAAACTTTTCGACATTCACTTAGATTTTTACAGGTCTTTAATTCTGAGAAACTAGAAGCTAAATTTATACTTTCATTTTCTAATGTATCCAAAGTAGCAGTATTGATGAAAAATTGATTCTTAGGAAAGAATGCCACATTAAAACTATCTTTTCTTAAAATAAAGACTTCGAAATTTGTGTTGTTGATTAGATCTTGAAAAACCGAGTGAATGACTGATTGCCAATTTTTATAATCAACGATAACACCCTTCGAATTATTTTTATATTCCTCAGCCGTCAAAATAACATTATCCACTTGGTCTAAGTAGTAAAATGATCGATGTGATGAAGTATCACATGAAAAAATTACTAAAAAAGTAAAAGTCCAAAGAAATGCTTTCATCTCTTTTTATATACTGCTATTTTCAAATAAGAAAATATTCCTATAAGACTTATAAAAATGGAAAAGGAAATTGGAAATAAAGATTCAGACCCTGTTACACCATAATAATTCCATGTTAAAAAAATGGAAAAACTCAGAAATAAATAGGAAATAGAACGATATTTAATTTTTCCTAATTTAGAAAGAAAAAATGAAGACACTAAGAATACTAAAACGGGAATAGAAATAATCACTAAAATCATTTCCACCGTTAAACCATTCCAATCATTAACTGTTGCAACGGAAAAAAGAAATGGATCTGATTTTGTGTAAATCTTTATGTCTTGGTACAAGGATGCAAGAAAAGTTTTATAGATCATCCATGGGTTAATGGCAAAAAGTAATAGTGCGGCAATTTTATCGAGGACAAATTCTAGATTGAAAGGATAATTATCATTTTCCGCAATATTATGAATATTTAACTCCTTTCGTAATATTTCGAAATGTTTCTTCGCTATTTTATCAAGCTCCAAATCATTTTTTACTTCGAGTGTTAATATTTCTTCCTCCTCAGCCTTGTAAAAGAACTTCTCTCTTAGTTCATGATTAGTTAAAAGTTTTTTTGTCTCATCGAAAGCTGTTGGATTTTCTTCTTGAAACGTTTTAGGAGAAAAAGTGAGTCGAATTAAATTTAAGATATTCATGTTGCTCTTATTCAAATCCTTTTGATTTTAAACAACTTGCCATTTGTTTTTCAGCTTGTTCTTTTATGTAATTAACCCGGTGTTTCTTGATTTGCATTTCAGTTGCAAGTTTACTAAGTCTTTTGTCTTCGAAAAAAATTCCATTAATAATTCTCTTGCTTTTTTCGGATAGTAAGTTCATACAATGAAAAATCTCAGCTAGAATTTCTGTGCGTAATATGTATTTGCCTCCGTCCCAAGATTCTGATTTAAATTTTTCGAAATTATACTCTAAGTCTACATACTTATCTGAATAGAATCGAGAAGTAAAGTTTTTGAACCATGTATTAGAAATTGTATTCATAAATGCACGTACAGACTTTTGGATCTGACGTTCTCTTGGATTTTGGTGTGAACAAAAATTTTTGACAGCTAAAAAAGTTTCGTTCGCAACTGAAACGGCAATTTCTTCACAAGTAAGGGAATCAAATCTCATGAGTTCGCATTTTTTATAACTCGCTCTAAAGATATAATTGTAAACGGACTGTGTAAGAATATACTTCCAATCCTCTTTTTCTAAAACACCCGTCCAGTTAAGCCACCTATCATGTGGGTAAGTTGGAAAGTAGGTTCTCGGTTGTGACTTGCTCGTCAAAAATTCATGGAGTCTATTAGATAATGGCATATTCAAAGAGCCTTTTTTTCAATTTACCCCTAGAAATAAGGAGATTTACCATAAACTACAGAATAAAATAACCTCTGAGTAAAATGCAATAAATTAAAATAGTTTTTCCTCTGTAACCCGCTAACAAGGGGAAAATCATTTTTTTATTTCCTATAACAAAGAAAAATCAGAAACAACCATAGCTCGCCCAATGTCATTAAGATAAGAATGTTTCATCACGCGACACGGATGGAAGAAAGGCTATCGGACAATTCTTTTTAATCACAGCGTTTACAGAGAAAAGAACCAATATGGATAAAATTAATTTTTACGTTTACCCTCTTTGTAGTAATGAACTAATCTATCAAGTAAAGCCAGATCGGAACAAATAAGAGTCTCCCCATCTAAGTGAATGAATTTATTATTAGTCATAAATTTCATAATTAAATTCGTGTCGCGGTCAGTAAGACCTAACATTTTAAGTAAGTCAAAGAGTCCAATTTGAAAATTATAATCTGCTTTCGGCGCTATTTTGACTCGATTTTTTTCTACTAGAGTAAGAAGCATATCAGCGATTCGACCGTTGATGTCTTCAATCATTGCATTTGCAATTTTTTTGTAAGCATTCCATACCCTTTCTGATAAAACAGTTATGATCTTACTCATGAGCTGTGGTTGGGTCTGCACCATCGTTTCAAAATTTGCTTTGTTTATGGCAAGTAAATCAACATCTTCCATGGCAATAGCTGAGGCAGAGCGTGGTTTGTTATCTAACAAAGCCATTTCGCCAAATATATCACCCGGTTTCATAATATTTAGGAGAACATCATTATCTTTAATAATTTTGGTAATTTTCACTTTTCCTTTTTGTAAAATAAATAAGTCATAACCTGGTTCATTTTCACTAAAAATCATTTGGTTTGCAGTATAATTACGATTAGCCCCAACTACACTTTCCATTATTAGTGGTTTGTTGAGCATTTTTAATTTTTCTTTTGCTTTGTTTGTAAATTCACCTTTAGGAACGTATTTCAAGTAACTTTGGTATAAATAGATTGCGCTATCCATGTTCCCTTGTGTAAAATAATTTTCAGCCATTGAAAATAACAAACTCAAATCTTCGTCACCTGAAACTTTGGAGCCTATTGTTTTATTACTTTGTCCTTGATCAAACTCACGTAATTTTTTGGAAAAAAATCGTATGATTTTCATGGCGAGTGCCGCATTTTTTTGGATTAATTCTCCGAAACGATTTTGTCCCACTGCGATTAGGGTGACGTTTGTGATAGCTATGGCAGACTCGATTTGTGGATACTGGCTCATAGCTGAGATAACACCAAAAAAGTCACCGGGTCCGATGACTTCGCTAGATTTTTCATTTGCTACAGGAAAGGTTCTTTTTAGATTTACTTTTCCATCTTTGATGATAAAGAACTGAGTTGATGGTTTTCTTTCTCCTTCAAGAGTGATATACGATCCGGGAGAAAAATTAACGATTTTAAAGAGGGAATTATCCATGCGATACCTTACTTAACTGTAAACTATTCTGGCATAAATTTTACAATCAAAACTTTTACTTACCCAAACTCATCTAACTTTTTACTGTTTAAAATTTGTAGGATAAAATTTAGTTATCATTGTTTTTTTAGTATAGGTATGAGAAATTTGAACCATGACGATTGAAACTCTTCCTACAAATTGTCCGTGGTCAGATTTTTTACCTCCTACCATTCAATTCTGTGAAAAAAATCTCTGTTCGTTTATTACAACACCTTCTAATACTTTTTCTAATCTTGCCTATATCGTCATTGGTATCTATTTGCTTTTAAAGAAGAAAGACGAGTCAAGTTCTCTGCAATTAAAATTAATACCTATTTCTGCCATACTGACTGGAGTGGCATCGTTTTTGTATCATGCAAGTTTTACATTGTTCTTTCAGTTTTTTGATCTTTCGGCAATGTATCTTTTTTCTTCCTTGTTAATCGTTCTAAATTGGAAAAGGCTTAGAGGTGGGAGTGATAGGAATTTACTTTTGAGCTTTATTGGTTTAGTTTTTTCATCTATGGTAGCTCTTTATATTTTCAAGAAAATTGGAATTTATATTTTCGCCTTACACCTGTTAATCGCAATTTTTTTAGAGCTGAAAATTTTTTTAAAAAAGAAAAGACAGGAACACAAAGTAGATGTTTATTTTTTTCCGTATTATAAAAATTTTATTCTATCCATCCTTTTTTTCGGTGTAGCCTTTGGAATTTGGATTCTGGATTATAAAAGGATTGTCTGTAACCCAGACAATCATATTTTACAAGGACATGCAATCTGGCATATACTTACTGCACTTTGTTATCTTTTTTTATATAAGTTTTATTCAGATTTGAAAAATGAGCAAACTTACCATTAGGCGCTTCATTATCCGAATACTTTTTTATATTTTTCCACTTTAGGTTTTACTACATAGGCACAGTAAGAATTATAAGGATTATTCTTAAAATAGTTTTGATGGTAGTCTTCTGCTGGATAAAAAATTTCCAAAGGAAAGATTTCTGTCACGATGGGGTTTTTCCAATTAGCCGCAATTGAAGACTTTGTCTTTTCAGCTATTTCTTTTTGTGACTGGTTGTGATAGAGAATAATCGAACGATATTGTGTACCTTCGTCGTTGCCCTGTCGATTGGGAGTGGTGGGATCATGAATTGTCCAAAAAATTTCCAAAAGTTTTTCAAAAGAGATTATATTCGGATCAAATTCTATTTGAACTACCTCTGCATGTCCGGTTGTTTCTTCACATACTTCTTTATAGGTGGGATTTTTTTTCTGCCCACCTGCATAACCAGATGTAACCGATTTTACACCTTCGACTAATTGAAATACTGCTTCTAAACACCAAAAACATCCGCCGCCAATTGTAGCCAGTTCCATACATACTCCTTTATTAATAAACTTAGAAACCGTAGATTATTCGGCAAGAGTTTTTATATTCATCCTATTAGATGTCTTTGGGTAGATTCCACCTTAGTCGTTTGGTTGTGTGGATCATTTTCCTTAAATAATTTCTTGACATGATTTCTGCTTTAGATTATATTCTCCGATTCTAAAACTCTTTTTTTCAAGGACTACTCTATGAAATGGACAATTTTATTTATCACCATTCTTTTTTTCTCAACGTGCAAAACTAAGGAAGTCAAAGAGAATAATCCTCCGCCAGAGTCCCAACCAACTGTTAAAACAAATGAATTAACACCAGAGCCAGCCAAATCGGACTCTAAGCCGAATTATCTAAGTGTAGATTATGCAAAGGAAAAACTCCTCAAAAACCAAACAGATTCCAAGGTTCTAACTAAAGCTAAAGCACTGATTCATGAAGCAAATACTCTTTCCAAGTTAAAGAAAAACGAAGAAGCAATTTTAAAATTTGAAGAAGCATTTGAATATGCGACAGACGCCGAGGCATATTATCGTTATGGAAATGTGTTGTCAAATGTCCAAAAATTGGAAGAGTCTATTCAGGCATATGATATAGCACTTGAGCTTGGTTACGAAAAAGACTACTATGCACTTTACAACAAGGCTTGTTCTTATAGCATTTTAAAAAATGCAGATGAATCTTTTAAATTCATTTTACTAGCTGTGGATAAGGGCTATAAGGCGATACCTTATATGCAAGAAGATCCTGATTTGGAGTATATTCGCTCTTTACCAGAATGGAAATCTAAATACAAAGAAATCAAAAAACGTTTTAAAGAGCGAGACGAATTAGAAAAGTCGAAGGGGTAATCTTAGCGTTTGCCACAGAGGCACCGAGACACAGAGGGTTTTGGGATTATCTTTTTTGATTCTTATGTTCAATTTTAAAGAGAACTGATGAACAATTCGGATTCAAATATTGTATAGTAATAATATAACAGCAAACCTGAATGACGAAAATAAACGATATTCTGCGAAATGGACTCTCTTGAAATCTCTCCGTGACTTAGTGTCTCTGTGGCAAATATTTTTAACTTTTACTTAGACTAATTACTGTTATCTCCGCGGGGGCTCCGATTCTGAGAGGTGGTCCCCAGTAGCCGGTTCCCTTGCTCACATAGAGCCAAGTGTTTTCATGTTTATAAAGACCTGCTACAAATCGTTGGAAGAAGTGAATGAGAAAATTTCCGGGGAAATACTGTCCGCCGTGTGTATGACCTGAAAGTTGTAAATCAAATCCGGCTTTAGTAGCTTCCAAAACACTATTTGGTTGGTGAGCAAGTAAAACTTTAAAATGTGAATTTTCACTGGATTCAATTGCTTTACGTGGGTCAGAGGCATGAGAGGCAATGATACTATGCGCCTTATAGTCCGTAACCCCTGCGAGGAGTAGTCTTGCATTTCCATGTTTTATGATTTCATTTTCGTTTAAGAGAACGTTGATTCCGAGTTTACGAATTTCCGAAATCCAAGATAAGGCTCCTGAGTAGTATTCATGATTACCCGTTACAAAAAAAGTTCCATACTTGGATTGCAAATTTCCCAATGGAGAAATATGATCTTTTAGTTTGTGGACGGAGCCATCTACTAAGTCGCCTGTGATAGCAACCATGTCAGCTCCCAATTCATTGATCCTACTAACGATTGATTCTAAAAATTCTTTTCGGATTGTCGGACCTATATGTACGTCAGAAATTTGTACGATTTTAAATCCGTCTAACTCTGGATGCAAATTGGAAATAGGAATCGTCACATTTTTTGTTTCTACTCTGTGTAATGCTTTGTAAAATCCATATCCGGTGAGGCTAACGGCTGTTAATGCCACTGCTGGCTTTAAGAGATTAGTCAGAAATTCCTTTCGACTAAGAGGATCTGCATTTCCCAGAATGATTTCAGGTGTTTCGCGGAAAATCGAAATTACCCAATGAATTCCTTTTAGTATTCCAAACGATAGATCATGAAAGACCATGAGGCTAAATAGGATTGTCACAAATCCTAGGCTGGTGAATGCGATAAACGAAAGAGTCTTTTGCCAATCGGAGTCTTCTAAAAATAAACTAGATAAGTATGAGGCAGGTGTGAGTAGGGTGAGTATAACAACAATACTCCAAAATCCAATTTTTCCAAGAATAGGAATTTCAAAACCTTCGATAATTCTATTTCCGACATAGTAATACGCCGAGCCAATGATGAGTGTGAATACAGTTATAAATATAAGAAATCTTTGCAAATTAGTCTCCTCTAGTTAGACTTTAAAAGATTACAACCGATTACACCGATAAAAGAACGATGAAAAATTATATTGATTCAAACCAATTTAAATTATCGTATCTTTTATCGGTGTTCATTCCACCCTGCACGGAGTGCCCTACGCCTTCGCATGGTAATCTTAAAAGTCCAGAAATTGCCTTTAAATAGAGCTATCCCTGTCGAGGTCGAATGAAAACATGACTTATGACATTTAAAAGCTTAAATATAATCGATCCTATTTGCAGAGCCTTAGAACAAGAAGGTTACACAACACCTACTCCAATCCAAGTCCAGTCCATTCCAGCCGCACTCGAAGGAAAAGACATTTTGGGTTCTGCACAAACAGGAACAGGCAAAACTGCCGCTTTCGCAATCCCAGTTTTACAAAAATTACAAGCCCGCCCTAAAACAAATATCTATGGTGGAGTGCAAGCTCTAATCCTTGCGCCTACTCGTGAGTTAGCCGTTCAGATCGGAGAAAGTTTCAAAGTTTACGGCAAATTTGCCTCTCAAAAATATGCAGTGATTTATGGGGGAGTTTCCCAGAAAAACCAAGAAGCTGTATTACGTGGTAAGATTGACATTATCATTGCAACTCCCGGAAGACTTTTAGACTTAGTAAATCAAAAAATTGTAAAACTACATGCAGTACATATGCTTGTATTAGACGAGGCAGATAAAATGCTAAGTATGGGTTTTATAGATGATGTGCGCAAAATCATTGGTAAACTTCCACCAAAACGTCAGACGTTATTCTATTCAGCGACTTTTCCAAAAGAAATCCAAAAGCTCGCCGATGAAATTCTAAAAGATCCAGTTCGAATCGAAGTTGCAAGAGTATCCTCGACTAATGAAAATATCGAACAAGAGCTTTACCAAGTCGATAGAGGAAATAAAAACCAACTTTTGATGCATCTTTTGAAAGATGAAACTATGTCTAGAGTTTTAGTTTTCTCAAGAACAAAACATACAGCAAACAAAGTAGTGAAAGAACTAAATCGTAATTCTATTCAATCGGATGCAATTCACGGAAATAAAACCCAGAGTGCTAGACAAAAAGCTCTCGATAGTTTTAAATCTGGCAGATTACGTGTGTTAGTCGCAACTGACATTGCTTCTCGTGGGATTGACGTGGATGAAATTACCCATGTGATTAACTACGAATTGCCGAATGAGCCGGAAGCTTATGTTCATAGAATTGGGCGAACTGGTAGAGCAGGTGCACTCGGAAAAGCAATTTCTTTTTGTGACAAAGAAGAGAGACATTATCTAAAATCAATCGAACGACTGGCAAAAAGAACCATTCAGGTTAACGCCGATCATCCGTTCCCATTTGGAAGTCCAGTTCCCAAAGCAGAGCCAGGGGCTAACGATCGTCCACCGCGAGATCCGAGAGACAAACGTGGTGGAAATGGTGGGGGAGATCGAAGACCAAGAAAATCAAACGCTAACACTTCAAACGGCGGATCTTCTTCTGGTGGCAATGAAGGTGGAAATAGAAACGGAGGAGATAGAAATAAATCTCGTCCATCAAATAAGCCAAAAGGAAAACAAAAAGACTTAGCATTTTCCTTTAAGAAAAAAGGAAATAGAAGTAAGTAGTTATTGATTTGTATTTCTTAGTTTGGCAATATAAGAAAGGATTTGTTCGTTTGGGACAAATCCATCTTTGTCTAAGGAATATTCTTTTTTGATTCTGTTTATAAAATACATTTGAATTTTTCCTTTATTTTTTGCATCTACTTCTCCGCGATATTCACATTCAAAAAAATCTTTTACTAGTTCATAAGTCGCATGTGAAATATTGATTTTTCCGGTTGTGCCACTTACTTCCATTCTACTCGCAATATTTACAGTATCTCCCCAAACATCGTACGCGAATTTTTTTTCTCCTACAACTCCTGCCATTACAGGTCCTGTGTGGATACCAAGACGTAACTCCCAGAAAGGTTCTTTCATCTTTTCTTTGATTTCTTTCATGTGACTCATAAACGACTGAATTTCGAGTGCTGCAATACAGGCTTCCACTGGGTGAGTTGTGCCTATTCGTGGTATTCCGCCTGCACACATATAGCTGTCGCCTATCGTTTTTAATTTTTCTAAGTGATAACGTTCGATTGTTTTATCAAATTGAGTAAAGTATCCATCGAGCTCTCGAATGAGTTGTTGTGGCGTCATACCCTCTGCAATAAAAGTAAAGTCTTTAAAATCAGTAAACATAATTGTTACACTATCAAAATGAACTGGTGTAACCTCGCCTGTTTCTTTTAACTCTTCTGCTACTTCAGTAGGTAAAATATTCAGAAGAAGACTATCTGATTTTTCTAAAGCAAGGGCTAAATCTTTGGTTCGTTCTTTAACTCGAGCTTCCAGTTTATCTCTTTCTAGTTGAATTTCTTCGTAGGCTTGTGCATTTGCCAATGAAATACCGGCTAATGATGCATAGGCGCTTAGAAGATTTTCATCCTTCTCTGTAAAGTGGTCAGTGTAAAGCTTGTTTAAGACTTGGATAACACCGATTATCTCATGGTGCGAATTGTAGACAGGCATACAAAGAATAGACTTAGTTCGATAACCGCTTCTTTGGTCGTTTTCAGAATTAAATCTTGGATCAGAATAGGCATCGCGGATATTCACTGTTTGCTTGGATTGAGCAACAAACCCAGCTATTCCTGTTCCAAATGGGATTCTAATCTCTTCTTTGCTTCCAAGTGCAATTCTGGATCTGAGTTCGTTTGTTTCTTTATCAACTAAAAACAAAGTTGCCCTATCTGCGTTCATTACATTTTTTACATTTTGAATAATTAAATCTAACAGGGCATCCAGACTTATTTCTGCCATAATTGATCTTGCCGATTCTACTAGCAAATTTAGATTACGCGCTTGTTGGCTAATATTCTCTAGCTCAATTGCATCTAGGTATAATTTCCCATCCTCTGCTTTGTAAAGTCCGGGGATTACATCTGTTTTCCTATTCCCAAAGTCTTTTCCTGAAATAATTACTTCGTATTTTAATTTTTCCACAGTTTGTATATTACGTAATTATGTAATTTCTAAGTCAAAACTAAAATTATATTTTAAGGACAAGTAAATTGAAAACTCTTAGATTCATAAATTGTTTCCCATGCAGTTTTCTTTTCGCTATGAAATGTCCATTGAATTTCTTTTGCGTCTACTCTTGATTTGAGACCCTCTATGATTTGTCCGACTTTTGTGATGTAGTCTGCACTGTAATCTCTTGTATTGAGCATTATATTTGTTGCATAAAAATTTCCTTTAGGATAGGTTCCATTTTTAATTCCATCAGAAATTCGGGTGATTGTTGCTATATGATCTGTGGCATTGGAAGTAGTAGTCACAACATTATCACAGCCGCCGCCAATGAAGGTTAAGTTTTTGGTTGCATCGTGTGTATAAAATTCTGACTTAGATTTTGGCTTCCATGCTCCAAAAGTTTTGTCGTCTGCTAAGTGATTTGCACTACCTGCTAGAACTAAAGTAGTAAATCTCTTCGTATAACTGGTGTTAACCCGACCTGTCAGAGGATTTTGTATGATTTCCCAATCAGTTGCATTTCCAGAAGTGGAGTTGTATGTGAAACCGCCAATATTATCCGAGGGGGTAACGCCTAATTGTGATATCCTATAAGCAACATCCGCATAATTTTCTGTAGCCTCATGTGCGTGTGCGTCTACTTCAAAGCCTTTGTCTTCCTTGATATAGCGGAGAAGATTCTTATTGTTCGTATCAGCCATTACGCTTGCAGTGTCATAAAGTTTAATTGCATTCAGAAAACGCCAATCAGACTCGTAATTGAATTTGGCTCCTTTGGAGTAAATTGTATCTACTAGTGACTTAGTGAGAGAACGGTAAGTGAGATAGGTTGTTCCGGGCAGTGAATCATAAGCAGGATCAGGTAAACTCTCTTCATTATGAGAAGTAATGCTAACGTATAAATAAGGATTCGTAGTTGTATTTATCGTTTGGGTTCGCGAAGAGAGTAGTCCTAGTGCTACTAGTAGGTTATTTGCTTCGCTCTCTTTTTTCTGACTACAATTTAAAAAAACTAAACTACAAATTATTGCTAAAATGAAATGTCTCATATATTTCTCCAGTGACTTTATTTTATGAAAGGATTTTCTTTTGTCCAGAATATTAATTAATAAAATAAATCCACAAAAAATGTGCGGCAAATGAGTATTGTGTACTTAAAGTCTGTGTAGCTTAATGGCTGTAATCCTCTTTTTAATGGGGGATAACACTTGTTTATTGTATGTACTATACAAGCGTTATGCGTAATATGTTTTTAGTACAAGCAATTAAAATATGGCTCAAATTGATTTTTTTATCTAAAAAAATAAAAAAATCCTTTAGCAATTGCCTAAACGTACCGTTTATTTTAAGGAACTTAATCTGACATAAATAAAAAAAGCAGGCACAAACTTGGAAAAAAAAATAAACAACACACAAACTCTTAACGTAGTACCTTCGCAAAACTCGAATGATCCGCAAGTAGCAAATCCTACTCCAAACTTCAAAAAAATACTTTCTCGTTATGTAAATTACCGAGGCATTGACATAGTTCTATACTTAAAAGATGGAACAGTGATTGAATTAGATAAAAATAGAAAGTTAGACGGAGATGTAGTGATTAAGAACGGAAAAGAAGGGATTGTTGCCCGGATTGAACTTTCTGATATCCGAAAAGCCGACTTCTTCGCTGCCTAAAAGATTGCCACTGAGGCACAGAGTCCACGGAGAGATTTCAAAAGAGTTGTTTTCTGGAATAATGTTTGTTTCATTTAAAGTCTTTTTTGCGTTAAACTAGAATACAGACTCTCTTTGAATTGATACATAAAAGTGAACATAGGAAAAACAAAAACTCTGTGGTCTCTATGTTAAAAAATACTAAGTAGTTATCATTATTGTGCAATTCAAGCAATAGATTCAAAAATATTTCTTGCCGTCTTGGTTAATTTTAAAAATCTAGTTATATTAGTATTTCCCTACCTTTTTGGTTTAGGGAAATAAACGTTTAAAAGGAGATTAGATGGTAGGAATCATTATTAAAGAGGGAGAATCCATAGAGGGAGCACTCAGAAGATTCAAAAGAGATTGTGCAAATGC
>DDBL01000095.1 GCA_002333425.1 Leptospiraceae bacterium UBA2033
GAGGCAAGTATGAGTTTTTTACGCGATAAAGTTATTTTACTTACTGGTGCAACAGGTGGATTGGGAAAAGAAATGGTAAAACAATTCACTAGAGAGGGAAGTCATTTTGTAATCACCGATTTAAACGAAGAAACTTTATCAAAGTTAAAAACAGACAATCCTAGGAGTAAAATAATATTATCCTTTGCGAGCGATATTTCTACAAAGGAAGGTGTGACGAAAGTTTACGAAACAACCAAGTCGGAAGGTATCGAAATAGATTTTTTAATCAACAACGCAGGACTTGCGAGTATCGGTCCATTTATTTCTACACCGGAAGAAGAGTGGGAGCGGCAATATGCTGTTAACCTTCTTGCACCAGTTCGGCTAACAAAACTTTTCCTCTCTGATATGCTTAAAAGAGAATCGGGTCATGTTGTAAACATAGCATCTCTTGCGGCTTATATATCTTCGCCGGGGCTTTCGACTTATTCGTCCACCAAACATGGACTCAGAGCATTTGGAGAAGCGTTATACGAAGAGCTGAAGTCTACTCGAATTAGGGTTACAAATATTTATCCATTCTTTACAAATACTCCCATGATGCAATCCCCTCGTTATGGTTTGAAAGGAAACCAACAAATTCCAGAATTTCTTTTGTCGACTCCAGAAGAAGTGATCAGAGAATTGATTTATGGAATCAAACGTGACCATCTCCATGTGTTTCCGGGACTCGTCGCAAAAACAGTCGAATTTATGAGTAAATTAACACCACAAGGATTAAATGTATTCTTTGAATACCTAAAATAGTTATGGAAAAAAAATCAAAAAAGAAATCTTCCTCAGAAAGTATCACAAAGGGAAACACAAAACTCAAACCTGCCAATCACAAACTAAAACTTCGTAATACAAATTTTTCTGATTATGAAACAATCAAAGAAATTATGGATACAGTGTATTCCAACGCAGGTGGGGCTTGGAGTAAAGAGGAATTCCTCTCCCAGTTAGAGCATTTTCCAGAAGGACAATTCTGCATTGAGGATAATGGCAAATTAGTCGCTGCAGTAGTTAGTATGATTGTGAAATATTCAAACTTTGGAGATAAACATACTTATAATCAAATTACATCCAAAGGGTATTTACTCAATCACGATCCAGAAGGTGACACACTCTACGGCGTAGATATTTTTGTAAAACCTTCCTATCAGGGGCTAAGACTCGGTAGACGCTTGTACGATGCAAGAAAAGAATTGTGTAGAAATCTAAATCTGAGGCGTATCATAATCGGTGGAAGAATTCCTGGTTACAAAAATTATTTTGATTCCATGTCTCCCCAAGAATATATAAACAATGTCAAGGACAAAGAGCTTTTTGATCCAGTGCTTAGTTTTCAACTAGCAAATGGTTTTCACGTTAGAAAAATCATGATAAATTATTTTCCCGAGGACAAAGATTCAAAAACATATGCAACTCTTTTAGAATGGCTCAACATCTATTATGAAGAAAATGAAAAATTAATTGGTGGGAAAAAGTCGATTATCCGCGTAGGCGTTGTGCAGTGGCAAATGCGTTCGGTTGATTCCTTTCAGAATTTTTTAAAACAGATAGAATTTTTCGTAGATGCTGTTGCAGGGTATAAGGCTGATTTTGTGCTGTTTCCAGAATTTTTCAACGTCCCTCTCATGGCAAAGTACAATAAACTCAGTCCATCTGATGCAATTCGTTCTCTTGCCGATTATACGGAAAAAATCAGAACGGAAATGCTTCAACTTGCAGTGTCTTACAATATCAATATCATTTCAGGAAGTATGCCTGTTTACACAGATGAATGTTTATACAACGTTTCTTATCTACTAAGACGAGACGGGACATGGGAAGAACAATACAAAATTCATGTTACCCCTGACGAAGAAAATTATTGGGGAGTGCATGGCGGAAGTAAACTGAAAATCTTTGAAACAGATGTTGGTAAAATTGGAATTTTGATTTGTTTCGATGTGGAGTTTCCTGAGTTGCCGCGAATTCTGGCAGAACAAGAAATGGATATTTTATTTGTTCCATTTTCTACTGATACAAAAAACGCTTATCTTAGAGTAAGACATTGTGCACAAGCACGTGCAATTGAAAATGAATGTTACGTAGTCATCTCAGGAAGTGTTGGAAACTTACCCGACGTAGAGAACATGGATATTCAATACGCACAATCAGCAGTATTCACTCCGTCCGATTTTTCTTTTTCGCACGATGCGATAGCCGCCGAAGCAACGCCTAACACAGAAATGACGTTAGTCGTAGACTTGGATCTGAATTTACTCAAACATTTAAAAACGCAAGGCAGTGTGAGAAATCTAAAATCCAGACGACATGATCTTTACAAGATTAACTGGTTTGATAGAAAGTAATCAAAAAAACTCACTTTACCATCGTAATTAGAGTGAGTCAGGAAAAATATGGAACAAAGACTATCAATTCTAACAATTGGAGTAAAGGATTTAAAAAGTATAAGAAGTTTTTACGTAGAAAAGTTTGGATGGAAACCAGTAGCGGAAAACAAAGATATCCTCTTCTTTAAATTAAATGGATTTTTATTGTCTTTTTTTCCCAATCAAAATCTGATGAATGAAGCTGGGCTAGAAAGATCTTCGTCTACGTTTAAAAATTTTACTCTCTCCTACAATGTAAGCACAAAAGAAGAAGTAGACTCTCTGTTTGAAAAATTTGCAAGGAACGAAGTAAAAATTATCAGAAATCCTGAAATGACTTTTTTTGGAGCTTACTTCGGAACCATTGAGGATATAGAAGGCAATGTCTGGGAAATAGCATGTAACCCCTACATTGACCTGGACAATACTGGAAACGCAATTTATCATAAGGACATTAAACACTTAGAACAATAAAAATTTCTTGCTAGGAATCAAATCTCAAAACCCTTAGTAAACATGATTCCAGCATTAATCGTTAGCCTTTGTCTTATTGTTTATATTTTAGGTTACAAATTTTATTCTCGTTATCTTGGAGAAAAAGTTTTTCAACTGAGAGGAACAGAATTTAAAACCCCTGCTCATACCCATAACGACGGAGTGGACTATGTGCCAACAAAACCAAGTGTTCTATTCGGACATCACTTTGCATCTATCGCTGGGCTTGCTCCGATTTTAGGACCGGCTGTTGCTGTGATTTGGGGTTGGCTTCCGGCGATGATCTGGGTTGTGTTAGGTGGAATTTTTATGGGCTGTGTCCATGATATGGGTGCTCTTGTTGTTTCTGTTAGGCATGAGGGAAAATCCATTGGTCAAGTAGCAGAAGACTTACTCGGTCATAGGGCTCGCTCTTTATTTCATGTGCTGATTTTCTTTTTAGTCTCTCTTGCAATGGGAGTATTTGTGTTAGTGATTGCGGGACTTTATTCTGCTCCACCAAAACAATTGGAAACAAAATCTCCAATCGTGGTAGAACAGCAAGTAACCGCTAAAGAAGTAAAGGATGGTCATGATAGCGGTGAACTCAAAAAACAAGAACCTGCGAAAATTCAACTTAGAAGTAATTTTCCAGAATCGGTTACTCCTACTTTGGCGCTCATGCTCCTTGCTCTCATTGTCGGTTATTTACATTATAAAAAATCTTATCCCTTGGGACCGTTAACCGTTGTTAGTTTTTTTGTAACTCTTTTTGTAATTTATTTTAGTATGGATGACAAATTTTTAGATTTTGTTGGACTAAACGATATAGAACGAGCACCATCTACGGATAGTTGGAAATTGATTTTATTAGCCTACGCATTTTTAGCTTCAGTGACTCCTGTTTGGTTACTCCTTCAAAGTAGAGATTATATCAATTCCTTTCTCCTTTATTTGGGGATAATCTTAATTTACCTTGGATATTTTTTCGGAAGTTTTAATGGAAGTTTTCCTTCCTTTAATGCAGAAGCATTTCGGACAGATGAAATTGGAATGGATATTCTACCTTTTGTATTTATCACAATCGCGTGTGGTGCTATTTCAGGCTTTCATTCTCTCGTAAGTTCAGGAACTACAGCAAAACAAATCGCAATAGAAAAAGATGCACGTGTGATTGGATATGGTGGAATGATTGGAGAATCACTTTTGGGGCTAACAGCCGTTATCGCCTGCACGATTGGATTTAGTTCATCAGAGGAATGGAATTCTTATTATAAATCTTGGTCGGGTTTACAGGGATTAAACGTTCAAGTGGGAGCTTATATTTATGGAACGAGTCGATTTCTAAATCAACTAGGAATACCTGAAAAGTTCGGACAAGGTTTTATTTCTCTGATTGTAATTAGTTTTGCTCTTACTTCTTTGGATTCGGCAACTAGACTTTTGCGTTATAATATTGAGGAAATAGTACATTCTTTTCGTTCCAAAACACTCAATTTACTTATTGGAAATCGTTATTCATCCAGTCTACTTGCGTGTGCTTCTATTGCTTTTTTTGCATTTTTAAAAATCAATGTGAACGGACAAATGAAACCAGCCGGACTTGCTCTATGGAAAGTATTTGGAACAACCAATCAATTATTGGCAGGTCTCGCTTTGTTAGTAGTTTTTATTTATCTATTAAAAACAAAACGACCAACACTAACTATTTTACTTCCTATGAGTTTTGTGCTCATAGTTACTCTTTGGGCGATGATTGGAAATTTCTTAGAATTTATAAAAGGGGCTACTCCTAATTATCTGCTAGCAGGAGTTGGGGGAATTTTGATTATCCTCACAATTTGGCTTTTAATAGAAGGATTTTTGGTTTGGAGAAAAATTAAGAAAGGGAAATGAACTTAAATTACGTCAATTTAATTCAAAAAAATTAATTGAAATCGCTAATTGCTTCTTCTTCCGTTTCGTATATTCTTAAACTCTTATCTAACTTCGTGAGCGCAAACATTCTCTTTACCTCTGAACTCAAATTTGCAAACTTTAGAGGTATTCCTTTTTGTTGGCATTCAAAAAAAATATTAGTCAGCATCCCAAGACCAGATGAATCTAAAAAATGAACTTTTTTTAGAACAAGAATGATCTTAGTATTTTCATCTTTAATAAGAGTTTTACAAAATTTTTTTAGAGCAGGCACTGAATATAAATCCATT
Source organism: Leptospiraceae bacterium UBA2033 (assembly GCA_002333425.1). Classification (GTDB taxonomy): domain Bacteria; phylum Spirochaetota; class Leptospiria; order Leptospirales; family Leptospiraceae; genus UBA2033. The sequence continues at coordinate 5,084 of DDBL01000095.1, forward strand.
GAATCCTCTACGTAAACAATATCTATTCCTGAAACCATTGAGTGCGAGTAAGCCATTTCATAATTCCTTTTCTATATAAAAATGTCCCAAAACAAAGAAAGGGTAATTTCGATCATTCAAATAAAAGCAAAAGTTTCAACAAAAAGAAAGAATTTTTTCTAATTAAACGAATTAATTGCATCCTCTAGTGTTTCATGAATTTCATAATTCTGAGTTAGTTTTGTAATCGTAAGAATTCGTTTGGCTTCTGAACTCATATCTGCTAACTTAACGCGAATTCCCTTTTGTTTACATTCAAAGAATAAATTCACAAGCATTCCAAGCCCAGAAGAGTCAATAAAAGTAACCTTCTCCATAGTTATGATTATTTTTTTGTCCGGACCTCTAAGTAATGTCTTTGCAAATTTTTTGATCGGGGGTGTTGAATACAAATCAATCGAATCTTCCAATGCCAGTATATCAATTCCATTTACTTCCTTATGAATGTAACTCATTTATCAGATAACTCCTTTTTATGTTTGTTCTCCACTAGGTGAATCAATTTTCCTACTTCATATTAAACCTCTATACTTAGCAATCAGTTTACGCAACTTTACAGAAAAATATTTTTCATTTTAAAAAAACACACCTTTCCTAGTAGCCCAATATAAAGAATAACTATGCTATTGGACTCTTTGTGACTAATAAATTGCTTTTCCTTTTAACAGGTTGGAAAAGTCTAAACTAAGAGACTATGAAAACAAAATTTACAATATTAATACTAGCTATAGCAGTTTCTTTGTTTGCGATTGCATTTTTTTCGTCCAAAGAAACATCCTTTGTGCTTCTGGATGCAAGTGAACTTGCCATACACCCTGACAAATACGATGGGGACAATCTCCGCGTAAGAGGCATGGTAAAAATCGGCTCTGTTACCCGCGAGGGCAGAGAAGCAAAATTCATCATCGAACTAGACAATAAAGAAGTTCCTGTCAACTTTACCGGCAAAGAGCTATTACCCGATGCTTTCAAAGAAGGAGTCCGCGTTCGTGTGGATGGGAAATTCAAAAACGGGGTTTTAATCGGCGACCACGTAGAAGCAAAATGTGCATCTAAATACGAAGCGGAATACAAAAACGAACCATGAACAACCTAGGAATTATCTGCCTTCTCACATCCCTTGCCATTCTTGTATTTAGCATCTTCCAAACTTCTTTCGGAATTTGGAAAAAAGACGACCGTGCGATTGAAGTAGGACGTTATACGCTACTTGCAAACTTTTTTGTGGTGTTGCTAGCATTCATCGTTCTAATGACACAACTTGCGAGAATGGATTTAACCAATCACTATGTGGTGATGCACTCAAGCGATCACCTGCCACTATTCTATCGCATAACGTCAATTTGGTCTGGGTCTTCTGGCTCACTACTCTTTTGGAATTTACTTGTTAGCCTCTTTACGTTCATAGCTCTCTGGCAAGCAAGAAATTCCAACATGGAAAGAATTCCTGTAATGCACTTAGTGTTAGCCATTATCTCCTGCTTTTTTACCTATCTAGCTGTGTTCTACGAAGACGCACAGCCTTTTAGAGAATTTCAACCTGCGGCTGTGGTAGGACGCGGACTCAATCCACTTCTACAACACTGGGCAATGATCATTCACCCACCGATTCTTTACATCGGCTATGTAAGTTTTGCAATTCCATTTGCTGTTGGAATGTCCGCGCTCATCACAGGAAATCTTTCCGCAGACTGGCTAAAGTCGATTAGGCGCTGGTCAATCTTTAGTTGGTTCTTCTTGGGAACTGGAATTTTACTCGGCTCTAAATGGGCTTACGAAGAACTCGGTTGGGGCGGATATTGGGCTTGGGATCCTGTGGAAAATGCTTCGCTTATGCCATGGTTACTCGCAAGTGCATTCATTCACTCTCTCATCATCCAAGAAAGAAGAGGAATGCTTAAATTCTGGAACATGTTACTCATTATCCTCACTTATCACTTTACACTTTTAGGAACATGGATTACTCGAAGTGGAGTATTAGAAGGACCTCATAGTTTTTCCAAATCCACAATCGGAACTCCTTTTATTATTTTTATTGGGCTAAGCTTTGTTATCTACATCTCAATTTTGATTTACAGAAGAAATGATTTAAAACCAGAACGAAACTTAGAAGCAATTACTTCCAAAGAAGGAAGTTTTCTATTGAATAATTTCATTCTTGTTCTTGCTTGTATGGTGATCTTACTCGGAGTATTTTCGCCCCTACTCTATGGAAAAGAATTTCGCGCTCCCTGGTTTAACTCTTGGGGTGTGCCTGCGGGGATAATTCTACTTCTCCTCATGGGTTCTGCTCCCCTACTCGCTTGGAGAAAAGGGGCTGACGCGGTATTCTTCACAACTCTCGCAAAACCACTATTATTCGGTGTGGCGACTGCATTTTTCTATGGAATTTTCTATTCAAGGTTTTTCACCCAGAGTGATTATTCCATAAGCGATAAGTTAGGCGAAATCTATTCGATTGTAACCATCGGCTTATCGGGATTTACCCTCGCCGGAATNNTACCAACTAGAAAACACAAACGGAAATGAAATCATCTACCGTGGTTACGACAAAGGGATGTTAGGCGACTACCAAATAGAAGCAGCAACCATCAAAATCAAACCAATCATCAACGGGGACGAAACAAAATCTCCGAACCTCTTTAACGTAATTGTTTCCGAAGAAGCAACCTACAAGATCAAACGGCAATTAGCCTCAGTGGAAGATATGGTAACCGAAAGAAGATTCTATCCACAGATCAACCACATGACCGGTGGATTTGAAACACATATTCCTACAAGTGAGCCTTCGATTCATTCGAGTCCGAAAGAGGATTTGTACATCCAGTTAGGCGCAATCGAACATGCGGCTCTCACAGAGGAAAATCCTGAGTTGCCGATGCTATTCATGGAATACTTCTTTGGAGCAAGAAACTTTGAAGAAAAAAGTGCATTCTTCCAAAGGTTCCCAAAAGAAATCGTAGGCAATTTAGAAATCTGGATTAACCCACTCGTGAAATTGATTTGGTTCGGCTCCCTTCTCTACTTCCTTGCTGGACTTTTTATACTGCTGCCAATTGGTGAGGGGAAGAAGGCATGATAAGATTTACCACCGATGAACACCGATGGACACCGATGAGTTTTATATTGGCTGTTCTATTTGTTTCCTTTTCTCTCTTCGCAGATTCTAGCAGTACCACGCTTACTGATTTGACGCAGATTGAAGTTTTTAATGATGTGACTTCGCGGATACGCTGTATTTGCCTGCCTTCTCTGCCAATCAAGAGTTGCTCTTTTAATAATTGTGCGATTTCGGCACAGTTAAAATTCTTTATCGAAAACAGAATTCGAAAAGGAGAAACAGCAAATCAAATCGTCCAGAAGATGCAAACAGGTTTCGGCGAAGAGGCGTTATCCGATCCAATCATCCAGAAATTGCAAAATTCTGGAAACGAGAACATGGTTTCTGGTGTGGTAAATGGATTTGGTGAACGAATCCTAGCACAACCTGACTCCACTTGGATCAATCTTACTTTATTTGCGGGAATGGCACTCGGACTTGGACTAATCTTTTACTACCTAAAGGGTCGATTGAAAAAATCCAAAACAGAATCAGAGCCACAAACAAAACCTGCTCTATCAGCAGATGCAGAAAAATACTTAAAGGAAATTAGCGGCTAATGGACATTTTACTCATTCTCTATTCAATTCTACTTGCGAGTATTCTATGTACTCCCTTTCTATACATCCGCTTCAATGGAAAAATTCTTACCACCCGCAACTCAGAGTTAAAATCAACCTTAGACTCCGAGCGCAAAATGCTTTTGGAAAACTTGAAAGATTTGAAAACTGAAATGGACACAGGTAAAATCCAAGTATCCGAATTTTCAGAGCTTTCAGAAGATATTATCGCAAATCTCAAAACCTTAGATGAAAAAATTAAGTCCGTAAAAGCGGCTACTCCTTCTTTGCCCGTGGTCGGGACTTGTAGTAAGTGTAATTTTTATACTCCGATTGTGGGTGCGAAGTTTTGTGCGATGTGCGGTAGTTCGCTCTCAGGTTGAAATCAGATTTTGCAACTTGCTGTCTTAGAAAATTAAATTAGAATCCAATTCAAATCCGGTGAGGATTTTAGAAACGACTTTGCCATTTGTTCTCTCTGTAGAGCAATAGATGGTATAGATGGAATTTTCCAAAGTGTATACTTCAATACATTGTTGTTCCGGGAATACTAGCCAGTATTCGCTAACACCATACTTTTGGTAGATTTCATATTTTTCTTCTGTGTCGCGTGTGATCGTTCCTTTGGACACTACTTCAATCAATAAATCAGGAACTCCACGAATCCATCCATGTTCGTGGAAAATTCCCATGTTTTCTTTTTTGATAAAAATCAAATCTGGTTGCACTTGGTTGATTCCTTCTTCAAAAATTACATCAAGTGGTGCCGCAAAGAGTGAACCTATTGGTTTTCTTCTTAAAAATAAACTAATTTCTATATCTAAATTGTGTGATATTCTTTGGTGTATTCCAAAAGGACTTGGTGCCATGATTTCTTCTCCATTGATGATCTGTGTGAGATCAAGGTCTGGTTTACTTAATTGAGTCGTAGTCATAAGCTAAAACTAAATAGAAATAAGGAAACGTCAAGAAATTCTCTACACTGCAACTGGTAGTTTGAATGCTTGTAGGGATTTTAATTTTTCAACTGGCTTTCTAACTGTTAAATCATAGTTCATCTGTAAATTCATCCAAAACTCTGGTGTTGTATTAAATGCCTTGCTAAACAACCAAGCCGACTCAGGGGTAATGTTTCGTTTGCCTTTGATGATTTCATTTATTGTTTGAATACTTAAACCAATGTGTTTTGCGAATAGAGTCTGTGTAATTTTAGATGGCTCTAAAAACTCTTTCCAAAGAATTATTCCAGGGTGCGATGAAGTTCTATTTCGTGGTAACATGGATTTCTCCTTTATTTTATTAATGGTAATCTTCTATTTTCACATTCTCAAACTTATTTCTAATAAATTGAAATGTAATCCTATATTGGTCATTTACTCTAATACTAAAATGTTCTTTCAATTCACCTTTTAGCTTTTTCAATCGATTGCCAGGCGGAAATCTTAAATCCTCTACCGTTGTAGCGGAATTCAGCATATCCAATTTCCTCAATGCGATTTCAACTAATTCCCTAGGAAATCTGATTGTTTTACTAGTTTCTATTCCGTGAAATAAATCTTCTGTGAATTTATCTCCGAAACTTGAAATCATGAATCTAAACTACCTATTCATGCTTTCAAGTAAAGCATTAATAGGTAGTTTATTTGAGAAATTATCTATGTGACAGCAGGTGCAAAAACGATTTCGCACCTGCTAACACTGTAATCTAAGTAAGCTCGCTTGGTTGTTTCAAAAATTTCCTTGTTCCGAAGAAAGCTAGGATTCCGAATACAAGGATTCCCAAGGCTAACGGATATTTGCCGTTTGTTTGATTGATGTAGGCAAGGAGTTCGCTTGGAGTATCAGGTGTCAAAAACGCAGAAGGCTGATTACCCGCTGTTACTGCGTCTAATTGTCTAAATACTTTGATCGCAGCACCTCCAACCCCTGTTCCTGATGTAAAATAAAGGTAGTTGTAAAGACCATCGCTTATAGTGGTGGATGCATAAATTTTTGTAAATAAAGGAGACGAAGTTCCTAGTCCATTTGTTCCCTGTTTTACCCATCCAGCATTGGAAAGAAGTCTATTTGTAAATGTTAAAGATGTATTATTTCCATTACCAGTAGCTGCATTGCTTATAACTATCGTGGTACTATTTGTGATACTCTTTATTTTAGTTCCCGCAGGAATATTTGTTCCACTAATTCCCATCCCAACAACCAAGTCGGAGCTACTCGTTGAAAGATCTGTTATGGTAGTAGAACCATTAGACAAATCTCCTGTACGACTAGGAGGCGCAGTACCATTAGAAGAAGCTAGAATATCAGAGCTAGAGATTCTATACACTTGTACTCCATCAGTTGCATTATCAATCCCTATGTAGACCGTTCCTGTTCCATTTGGTTGAAACATACTTATTGTAAAGGAATTTCCGCCAAACTCAGTCTCGGTTCCGGTTATTATTTGAACCCAATCAGCAGGATCGCATTTGCTATCACCTGGATTGCTACATTTCCAAACCTCTCCTCTTAGGGCAGTTGACTGAGTTGTGTACCCAGTTCCTTGTGCTACGTTTCTTACCATATATAGATTGTTATTATGTTCCTTCAAAATAGGTATTCCTCTTTGACCAAATCCTACTTTCTCTAGACCTGCCGGGTCATTTGGAAGGACGAGAGTTGTTCCAGAAAAGGTTGGTGAAGATAACACAGCAGATCCGAAGGTCGAAAAATTATTTGAATACATTAATCCACCATTGTTCCCCATATATAGGTAGGTTTTGTATTTAACTATTGAATCTATTCCAACAACTGGGTTATTACCTCCTGATTTTGCAGCAGGATTAGCGTTTGTTGATGCTTTTACACCCAAATATTCAAATGCTTCGGCTGCCATATCTGTTCCAGTTCCTGGAGTTACAATTCCAGAACTTGCAGTCAATGTATAATGACCGCACACAGGGGCAAATTGTCCATGACTAGACGCCATACATTCATATAGATGATCATCAGCTACATAAATTGATTGCAGACTTGCAATATTGCTTCCTGCCTGATAAGAAGCCAAGGTGTTCTGTGACCAATCTAAAAGGACATCTAAGTTCTGTGTATAATAGCCGTAACCGAGATTGTTTTTTAAAGGACCAGAAAATAAAATTTCATAACTATTTCCACCAATCACAGCAGTTCCAGAAGTAAAACCGACCACACCCCTTTCTCCATTAGGTCCACTGGTTGTTGGACAAGAAGGAGATGTTCCATACCCAAAACCTGTTGTGGTCGTACATGTTCCAGAGGCAAACTTAAACGTAGCTGTAACTGCATTGTTCCCATTTGGATCAAATCGGAATGCTGCTGTATTTTTATCGTTAGTTCCTAAGTAAACTCGTCCACCATACTTAAACACAAACGAGAAACTTGTTCCATCAAAGAATGGATCTGTAAAGAAGGGTCCATCTACAATTTCATCCAAAGTTGTACCTAATCCAACAAAGGTTGCCCTATCCGCAGGAGCCGCCTGAACATTCATCGTATCTGAAACATCACGCACAGATCCAAATGTAGTGTTATTAAATCCGTCTGAATCTTGGTTATTGGCAACTAACACCGTATAGGATTTTCCCGCTTGGGCAACCGTATGAACAACAGTGACCGTATTCGCAAGAGCACCCGTTCCTACCGTTGCAGAAGAAACAGTTCCCAATTCAGCGGGTGCCACATAATATCTTTTAGCACATTCTGTAGTTGTAGTACAACCACCTGACCCACTGATATTATTTCCCGCTTTTAATGGTCTGTTAAAATTAATTCTAAAACTAGTTGTTGTAACTGGAATGATGGAAACTACCTTTAACTGCTCATTTCCAATAAAGGTAAGGAAGTTGGGAGTTCCTATGGTGTTATTAGAATAATCTCTAACATTACTAACGATTACCTTGTATTGGATATCACAGAGCGGTCCACTCAAGTTAAGCTGAACAGTATCAGTTGATACAACTGTAATGGAAGAAATCGTTACATCAGAACAAGCGTTACTTGGATCCTCAGCAAAGCTATAATTAGCGATCGTGTTAGCCGCGTTAGCCGTTCCATCCATTAAAACTGGTTCTGAAAATCTAATGGTAGCCGTNNAGAATTGTAATCGTATCTCCTACTGCCGCTGTAGATGTAGTATCAGCAAAAGTGATTGTAAGTTGAGTAGAAGAGTCCCACACAGCAGAAGTGATATTTCCCCAAACATGCCCACTTGATAATTGCAGAATGGAACTTATATTACCTGTATTTATGACAGGCTGATTCGTTGGTTCGGAGAAAGTAATAATTAAGGTATCATCCCCGTCAACACCTACTTGTGATACAACTTTATCCGATGCCACAGCTGTTAAGATAACAGGTGGAGCCTTATCAAGAGTAACCGCAGAAAAGTCTGCTTGGGTTAATAATGACAATCCGCTTCCTTGCCATCTACCTGCATTCTGAGTAAACGCTACTGCCTTTTTATCAGTTCCAGATACAGTTGTGTCATCAGTAAAAATTGTGACTATATTATCATCAATCGTACCCGGATCATTGTTCGGAGCAGCAATCGTTCCTGTTCCACTAGTTGCAGAATCTAAAAGACTTGCAGGAGTTCCACCAACAGTAAACCGACTAGCATCTGCATTATCAATTGTACTGTCTGTCATATTGATTGAGAAGATAATTTTTAACTGATCAATTTTACCATTTCCATTTGTGTCATATTGCTCAATACTAGATACAGTTGGAGCACCTGCCGATACAGTGATATTTTTTGCAGTAGTGTTTCCTACTAAATTTGCCGCATCATATATATAGGTTGTATTAGAAGCAGCAACGGAATCTTCATCTCCAGCCCCATCCCCATCCGAACTGGAGAATCCAGCGTCTACAACAAAAATTGCATTCCCATCAGAGGAAGCACAAGAGTCTGCACCCATAGTCGTTGTGCGAGCTGTTGCACCACCTGCATTCGTATTATTATAGTTAATGGCTTGGTAAGTCAATGAACCACCACTTCCACAAGCTGGCATATTTTGGGCTCCCCAAACATTTTCAGAGAAGGTTACGGTTAAGTTAGTTGCCGCTGCCGCTCCTGTTGCTAATACGATTACAGGCTTAGCTCTATCAATTTCCGTTAAATTTCCGGAAGTTACTTGTGCCACAGTCTTATTAGTGGTAGATAGAACTCCAGGCGTTGCTGATGTAGTTAAATCTGGTTTACTTCCTGTATCGTAGGAGCCACCTTCTGTAAACGAAATATAATGAACCTCGTCATCAATTGTATCAGTGACTCCACAAGCTGTATTGACAGCAGATCCATGTCGCAGGGCGATATCAGAATATCCTGATACAATCCACTGTCCTGTGGATGTGCCGAGTGCATTTATCGAATATCCAGGAAATGTACTATCTGTTACAGATGTAGAATAGGTAACTTTGTAATGATCGATTCTACCATTGTTGTTACAATCCATCGTTTCAGCAGATACGACTGCAACCTCATCATCAGTAATAGTAAATGTATGCGTTGTTTGTCCCCCTAGTGTTGCATTGGAAGGAGAACCGAGTGTCAACACAATAGTCTCCCTCCGGGTTCAAAAATCGTATCTTGAAGTACCCCGATTGTTACAGGTTTGCTAGTTTCTCCTGCGTTAAAGTAAATTGTCAAAGGTGATCCTATACCCATATAATCAGTTCCAGAGGTAGCTGTCCCACCTGCATCAGTCACGACAACAGAAATCGTCTGACCAGAGGCGGCTGACAGTGTTAAGTTTATATCCGTGTTAACCTGTGATTCATTTGTTGATGCAGAAGTAGCCGCAGAGAACTGAACGGTAGGCGCTGCATCATCATCATCAATCGTATATGTATGAATTGTATTCGTTCCAAGTGTTGCAACACCTGGGTTTGCCAATGTGATAATGATTGTTTCATTTGCTTCATCGAGCACATCATTATTAACCGTAATAGAAATATTTTGTGATGTAACACCAGTTGTAAAAGTTAAGGTTCCTGCTGTTATTGTATAGTCTGTTCCACCAGATGTAGCAGTTCCACCAGTCACCGAATAATCAACTGTAACCGTATTTGCATAAGCAGCCGAAAGAGTTACCGGAATTGTTACAGCAGTTGTTGTCTCAGATGCATTCGATGCCGTTGTACTAAATGCTACAGTTGGAGGATCATTGTCGTTAATCGTATAGGTATGAACTGTATTTGTTCCGAGTGTCGCTACAGTAGGGCTTGCTAATGTGACAACTATCGTTTCATTCAATTCAGTTGCAGTATCATTTACCACTGTAATAGAAACATCTTGTGAGGTAACTCCTGCGGCAAATGTCAATGTGCCTGTTCCACCCAAAGTAAAGTCNNGGAATTGTAACTGCTGTAGTTGCCTCTGTTGCATTCGACGCTGTTGTTGTAAATGCAACCGTTGGTGGATCGTTGTCATTAATCGTATACGTGTGAACTGTGTTTGTTCCTAGTGTTGAATTTGTAGGACTTGCCAATGTGATAATGATTGTCTCGTCTACTTCGGTTGTTCCATCATTCACCACAGTCACAGAAACGTCTTGCGATGTAACACCTGGATTAAAAGTCAATGTGCCTGTGCCTAACAAAGTAAAGTCTGTTCCACCACTCGTAGCCGTTCCACCTGTTACTGAATAACCGACAGTAACCGTTTGTTCAGATGCTGCTGCGAGAGTTACTGGAATATTGACTGTAGTGGTTGCTTCCCCTCCGTTTGATGCAGTTGCGCTAAATGCTACTGTTGGACCGTTGTCGTCATCCGTTATCGTTGCAGTATGAGTTGTAGTTCCAGATGCATTTGCATTGGTCGGAGTTCCCATGTTGACAACGATTGTTTCATTTGGCTCGTCAGTAGTATCTGCTGTAATTGTTATAGTGATAGTTGCTGTTGTTTGACCTGCCGTAATCGTGAGTGGAGATGCTGTGATAGAGTAATCGGAACCAGAAGCTGTTGACGTTCCATTGATTGTAAATGGGATACTTACATCCACTCCACTAGTTGCACTCAATTGTGCAGTAATGGTCATTGTCCCAGATTCTCCTACACTTGCTTGACTTGCTGCGGTAAACTGCACTGTAGGAGAATCATCGTCTCTGATAGTCGCAGTATGAGTTGTCGTTCCTGATGCAGTTGCGTTTGTTGGAGTTCCCATATTGACAATTACTGTTTCATTCGCCTCAGGAAGTGCATCTGTAGCAATTGTAATTGTTATGGTCGCGGTCGTTGAACCAGCAGCAATGGAAAGCGGAGATGCGGATATTGTATAGTCAGAAGTTAGTGTAGCATTTCCACCTAACGTAAACGGAACACTAACTGCAAGACCACTCGCAGCACTTAACTGTGCAGTAATTGTCATCGTTCCAGTTTCCCCTGCACTAATTTGACTTGCCGAAGTAAACTGAACAGTAGGTGTTGCGTCATCGTCTATGATCGAAAAAGTGTGAGTTGTTTGTGCGCCCAGCGTTGCGTTATTTGGAGAACTAAGTGTCAGGACTACCGTCTCGTTTTCTTCATCTAGTGTATCAGACAACACTGGTATCGTTACGTTCTTTGTAGTTTCACCTGCTGCAAAGTTTACTGTCAATGGAGATCCTATCGCTGTGTAATCTGTTCCACTTGTCGCTAATCCACCTCCATCTGTCACCACAACCGAAATCGCTTGACCAGATGCTGCCGAGAGGTTAACAGCGATTGTCCTACCGGTCGCGGTCTCATTTGTTGAATCACTTGTTGCTGCTCCAAATGCTACTGTCGGAGCTGTATCATCGTTTGTGATCGTTCCTGTTCCTGTTCCTGTGCCTGTTCCAATCGTTGCATTCACTGGAGTAACTAGTGTCACTACCACAGTCTCGTTTACTTCGTTTTTTGTATCTCCATTGATCACTACATCTATAGTTTTAGAAGTTTGACCTGGTGTAAATGTAAGTGTTGTAGTTGTAATCGCGGTATAATCAGTATCAGCAGTTGTAGCTGCTCCATTCGATGTCGCATAATCTACAGTAACCGTCTTTCCTGATACAGCAGATAAAGTCACAGTATAAGTTAAATTCGTTGGTCCAGCGTTTCCTTCGTTTACATTTGGGCTATTAATCGCTAACGAAGGGGCAGCGTCATCGTCGATAATGGAGAAGGCATGAGTTGTTTGCGCACCAAGCGTTGCATTTGTTGGAGAACTAAGTTGCAAGTTTATGGTTTCATCATTCTCATCAGTCGTATCGGCTAATACTGGTATGGTTACGTTTTTTGTAGTCTCACCAGCCGCAAAATTCACCGTCAATGGTGAACCGATTGCAGTATAGTCTGTTCCACTTGTTGCTGATCCTGTTCCTAAGTCAGTGACAACTACAGAAACTGCTTGACCAGAAGCAGCGGAGAGGTTAATCGCGATTGTCCGGTTTGCTGCTGTTTCATCTGTCGAACCACTTGTCGCTGCTCCGAATGCTACTGTCGGTGCGTTGTCGTTATCTGTAATTGTAAAAGTGTGAGCGGTAATAGCTCCCAAATTTGCACTCGTTGGGCTTGCTAAGGTAATAACAATGGTTTCATCTAATTCGTCTAACGTATCATTGTTAATGGTAACTACAATGTTTTTTGTTCCTGATTCAGCAGTCCATGATAAGGTTCCTGCGGCTAATGTATAATCGGTTCCACTTCCTGTTGCGGTTCCACCGGTTACTGAGTAGTTGACGCTTGCAGTTGCAGAAATAGCCATGGTGACTGGAATATTAAAAGAAGCAGTTCCCTCACTTCCACTTGATGTTGCTGCATCAAATGTAATAGAAGGAGTATCATCGTCAATGATGGTAAATGTATGCACTGTATTAGTTCCAAGACTTGCAATTGTTGCATTTGACAGGGTGACAATTACGGTTTCATTTGATTCATTTAACCCATCATTTACAACTACTACAGATATATTCTGGCTCGTTGTTCCTGCATTAAACGTCAATGTTCCATTGGCTAACGTATAATCTGTTCCACCGCCAGTCGCTGTTCCAGTCACCGCATAATCGACCGTAACCGTTTGCGAAGTAGCGTTACCTGCCAAGGTAACAGGAATATTAACAGTGCCAGCTGTGTTTTCGGCTCCATTGGAGGTTGTTGCTGTAAATGCTACTGTCGGAGCTGTGTCATCATTTGTGATCGTTCCTGTTCCTGTGCCTGTCCCAATCGTTGCATTCACTGGCGTAGCAAGTGTCACTACCACAGTCTCGTTTACTTCGTTTTTTGTATCTCCATTGACCACTACATCTATAGTTTTAGAAGTTTGACCTGGTGTAAATGTAAGTGTTGTAGTTGTAATCGCGGTATAATCAGTATCAGCCGTTGTAGCTGTTCCATTCGATGTCGCATAATCTATAGTAACCGTTTTTCCTGATACAGCAGATAAAGTTATAGTAAAAGTTAAATTCGTTGGTCCAGCGTTTCCTTCGTTTACATTTGGGCTACTAATCGAAAAAGATGGAGCAGCGTCATCGTCGATAATGGAGAAGGCATGAGTTGTTTGTCCACCTAAAGTTGCATTCGATGGAGAACTAAGTTGAAAGTTTATGGTTTCATCATTCTCATCAGTCGTATCGGCTAATACTGGTATGGTTACGTTTTTTGTAGTCTCACCAGCCGCAAAATTCACCGTCAATGGTGAACCGATTGCAGTATAGTCTGTTCCACTTGTTGCTGATCCTGTTCCTAAGTCAGTGACAACTACAGAAACTGCTTGACCAGAAGCAGCGGAGAGGTTAATCGCGATTGTCCGGTTTGCTGCTGTTTCATCAGTCGAGCCACTTGTAGCTGCAGCAAATGCGATAGTTGGCGCGGCATCATCGTTTGTAATCGTATAGGTGTGAGTTGTGTTTACACCCAAATTAATTCCAGAGGAAGGACTAGAAAGTGTGATGATAATAGTTTCATCAGCTTCATTTAAGGCATCATTATTAACGGTTAAGGAAATATTTTGTGTAGTAGCCCCACCGTTTGTAAAATTCAATGTTCCACTTGCTAAAGTATAATCGGCTCCAGTTGCGGTTCCACCGGTTACAGCATAGTTGACGCTTGCAGTTGCAGTCATTGAAATGCTTACTGGAATATTTACTGCTGTGGTAGCTTCACTTCCATTGGAAGTGGTTGCAGCAAATGCAATAGAAGGAGCATCATCATCATTAATCGTATACGTATGATTTACATTCCCACCCAAACTAGCACCTGATGTAGGATTTGAAAGAGTTACTATAAAAGTTTCATTTGATTCAAATGCTGCATCGTTTACAATAGTTGCAGTAATATTTTGAGAACTAATTCCAGAGGCAAATGTCAATGTACCGTTGGCTAATGTAAAGTCTGTTCCACCAGCAGTTGCAGTTCCACCCGTTACCGAATAATCAACTGTTACCGCACCAGCATATGGCGCATTTAGACTAACTGGAATTGTGATGTTAGTTGTCGCCTCTGATCCATTTGAGGATGTTACATCAAATGAAATTGCAGGTGGATCATTGTCTTCAATTGTATAAATATGAGAACTGGTTCCTAATGTGGCATTCAGTGCATTCGATAAAATAACAATTACAGTCTCATTTAACTCTGTATTCAAATCATTAACAATAGTTAGAGGAATTGTTTGACTTGTTGTCCCTGCCGCAAAAGTTAATGTTCCTGCCGCGAGAGTATAATCAGATCCTCCACTTGCACTACTTGTCCCAGATGCCGCATAATCAACAGTAGTCGCAAGAGCAGATGCACCTGACAATGTAACAGTGATTGTAGGAGCGGTTACTGACTCTGCTCCACTTGAACTAGTAGCGGTAAATGCTACAATAGGCATAGCGTCATCGTTTGTAATTGTGTAGGTATGTACGGTATTAGTTCCTAAATTCGCTCCAGTAGAATTTGTTAACGTAATGATAATTGTTTCATCTAGTTCGTATAGCGCTTCATCAACTACAATAAATGTTATATTTTGTGTAGTCGCTCCACCGTCTGTAAATGTTAAAGTACCACTGGCTAACGTATAGTCTGTGCCACTTCCTGTTGCAGTTCCACCTGTTACCGAATAATCAACAGTAGCCGCAGATGTAGAAGAAATGGAAACCGGAATGGAAACTGCTGTTGTGCCCTCACCCGCAGTAGACGAAGTGGCAGTAAATGCAATGGTTGAAGAATCGTCATCTGTAATTGTATAGGTATGTACTGTATTTGTTCCAAGAGTAGCACTTGAGCTTGGATTGGATAATGTGATAATGACAGTTTCGTTCGTTTCTTTTAGTGCGTCATTGACAACTGAAAAAGTGATGTTTTGTGTCATTGCACCACCACTTGTGAAAGTGATAGTTCCATTTGCTAGAGTATAGTCAATTCCACCACCAGTAGCTGTTCCAGTCACAGTGTAAGTTACAGTAGCATCTTTTGCACTCGAAATAGTTACAGGGATTGTCACATTTGGAGATGTTTCTAAATTGCTAGAACTAGATGTGGAAAATTGTATCGTAGCAGAACCTGAAGTATCTGTAGGTGTTACTGCTGGAGGTGGGCTACTGGAAGAACTGCCAGGGATTAATGGCAATATGCCTCCACCACCGGAACTTGATTGCATAAATAAAGCAGATAAGGCAGGCCATGCCGTACAGTTTGAAAATGTTAAACTCACTATTAAAATTAAAACAAATTTAAAACCTTTCTGAATCGTTTCCATGTTGATACCTCTTTCTACCTAATAATAAATTTACTAAAATATTTCTTTGATTCTCACAATTGAAAATGATTATATTTTTATTGGTTAAAATATAATCATTTTTCTGAGGTGGGGATAATAGGCTTAGTCCACAAGTCATGCAAATTGCATTTTACATAAACTTTTACATTGGGATTATCGGGAATCGGATCAAGAGTTAATGTAACTGTTGCCTTTTGCAATTTTTTCAAACTCATTCCCGCAAGATCTTGTTTATTTTCATCCATGATCCCAATTCGTTCAATATAATGTTGTTCGGTAAACTCCCCNNTCAGGCTTGGGAACTTTAGGAACGATTTTCTCTTGTGAGTCTTTATGCTCAGAATCGATTTGTGATTCATTCGTACAGCTCATAAAAACAATCGTAATCAAGAGAAATGCTAGGGATTTTAGGAAAAGAATTTTATTTTTATTCATAATCATTAACTTCATACTCACTATCAGACCAAAAAAAAATACATTTTTCATTTGCAAAAAAATAGTAATTTTTTATTTTTTGTCAATAAATTATTAACAATTCATTGACAATATGCAAATAATTTGTAGTATGTTTTCACCCTTAAAGGTAGGGAAGAATGAGAACAGAAACTAACATAGACGTCAAGCAAATTCAAACAGATGATGAAAAAAAAGAATCAGATCAGGTCAAAACTAAATCTAATTTACCCACTAAACATGATCCCAAAACTCGAATGACATATATTGTACCCGAAGAAATTTATCCAGAAAATATCGATATCTGACCTCACTCCCTATTTNNTTAATAACATATTAGACGTTATCGCAAGATTATGTGGATATGCTAGACGTTTATAGAATATCTTAGAAAAAAACTCAACAAACTCTCCGTGTCTTTGTATCTCTGTGGCAAAATTATTGTTTTTACACAGTCCCAATATAAGAATTTTTTTATCCCACTTTTATTAAAAATGATTTTTTTTCGCACACAATGTTCGTTTCGTGACTCAGTTTAGGTATGATTACCTTTCAAAATAAAAATGAATTTGTAAGATATGAAATTAACTGGGAAGAAGATACGGTTTCCACGCTTTTGATTCCCGAATTTCTTTACGATGATTTCCTCTCCAAAACGAAGAAGCATAAGGGAAACACAGCACTCTACCTACAAAGCCTGCTTCGGCGGTTTCGCTCTATTACCCACTCCGGTCTTATTCCCGAAGCGGAGAAATTGAAAACCTCCTACCAAGAAAGGAATCTTGGTCTGAAAAAGGTTAGCTTTATCCCGAAAAATCGTCCCCCCATTTGCTTAGTCGCAAATCCTACGCCTTCGCATGGCTTGAATTAGGTGAGCTGGCTCTCGTATTCGGGAAATCCCGCTGTTGGTTGTTTGTCTATCTGCTAAAACTAGACCT
>DDBL01000238.1:0-11653 GCA_002333425.1 Leptospiraceae bacterium UBA2033
AAATACAAAGAGATGTATTTTCCTGAATAATATATCGGAAATAGGTAGGTCAAGGTCAATCCATAATTAAGTTTTTTTCATAAATACAATTTTATTTTTCCGTAGCGACATAAAACACTTTAGACACCTATTCTATTTCACTAGTTTTATTGAATTCTTTGTTTGTTAATGGAAATTACTATCGATCGCAAAATGTCATCCTGATGCTCTGGAACTGCGTAAAAACAAAGAAAGCGTATCTCACAGAGGGCACGGAGTTCACGGAGAGTATTAATTTTATTAACTCTTTTCTCTGTGCTCTCAGTGTGCTCTGTGAGAAAATCATGCACTTAAACAAACGCACGAACTCACTCACGCTATTGCTAAATTTAATTTCGCAAAAACTCTAATAATTTCAGAATCGATATTTAACACGGAAAGTTCTTTTGAGGCTCTCCTTTTTTTACGACATAAGTCTTATGAAGGTTATCGTAAATGAGATTTTTTATTCCCTTTCGGGCGAGGGGGTTTCGCACGGAGTTCCTACAGTATTTGTTCGGTTGGCGGGTTGTTCGCTTAGATGTGGGATGGACGGGACTCGCAAGCTCTGGTGTGACACTGGTTATGCGCTTTCGGAAAAAGCAGGCTCGGAAATGAGCATGGAAGAAATTCTCGCGAAGGTCGAATCTTTTAGCAAAACTCCGACGCAGATACTTTTGACCGGTGGTGAGCCATTGGAAGGGGAAAAGAAATTTTTTTGTGCAGAATTTACAAAAATGGTTTATTTAAAGAGACATAATTCTAACTTTGCTTTTACGCGAGTGGAGACAAATGGGAAGGAAGACATACAAGATTTGAAGCATATGGTATTTTCAATCGACTATAAATTGCCAGGTTCCGGCATGGAATCTTTAATGAACGCAGATAACTTTCATTTTATTAAAACACGCAACAATCCGCTCGATGAAGTGAAATTTGTCGTTCGAGATCGCGCAGATTTTGATAGAAGTTTGGAAGTAATCGAGGAATTTGGTTTGAATCAAAATCTAATTTTCTCGTCTGTCTATCACGATTTAAAACCTTCCCTTCTTGCTGATTGGCTCAAGGAAAAAAATATTCCCGGGGCACGATTTTCTATCCAACTTCATAAATATCTTTGGGGCGAGGAACGAGGAGTTTAATGGAATCATTAGTTCAATTCACACTCGACTTTGAAAAAACTCGTCCGAATGAAGTCAAAGGAGAAATCCTTTACTTAAAATCACGCCCTGAATTTGGTTTTGGGCAAGTGAAAGCAATGAGTGAAGACCGGCTAACACTATTTTTTCCCTCTTCTCTTCGTGAGATTGAACTTGATCAGAATGATACGGATATTCAGTATATACCTTCCAACTTACGTTCACTTTCTACTCTAGAATCTCGTCCTTATGAAATGTATCTTTCTCTAAAAGCACTCGAATTAAAACTCACTCACGCATTCGATAAACTATCTTCCCTTTCCAATTCCAGAACTCGTCTATTGCCACACCAAATTGAATCTACTTATATCGTGGTTAATAGTCTGAAACCGCGCTTCATTCTTGCCGATGAAGTTGGACTTGGCAAAACAATCGAAGCCGCTCTCATTATGAAGGAATTGATTTTTAGAAATGCCTACAAGCGCGTACTCATTGTTACCCCTTCTCCGCTTCTTGTTCAATGGAAACAAGAGTTGAAGAATAAATTCAACGAAGACTTCACCATCATCAAACGTAAAAATTTCATTTCTGACAATGAAAATAACTGGCAGAATTTCAATCATGTTATCACATCCGTTGACTTTATCAAAAATCCACGTTATGCGGAAGATATTCTCAAGAAAAAATGGGACATCGTTATTTTTGACGAAGCCCATCGCCTAAGACGCGATTACTCCAAAATTACCCGCGCGTATTTGTTTGCCGAAAAGGTTTCTAAGAAATGTGAATGTCTTTTGCTCTTAACCGCTACTCCTTTTCGTGGAAAGTTAGAAGAGTTATATTACTTAATGCATCTTGTAGATCCAAATATCCTCGGTCCATATCATAGTTTCGTAAATGATTATGTGGTTGGAAATAAATCTGACTTAAAAGAAAAAATTTCTAAAGTCCTACTTAGACGACGCAAAGTAGAAATCGGCGGATTTACAAAACGTTTTGCCAAGACAGTGAAAATAGATCTCTCCGAACAAGAACGTCAGTTCTATGAGGAAACTACTGAGTATGTGCGACGTGAATACAACCTTGCTATGAACACTAAAAATCGTGCTATCGGTTTTGTGATGATTGTATTTCAAAAACTTTTGGATTCTTCTAACGCTGCACTTCTCTCAGCACTTACACGTAGAAAATTTTTGATTGAATCTAGAATGCACAAATTCCAATTAAAAGCCCAAGAACTAGATGAATGGGATTTGGATGAAACAGAGGATGTAGAAGATTTTATTTCTGGTCTAGATGATTCTGCTCATATCGAATTACAGAACGTTAGGCGCGAGTTATTGTCCTTAAATCGTTTAATTATGTTAGGCAAATCTATCAAAGAAGATAGAAAGGCTATGAAACTAAAAGAGACTCTTTTACGCTTACGCAAAGAAGGTCAAAAGAAATTTATCATATTCACCCAGTTTAGGAGCACGCAAGACTATCTCTTTAGTCTTTTGGATGATTTCAAAGTTGTATTATTTCATGGCTCCCTTTCAGCAGATGGAAAAGAAGAAGCAATTCAAAAGTTCAAAGAAGATTTCGAAATCCTCATTTGCACTGAAGCAGGTGGGGAAGGACGAAACCTGCAATTTTCCAATGTGTTGTTTAATTACGATTTGCCGTGGAGCCCTTTGAAAATCGAGCAAAGGATAGGTCGTATTCACCGCTTTGGACAAAAGAAAGATGTCTATATTTTCAACTTCGCAAGTAAGGACACAGTTGCCGAAAGAATACTAGAAGTTCTAACGAATAAAATCAAACTATTTGAAGAATCTATCGGAACGTCAGACGCTCTTCTCGGAACGATTGAAGACGAGTTAGATTTTAATTCTGGATTCATGAAGTTTATCACCGGCTGTAAAACCAAAGAAGAAATCGAACAGGAAATGGATTTACGAATCAAAGTCGCCGAACAAGGATTTAACAAGTTAAATGCTCTTGTCACTCCCAAGTTAATTGACTTTAATTTGCAGGATTACTACGATCATACACTAAGTGAGCGGCAATACAATAATAGCCACTTGGAAGATTTTGTTGTTTCCTTTGCAAAACACTTTCCTACCGAATGTGGTTCAGAAATGACATTACTTCCTGAGAATAAGCGAATGTATTCCATTCAAACTGGAAAAGAAATCAAAACTGGAACCTTTCATTCTGAGGATGCACTACAAAATGATTCGCTGGAGTTTCTGGCGTTTGGTCATCCGTTAGTCGAAAGAGCAATTCAATACTTTTTAGAATCCAAAAGTGGATTTTCAAAAATGTATTTTTCTCTTCCAGGTTATGAATCTAAGGTTCTATTTGTATTTCTTGTCGAGTTTCAGTTTAGTCTAAAACGAACAGAAATCTTTTACTTTGAGTATGACTTTTCTTTAGATATGGTTTCTGAATTAACATCCATTCCAGCGCAAATCCAAGAAAACTCTTCGCAAGTAAATCCACATTTCAAAGAAACCCTCCGTGTGGAATCTGCGTTTATCCGTTGTTATGAAAAACTTCTTTCTAAAGTCGAACTTAGAAAAGAAGAACTTGTCAAAAACACAATCTCTATTTTCAAAAAAGAAGAATACAAAATCGAAGTCACCAGCCAAAAAGTAATCCGCCAACTCCAAGAAAAACTAAACCGCCAAGAAGCCCAAGAAAAATGGGATCCACGCCCTGAGCGCAAATCAGTCATTAACCGCACGAAAAATGAAATCATGAAAGTTCGAGAAGACTACGAGCGGGAAATGCGAAAAGTGCGAAATGGTAGCACAATTCACTTTCGAATTGAATTGTTTCAGGCGTACATTGGGAATTGATTTTATTGTTTTATTCCCTATTCTCAAATTTTATAAGAACTCTATTCTGCGTTCTTATATGTTTGTATGTTCTATCTTGCAAGCCACCCTTAGCTAACGAACCCAGTTTACTTCGTATTAGCATCGAGTCTGACCCTTCCACTTTAGATCCAATCTATGCAGTTGATTTGACTTCGCAAAAAATAAACTCATTGCTATTTGTAAAACTTTTTAAGTTTAACAAGAACGGAAAAGTAGAAGGTGATTTAGTAAAAGAATTTTTTCTAGAAAAAGATTCTCTGAATATAAAACTAAAACAACTGGATACAAGTAGCAAAATAAAATTAACCGCAGACGATGTAATGTATTCTTTAAATCGTTTGAAGACAGAAAAAGGACCGAGAAAGTCAAAGTATTCGTTTCTAAAGGGATTCTACAAAATCTCGGATTCCGAACTTAAAATTAAGCTAGATTCGATGAGTCTTAAAAATATCGAATTATTAGCATTAGCCCCTGCATCCATCTATCAGGAAATAGCACATCGGCAAGACGGAAGTTTTAAGAGTAGCGGAATTTATTATTTAGAAAAATGGAATAAAAATGATTCGATTGAAATGCGCTCTAATTTTCCTTTTGAAGAAAGTCGATTTCCTAAAACTTTAATTCTTCAAGTTTTAAATCAACCATCTAGCGCGATCTATCTTTTCCGAAAAGGCAATATTGATGTCATGAAAATTCCTTATTTTTTATTGGCTCATCCTGCCGTAAAAGAAAATTCCAAAAAAATTCTAAAAGGAAAGTCAGTTCAATACATTGCGGTTAATCACAATAATCCTTGTTTTGATTTGCCATTTCGAAAAGCATTAAACTTAGCAATTGATCGGGATTTGATTATCGAAAAAATATTTGAATCCTCCGCAAGTAAAATCAACTCCTCTGTAACAAATGAATACTTGGAGCTTTATACAAAGGAAAAATTTCATGATACCTATGATATGAATTTAGCGAAAAAGCATTTAGCGGAATCTAAATGTTATCCGCAAATTTTAAATCAGACTTTAGAATTACGAATGCGAGCAGATGACGAAAATAAAGCAAAGGGACAAGTAATAGCACAATACCTAAAAAACCTAGGTTTAAAAATTTCAATTCTTCCCATGGAAAAAACAAAATTATACAAAGAAAATGGAGAAAAAAAAGGAGATTTTACTTTACTAACTTGGTACATTGATTATGATTCAATTTACAATTTTATAGATCCATTATTCGCAAAAGATAGTTCTGGAAATGGAGGCAACCGGTCATTTTACTCAAACCCACAGATCGAAGACTACATCCGCCAAATACGCATTAACCCCGAAGCGGCTACTGACCCAGTCAAAATTGTCCAACTCTTAAAAGAAGATTATCCCTGGATATTTCTCTGGTCGATTCATGAAAATTATGTTCTATCTACAAAAGCAACACAATTTCCTGAACTTATCCAATTACTAATTCAATAGTGTTATCGAAAAATAAAATAGAGATGAGGTAAATTTACTTGAAAAAGACAACCTTTCATATTCAAAAAATGGACTGCCCCTCTGAAGAACAGTTGATTCGAATGAAATTGTCNNGTGATCCATGAGGATAATCTTGATACTATCCAATCAGCGATAGACTCTTTAAACTTAAATTCCAAACTCTCTGAATCTGCGAATTATGAAGGTGAAATTTCTAGCGAAAATGAACGTAAAGATAAAAGATTACTTTGGACTGTGCTTATAATAAACTTTGCATTTTTTTTAATCGAAATTGTTTTCGGAATAGTAGCAAGCTCTGTTGGTCTATTAGCAGACTCTTTGGATATGCTTGCGGATGCGTTAGTTTACGGACTAAGTCTTTATGCAATAACAGGAACACTCCTAATAAAAAAACGAGTTGCTCGTATTAGCGGATACACTCAATTATCCTTTTCTATCTTTGGATTCATTGAAGTTCTAAGAAGATTTTTCGGAGTTGAAGAAATTCCAAATCCGACGTTCATGATTTCAATTTCGTTTCTCGCCCTTCTCGCAAATACTGCCTCTCTAGTTTTGCTTAACAAATCTAAAACTAAGGAAGTGCATATTCAATCTAGCCAAATATTTACATCCAATGATATAATTGCTAATATAGGAGTAATTTTTGCTGGAACAATGGTTTTGTTTCTAAACTCAAATATTCCAGATTTAATAGTTGGGACAATTGTATTCTTTTTTGTATTAAGAGGAGCAATTCGAATTTTAGAATTAGCAAAATAACTGGGAGTGTGTAAAAAACTATTTTGCTTTTTTGTTTACCGCTCTTTTTTTGATCACTAAATTTTCTTTTCTGTTATCGAGTGTGTTTCCATTTTTATGTTGGATGACTGCAGATTTTTCAACGATTTGTAAAATGAATCTATGCATATAAACTTTTGTTCCTGTCACAGTGTCTTCTTCACTTTTAAGTCTCGAGCGCATTGCATAAAGTTTCGTTTTTTCTGCATTTTCATTTATGTACCATTTGAATTGACTAACTCTTTCAAAATCTTCGTCGTCTATAATTGCTGATTTACCGCGGGATAGTTTAATTTTTTTCATAATCGCCTCTTACTTGAAAACCACATTGTATTTCCAATTCACTTTTTTTCTAACTTAACGTTTTTATAATGTTTTTCTTTTACATAATAATACCATGCGTTTTCACTTTCTTCTGAAATACGATAGGCAAGATTTTGCAACATTCTGGATTGGGCTTGCTCTTCCGATTCTCGATTTCCTAACTGATCTGAGTAATAGGCTCTTGCTAAAATTTCATCTCGTTCCAAAGTAATTTTGTCTCCCGAGACTGATTCTTGGATTTCCAATTTTACAACTATAGAAATTTCTGAACTCATATGTTGCCCAAATGCATCTACAATATTTCCAACTTTTTGGTAATGCACAACACTCCCATACAATCTAAAACTGGATAACGACTTGTCTCTTGTATGAATAAATCGACCTCTTCTATCTATTTCAGATTTGACAAGCTGGGTAAGAGTTGTATGAACTGCCGCGCCATAAGAATCATTTTGAAAATTATGAACGTACAATTTACGATAACCATCCGCAATTAAAACTGTTCCTACTTTCGGTGGACGTCCAGGCTCCTTAGTAAAATATGCACAGGAAGAAAACAAAAGAGAAAAACAAATTAAACAACAAAGATTGTAGCGGAAAAAACGCATATAGGAAATAAAATTGACAGCAAGTCTCTTGTAAATCTTTATTTCATTATGAGAAAGATAGTTTTAAGTCTTTGTTTTATTTTTACATTTCAGCTATATTCCATCGAACCAGAAAAAATAGATTCAGTGTACTGGCCAATGCAAGTTCGACTTCCTATTTCAGGAACATTTGCAGAATTTAGAAACTCTCATTTACATATGGGTTGCGATTATAAAACTTATGGAATTAACGGTTTCCCTGTGTTATCCGTTTACGATGGAAATATTGCATCCATGAGTTATTCCAATAATGGCTATGGACTCAGTATAAATTTATTTTCACCCAGTCTAAAAATTTTCGCAAAATACGCACACTTAAATGACTTAAAAGGAGATATAACAGGATTAGAAGAATTAAAAACTGCACTTTTACTTTTAGGAAAACCAGAAGGTTTTCAAGTAAAATTAAAACCAGAATACTTCAAAGTAAAACCAAAAGAAAAAATTGCACGTTCGGGAGAAACTGGATCTGGAATTTCTCATTTACATCTAGAACTTTTTGATATAAAAGAATATTTTAATCCACTTAGTTTTATTAATTATAAACAAGAAGATAAAAATCCACCCGTAATCCAATCCATATTTATTGATTCAGATAATGGTTTTAGCAAAACATTTCCCACAGTAGGAATCAACAAAACCACTTATTCCTTTACAAATTCCGAAGAAATCAAACTGAGTGGGAAAATTAAATTCAAAGTTGCAGGTTTTGATCGAATCAGTTCTAGAAATCAAAATAATGTCTATTCTATTCGTTTAAAAATAAATGACTTAATTGTATTTGAAAGAGGATTCAAACGAATGACTTTCAAAGAAGCTTCCGAAAAAGATATTCTATACGATAGTAACAAATCGTCTCTTTCACCTGCGTTTTATGTATACAATCTTTACGATGATAAATTGTCTCACTCTATAGATNNAGTATACTAATTTCAAAATTAGAAAAAATTCCAAATGAAATACTAATACCAAATTTAATTCCTTCCGGTGAAGCATACCAAATCACTTCGTACAATTTTTCTTGGAAAGGAAGTGCGGTTGGAAATTTCGTTGGAAATTTTACTGAAAAAGATGAAGCATTGTATTTGTATGATACGGTCTTAAATAGATGGACTCCTCTTGCCGGAAAAAAAGTAGGAAACTCAATTGTATTTAATCTTGCTCGGATAGGGATAATCTGTATTATGCGTGATAAGTCCCCGCCAACTATCTCTTATCCGTATCTCATCTATAGACATTATAACCTTCCTGAAATTCAAGATGCCACTATGTTAGAAAGATTTTATTACGTAGCCGACAGAGGCTCTGGAATTAGTAATAAAATAAACGTTTTGCTAGAAGGAATTTCCTATCCGTATACATTTGATCGAGATAGAAATTTTATCAAATTAGAAATACCAAAAAGTCTTAAATCAGTCAAAAACCCTTTACTGATTCAGTTAAAAGTGCAAGACAATGCAGGAAATCAATCGAACTGGTTTACTGATGTAGTTAGCTTTTGAATATGATTTCAAAATAAATTCTCTTGACGTGATATAATTCTATCCTAATTAATAGTCAATTGCCACGATTTCAAATCTGGTTCAAGTAGTATGGTATTCACATTACGCAAAAAACTAATCCTTGG
This sequence comes from Leptospiraceae bacterium UBA2033, assembly GCA_002333425.1. GTDB lineage: Bacteria > Spirochaetota > Leptospiria > Leptospirales > Leptospiraceae > UBA2033. Next base: position 8,881 of record DDBL01000238.1, read on the forward strand.
TTTCATAGGGCTTGACATAGCTATATCACTTTTACTAGGGATATTTATGTATGAATTTGCCTATGGAATGTTTTTGGAAAATTTTAAAAATAACAAAACGTCTATTGCAAAATTCATTTCTTCCTCCATTCAAGGCGAGGAACACGAAGAAATTAAATCTATAAAAGATTTTGAAAATCCAAACTTCAAAAAGTATGTAGACTTACTAGAAAGAATTTACAAAACAGAAAAAAGTGTACGATATATATACACACTTAACTATGACTCAAAAACGGATAATCTTTATTATGCGATAGACGCAAATAAACTAGATAGAGACAATGTATGGGTAGAGACTGAGCATTTTGCTTACAGTGTCTACCAAAAAGACGATAAAGAGTTTACGGCAAACTATGATTATTTCCTACGCACGGGACAATTTGAAATTAAAACTAAAAAATTAGGAACTACCAAACATGAATTCGTAAAAGAAAACGATAAAACTTTCCTAAAAATCAATGACCAAGTAGTTTTTGAATTTATATCGGAAGAACCACTCATCGCAAAAACGAAGAATGGTATTTTGAACAAAGAAAATCGTTTTATAAATACATCCATTCAATTAGGAGAATACTATTATCCTCTTAAATTAAGTTATTCAGCCAAAGGACTACCAGCCTCTGAACCAGGCGCGGTTTACATGGAAACCCCAGAAAGGATAACAAACTTAAAACAAATCATTCAAAACGAAATCATAGCAGAAGTAGACTCAGATATAACGCATAACGCTTATGGCAAAATTATGAGCGCTTACTCTACCATTTTTAGTAAAGATAAAAAACCAGTTGGACTTGTAATTCTAGATATAAATACGAAAGAGATGGATGATTTTAGAAATAAGATGATGTTAATTGCATTTGGATTATCTTTTTGTACGTTTTTTGCGACAACGTTTGTTGCATTTTTTTTGGCTAGGCATTTTACTCGTCCGCTCGAAATTCTTTCTGCGGCAGTTGACAACCTAGCTTCTGGAAATTTAATAATGATTGAAAACATTAATAAAAAAGACGAATTCGGAAATCTCGCAAAAAGTTTTAACGTGATGGTAAACAATCTAAAAATTGCATCCGAAGTGCAATACAATTTGATCGTAGAAATTTCTAATTTTAATGAAAGTCTTGAAAAAAAAGTTGAAGAACGAACTCGCACAATTCAAGAGCAATCACAAGAACTAGAAAAACAAATCATGATTGCAAAAAAAATTCAATTATCGTTATTACCAGAAGACGTTCCAAAGATAAATGGGGCTAATCTGAGTTTCCGCTACCAGCCTATGATGGGTGTAGGAGGCGACTTCATTGACTTTGATTATAAAAATGGAGACGATTTACTTTTGTTTATTTGTGATGTTTCTGGTCACGGAGTTCCGGCTGCATTTCTTGCAACGATGGTAAAGATGTCTTTGCAAGATTGTTATGAATTAAAACTCAGTCCGGCAGAATCTTTAAAAAAAATCCATCGCGCACTCCAAGGAAAACTCAGTGGGCATTTTTTATCTGCCATCTATTGTCACATCAATTTACAAGATGGAATTATGACTTCAGCGAATGCAGGACATTTACCGATTTTGAAAGTGGGACTAAGTGGAACATATGAATTTATTAATTCTAGAGGTCGTATTATTTGTGAAGCATTTCCCACAAATTCAGAAGAAGTAACTACCAAATTGGAAATAGGTGACAAAATTATTCTATATATAGATGGAATAACTGAGGCAAGAAGTAATAAAAGCCAAGAAATGTTTGGAGATAGTAAGCTAATCGAGATTAGCCTCAATTATCATAAAGACTCCTCTTCTAATCTCTGTAACAAAATATATGACTCTGTCCTTGCGTTTACTGGAAACTCTCAAAGCCAATTCACTGACGACATAACAATACTAGTCGCAGAATATTCAGGACGTTAGAGTAATATGTCGTGTGAGAAGCGATAGAAATAAATGATTGAATTTTTGAAATTACTAATTATTATATCTCAAAGAGGACATTATGCCAGCCATTTCAATGTTTTATGGGATTATTATCTATATGTATTTTTATGATAATAAAAAACATAAGTTACCTCATATTCATGTTCAGTATCAAGAAGAAGAAATTATACTTTCTATTCCAAATGGAGAAATACTAGAAGGAAGTTTAAAATCAAATAAGCTAAAATTAGTTTATGCATGGATGGAAATTCACCAAGAAGAATTAATGGCAAACTGGGCTTTGGCAATTAAAGGAGAAAGAGTTTTTAATATTGATCCTCTCAAATAAAAATATGAATTCAAAAGTAATTAAAGTTAGACCTATTGGTAAATCAATCTTATACTTAAAATTTAATACTGGTGAATCAGGTTTTTTTGACATATCACCCTATTGGGGTAGTAGCTTTTTTAAAGAATTGCAAGATATAAATTATTTTCGACGCGTGAAAGTTTGGAATGGAACTGTTCAATGGCCCCACGAGCAAGATTTTGCCCCAGAAACACTCTACTTAGAACTAAATCAGAAAATATTTGCTCCTTCAAAATGAAAATCGTATTTTTCATTTTTTTAATGTATTACTCTTCATTAGCCGCTGAATCAAATGATTATAGTGATTTAATTATTCTTCTTTGAAACATGCTTACTTTCTTGCTCTCAATGAACCTCTCTTCCGCTAGCAGGCTAGCATTAGCCGGTAGAAGCCCAATAAAAAATCTTTGGCTAATAAAACGCCTTTGAATCAATGGATATTAGAAGGATTCTAA
>DDBL01000238.1:11782-64504 GCA_002333425.1 Leptospiraceae bacterium UBA2033
CTTGCGAATAAAGGTTTTAAAGTTGGGTTGCTCGACGCAGATATTTACGGTCCGTCCATTGGAAAACTTTTTGGGATTAACGGGCGTGTTGCGCTCAAATCCGAAGAAGATAAAATCTGGCCTCTTGAAAAATATGGAATCAAAATCATTTCTTTTTCTTTTTTAGTCGATGAGAACCAACCCGTTGTTTGGCGCGGTCCTATGCTTGGCAAGGCAATCGAACAATTTCTTTACGACATTGTATGGGGTGAACTGGATTATCTGCTGATCGATCTTCCACCTGGAACGGGTGACGTGCAGTTGTCGCTTGCTCAACTCATTGATCTAAACGGAGCGGTTATTGTTACTACTCCGCAAGGTGTTGCAACTCTGGATGCTTCCAAAGCTGGGGCAATGTTTAACCAAGTTAAAATTCCTATCCTTGGAGTTGTGGAAAATATGAGTTATTTCATTCCACCTGATATGCCTGATAAAAGATATTCCATATTTGGTGAAGGCGGCGGACAAAAGTTAGCCGATTCTTTCAAAGCACCACTACTTGGAAAAATTCCTATGACCATGGACATCATGCAATCCGGTGAGACTGGTGATCCAATCGTTCACGCACAAAAATCAGGTGCAGTAGCAAGCGCATACTCTGAAATATTCGCAAAATTAGAAACCGAAATTGCAAACTGGGAGTAGATTTTTGCCACAGAGGCACTGAGACGCAGAGGTTTTTGAGAATATCATTTTAGAGTGGATTAATAAAAAATTGGAAAATAAAAATGCAGAAACTTTCTTAAAATTCTTCTCTGTGACTCTGTGCCTCCGTGGCAAAATGGGCTAACAGTAATATCCATGTATAAGAACCTAATCATTATTTTCCTCTGTCAAGCTCTCGTTCAATCAGGAAGTATTCTAATGACTTCGACAAATACGCTGATTGGACTTGACCTGACAGGAAATGAGTCTTTATCTACGTTACCAATCTCGCTCAATATACTTGCTACACTCTTTCTCACAATACCAGCCTCTTTTTTTATGGCACGATTTGGGCGAAGAAGTGGATTTTTAATGGGAATTTTTTTAGGGCTAATCGGAGTTAGCCTTCTATCACTTGGAATACACAACAAAAACTTTTTCCTATTTGCGACTGGCACTGTATTCATGGGATTTCTAAATGGATTTTCAACGTATTTTAAATTTGCCGCTGCCGAAGTCGCTCCGAAAGATTTTAAATCCCGCGCTGTATCATTGGTTTTGGCTAGTGGAGTAATAGCTGCACTAATCGGTCCAAATCTTTATAAGTGGGGATTACAACTATTAACCGACTCTGGCTTCTTGGGCGGTTATCTTTTACTATTTTTAATTTATACAGTAGCATTTATCATAATGGTTTTCTTAAAAACAGAAAAACCTGCTGCAATGAATTGGAGAACAAGTAAATCAACCAAGGAATTATTGTTTAAAACTCCTCTTTTAAAAATCATTCTACTTGGTAGTATTGCATTTATCGTTATGGTAATGATTATGACTGCAACTCCACTTGGAATGAACCATCACCACTTTCATGTAGAAGATATAGCGCAAGTCATCCAATTTCACGTTTTAGGAATGTTCGTTCCTTCGTTTTTTACAGGAAGTCTTATCAAACGTTTTGGTGACAGAAAAATAATGTTAGCCGGCACAGGTTTATTTTTAATTTGTATCCTCATTAATTTTCTGGGAAATTCTTACTTACACTTTGTATGCTCTCTAATTCTTTTAGGGATCGGTTGGAATTTTTTATTCGTCGGAGCCACAACTCTTCTTGCATATCAAATCCCTACCGAAGACCAACCCAAAGCCCAAGCACTAAATGATTTTTTCATTGCTGCTTTCGCTGCCTTATCCATTGCATCCTCAGGCAAACTCCACGCAACTCTCGGCTGGGCTAATTTGAATTTATTTGCGATTCCTATTACGATCTTGGGGATAATTTTGATTTTGCGTAAAGGTCATCACTCGGGCAAGTAATCTGGACTTTGATTGGGATAATTTGAAAAACATATATATTTATGGAGAATTTAAACAAAAAAAGTCTTTACAATAAAATTTTATGAAAGGATAAAGATTTATTATGAACTTACTTGTCCAGCAGAAGAAATTTGAGAAATTACCTAACTTAGTACAAAAACAGCTTTTTGATTACATTGATTTCTTGTATCTCAGATACAACGAAGCCCAAGTCGAAACTGATTTAAGTTCTGAAGAAAAAAAAGAACTCATTGCAAGACAAAAGAAATTAAGAAAGAATCCTAAATCAGGAATAAGCCTTAAAAAGTTAAAACAAAAAGTCTACAAAAAATATGCTGTATGAAATTATCTTTTCTCCTGAATCAGAAAAAGAAATTTTAACTATTACAAGCTATTACGATGAAAAGAAGTTTGGTTTAGGACTTGAAGTATTCCAAGAAATTGAATCTCATCTTGCTCTTATAAAAGAACATCCTGAATTATTTCCCAAAGCATTTAAAAATTTCCGAAAAATAACTCTCACCATTTTCCCTTATCTTATCTATTATTCCTTCGATAAAAGAAATAAAATCATTGAAATAGTTTCCGTATACCATACAAGCCGAAATCCAAAAAAAATTAGTAGGGGGTTGAATATATTCAACCCCCTACGTGTAAAAATTTAATCTTACCGTTTAATTGGTATTACCCGTAGCATTTTTTCTAGTTAATCTTAATATATGTTTGTGGTTTTTAATTCCATCTTCTTGTAGATGTCCCACCGATAGTCGATGAACTTGGTTTCGGTAACGCATTTAGAACGACAGCATTATAGGCACTATCGTCTTTTTTCTCGGGTTCACAAAAGACGAAAAAGATAGGAATAATTAGACTAAGAAATAAAAGTTTCCTTGTACTCTGATAGGAGGAGGGTAATGGTTGTTAGCTGCATTAGAACACTCCTTGGTGACTAGGACTGTTTTAGGAAATGGTAGATTTTTAGTCAAGATTTATTGGAAGAAATAGAAAGGTTTATAGAGGGGTTATACGAAAATGATTTTAGTCGTATTGATTTTTTTCTGGATTTTGTCTGTTATCCCAAAACACTAAAAGGTCAATTTCTTTTTTATGCGGATGAACTCTATAAAATAAACTTACGATTTGATTTACAAGACCTCTGCGGACTTGTTTATTTTTAGAACTTTCTCGATACAAATACGGATTTTGCTGGATTTGTTTAATTATTTTTTCTGTTTGGTCTATTAAAGCATCAACTTCTCTTTGTGTCCAATTTTCTTGAAGCCAAGTTAAGATTTTTTCAAATGTTTGAATTGCTCTAGGAGTCCAATTGACTTTCATGCTTTTACAAATTTAGTTTTTATTTGCCTCATTGCTTTCTTGTGAGGTATGCCAAGTCCAAGATCAGCCTCTTTTAAAGCGGCATTAATATCTGACTCAACTTTTCGTGGTAGTTTTTCCCAAAAGTCATCAGTCTTATTTTTTGAATATTGTTTGGCTAATAGAATTCTAATAGCTATTAAGATACTATCATCTTCGATTTTTTTAACAAGCTTTATAATGTCAGATTTTAATTCTAATGTTTTCATATTGAAACTATCATCAATAAAGATAAAATTCCTATCAAGTAAAAATTAATATAGAGTATTCTCAGTTACATGCTTCTTAGCTTACCCGGGAATAAAATTTGTCTTCCAAATGACTAACTCCTCTTTTTGCAAAAAAAGCTTTGGATAATTACTTGAGAATTAGTTGTTTTACTAAAATCTGGCTTATAATATGCCACAACGTAAAGATATTTCCTCCGTATTAATTATAGGTTCCGGTCCGATAGTGATCGGGCAGGCTTGCGAGTTCGATTACTCTGGAACTCAAGCGGCAAAAGCCCTAAAAGAGAAAGGTTTAAGAACCATTTTGGTCAATTCAAACCCTGCGACCATCATGACAGATCCAATGCTAGCCGATGCAACGTATATCGAGCCGCTGACTGTTTCTGTTCTTACAAAAATCATCGAGAAAGAAAAACCCGATGCTGTCCTCCCAACTGTCGGCGGGCAAACTGCTCTTAACCTTGCAATGAGTTTGGTCAAAGAAGGAATTTTGGAACGCTATGGAGTAAAGTTAATCGGCGCACAAGCAGAGGCGATTAAAAAAGCAGAGGATAGAGACTTATTCAAAAAAGTGATGCTTTCCTTGGGATTGAAAGTTCCAAAATCCGGTCTTGCTACCAATATGGAAGAAGCACGAAAGATCAAACAAGAAGTGGGGATACCGCTCATTGTCCGCCCTGCTTTTACTCTCGCTGGAACAGGTGGGGGACATTGCCCAAGAGAAGAAGATTTTGAAGAAGTAGCAATGAAGGGGTTAAATGCTTCCCCTATTAGTCAAATTTTAATCGAAGAATCTGTGATTGGTTGGAAAGAATATGAACTTGAAGTTATGCGTGATACGGCGGATAACGTTGTTATCATTTGCTCTATTGAAAATATTGATCCAATGGGAGTTCACACTGGTGACTCAATCACAGTGGCTCCACAACAAACTCTTTCCGATAAAGAATACCAAGCTATGCGAGATATGTCGCTACGAATCATTCGCGAAATTGGTGTTGAAACGGGTGGGTCTAATATCCAGTTTGCGGTAAACCCTAAGAACGGAGATGTAATCGTAATCGAAATGAATCCGCGGGTTTCTCGTTCATCCGCACTCGCTTCTAAAGCTACAGGATTTCCAATTGCTAAAATTGCAGCTCTTCTTGCTATAGGATTTACGTTAGACGAAATTAAGAATGATATAACACGTGTTACCCCCGCAAGCTTTGAACCTTCGATTGATTACGTTGTTACTAAAATTCCTCGTTTTGCATTTGAAAAATTTCCAGGCGCAGACAGCACTCTTGGTGTTCAAATGAAAGCTGTTGGGGAATCGATGGCGATTGGTAGAACTTTTAAAGAAAGTTTCCAAAAAGCACTTCGTTCTTTAGAAAATGACAGACTCGGATTTGGTTCCGATGGAAATTTAAAAGAGCTAATCGAACTTCACAAAGTTCCCGCTTCCGAAAAAAAAGCGTACATCACAAAAGCTATCAAAATTCCTACCGATAAACGAATCTTCAATTTGAAGTTAGCGTTTAATGCTGGTTTTACTGTAGAAGAAATTGCAACTATCACAGGAATGGAACCTTGGTTTTTAAGGCAAATGGAGGATATCCACAAAGTAGAATTTGAATTTTTCGAAAAGGGATATGCCATTATCCGCAAGATGAAACAATTTGGATTTTCCAATCGACAACTTGCCTACTTAGCAACCAAAAAAGAAATCGAATCCATTCTAGATTCTGAAACTGTTGTAAGTAAAATCAAATCAAAAGTAAATTCTATTCTAGTCAAAAAAGAACAAGAAATTGAAGACTACTTAATTAAAGAAAAAATCTTTCCGGTTTATAAACGAATTGATACCTGTGCCGGAGAGTTTGAAGCATATACTCCTTATTTTTACTCCAGTTATGATACGGAAGATGAATCAAATGTTACTGATACAAAGTCAGTAATGATTTTAGGTGGTGGACCAAATCGAATCGGTCAAGGAATTGAATTTGATTATTGTTGCTGCCATGCGTCATACGCCTTACAAGACATGGGTGTTGAGTCTATCATGGTCAATTCTAATCCTGAAACTGTATCTACTGATTATGATACATCCGACAGACTTTACTTTGAACCGCTTTGTCTTGAGGACGTAATGAATATTTACCGCAATGAAAAACCTGCTGGTGTAATTGTTCAGTTCGGGGGGCAAACACCTCTTAAACTCGCAAACGAATTAGAAAAACGCGGTGTTCCAATCTTAGGAACAAGCCCTGATTCAATTGATCGTGCGGAAGATAGAAAAAGATTCGTTGAAGTTTTACAAAAATTAGATCTCAAACAACCAGCAAACGGGATGGCTTCTAGAAGAGAAGATGCTCGCAAAATTGCAAAAGAAATTTCGTATCCAGTTCTTGTTCGTCCTAGTTATGTATTAGGTGGACGTGCAATGGCAATTATCAACGATGAAGCTGGGCTTGATAAATACATGGACGAAGCAGAGGAAATTTCAGAGGAAAGACCAATCTTGATTGATTCTTTTCTTGATAGTGCTGTGGAAGTGGATGTGGATGCGTTATCCGACGGTGTGACTGTCTTTATTGCTGGAATCATGGAGCATATCGAAGAAGCAGGAGTTCACAGTGGGGATTCGGCTTGTATGCTTCCTCCTCAAAATATTTCTGATAAAATGCTTACCGAGATAAAGGCGGCTACACGTAAGTTGGCGCTTGAACTCAAAGTAAAAGGTCTTATTAATATTCAGTTTGCTATCAAAGAGGAAACTCTGTATATACTTGAAGTAAATCCAAGAGCTTCCAGAACCGTTCCTTTTGTTTCCAAAGCAATCGGAATTCCAATCGTAAAGTTTGCAACTAGAATTATGCTTGGTGAAAAACTAAAAGATTTAATACCAGCAGATGAATTTTCAGTAAACTTAGTAAATGTAAAAGAAGCAGTTCTACCGTTTAATAAATTTCCGGGTGTTGATACAATTTTAGGTCCTGAAATGAGATCCACTGGTGAGGTAATGGGAATTGCCGCTACTGCTGGGGAAGCTTATCTAAAGTCGCAAATCATGGCTGGAGAAGAAACTCCAAAAGGTGGAACTATTTTTGTAAGTATCAATGATAAATCTAAACCTGAATTGTTACCCTACATCGTGAAACTTTCTAAGATGGGTTACAACCTAATAGCCACAAAGGGAACTCACAAACTTTTATCGGATAATGGTGTTATGTCGCTCGTAATTAACAAACTCCATGAAGGTTTTCCAAACGTTGTAGATTATATCAAAGAGAAAAAGATTAGCCTGATTATCAATACTCCACTCAGTCGTGTAACACGTGACGATGCATTTGCGATTCGCCAAGCAGCCATCAAATACCGAGTTCCATGTCTGACAACTGCTGAAGCTGCACGTGCCTTAGTGGATGGTCTTGAAGAAATGGGTAACAAAGGATTTACAATCAGATCACTACAAGAGATACATAAAAAATAATTACTCTTGGTGTTCTGTATAAGAAAAATTGGTATTTGTCATCCCCGAAATTCCCTATCGGGGATCTCAAGTAATATCAAATCCTTCATAGAACAAGAGATTCCCGATAGAAGAATTCGGGAATGACACGTTAAAAATTACTCCTAGATTTCAAAAAACCCTCCGTGTCTCTATGGCTAATCTTTTATATCGAATAATCCTGGTAAGCCCCATCAAAGAATACTTTTGTTTGTTTGGGGCTTATGAATACAGTATCACCTTTTTTAATTCCTAGTTCTTTGTAACGTTCCATTGGAATTTCAACTAACACAGGTTGTTTGAATTCATCTACTAGTTCTACTCGAATATTAGAACCAGCAGGACTGATATGTTCGATATGAGCACTGGCTATTGTATCCGACTGATGCGAAAGATAAATATCAAAGTGATAAGGACGAATGTAGATATACGCCTTATTATCCGCAGTTTTTGAATCAGCACTATGTTTAATTTCTTTATCACCTAAAAATAACTTTCCATTCTCCACTCGTCCGTGAAAAAGATTTACGTTCCCTAAAAAGTTATACACAAAAGGTGTTGCTGGATTGGTGTAAACTTCTTCTGGAGTTCCGACTTGTTCTATTTGCCCTTGGTTCATAACAACTACTCTGTCCGCAACTTCGAGAGCTTCTTCTTGGTCGTGTGTAACAAATAGACTTGTTACATGAATTTCATCATGAAGTCTTCGAAGCCATCTGCGTAATTCTTTTCTTACCTGAGCGTCTAACGCACCAAAAGGTTCATCCAAAAGTAAAACCTGTGGCTCTACGGCTAACGCACGCGCAAGTGCAACACGTTGTCTTTGCCCACCAGAAAGTTGAGAAGGAAATCTATCCTGTAATAATTCTAATTTGACAAGTTTTAGAAGACTTTCTACTTTATCTTTGATTTCTCCTTTTGAAGGACGAATGTTTCTAGGTCGCACCTTTAGACCAAATGCAACATTTTCAAAAACAGTCATATGTTTGAATAAAGCATAGTGCTGAAATACAAATCCAACTTTTCTCTCACTGATATGTTTTCCGAGTGTGTCCTCTCCAGAAAATAAAATCGAACCAGAGTCAGCGTATTCCAATCCAGAAATAATGCGGAGTAATGTTGTTTTGCCGCAACCGGATGGACCGAGAAGTGCGACTAATTCACCTGAATTGATATTTAGATTGAGCCCCTTAATTGCGTGAAATTTCCCAAAATGTTTATTGATATTTTTAATTTCTATGCTCATTGTCTGCCGCCTTTATGGCTAAAATAGTTAACGATTTCTTTGATGATTAAAGTAGCAATTGCGGCTAACGTCAAAAGAGAGGCAACAGCAAACGCTCCTACATAATTGTATTCATTGTAAAGAATTTCTACATGAAGTGGGATTGTATTCGTAAGCCCGCGAATATGCCCCGATACAACAGATACAGCCCCAAACTCTCCCATTGCTCTTGCGTTACACAAAATTACTCCATATAAAATTCCCCATTTAATATTGGGCAAAGTGACATTCCAAAAAGTTTGCCATCCACTTGCACCAAGAATGAGAGCAGCTTCTTCTTCCTCAGAGCCAAGTGATTGCATAATAGGAATTAGCTCCCTCGCAATAAAAGGAAAGGTCACAAATACAGTTACAAGAATAATGCCTGGAACTGCAAAAATAATCTTGATGTCGTGATCGGATAGAAATTGTCCAAATATCCCCTGTGCACCAAAAAGTAACACAAAAATCATTCCTGATATAATGGGAGAAACCGAAAAAGGAATATCAATCAAACTAGTTAATAAACTTTTACCAGTAAATTCAAATCTTGCAATTAACCAAGAGGCAGATACCCCAAAAACTAAATTGAGAGGAACTGCAAATAAAACTGTGATAAATGTCAATTGAATAGCGGATAACGCTTCTTCATCTAAGATACTTGCAAAATAAACTTCATATCCTTTTTCGAGTGCATATAGGAAAATAGAAAATAAAGGAACAATCAATACAATAAAAATAAATAATAATGCGACTAGAATTAATACAAAACGAGTAATTGGAGATTCTGTGGTATTGATATTTTTCTTATACATTGTATTTACGCCTTATGACGGTTAGCCGCCCACCATTGAACGAGGTTAATTGAGAAAAATAGAATAAACGACATCATGAGTGTTGACACTGCAAGTGCTGTTGCACCAGGGTAATCATATTGTTCTAACTTTGTTAAAATTAATAAAGGAGTAATTTCACTTACCATGGGCAGATTGCCTGAAATAAAAACAACCGATCCATATTCCCCAAGTCCTCTGGCAAAAGCTAAAATGAATCCACTTAATAGTGCGGGCAATATAGCGGGTAATATGACTTTGACGAAAGTCTGTAACCTATTAGCCCCTAGACTAGCAGCAGCTTCTTCTAACTCTGGGTCTAATTCTTCTAACACAGGTTGGACGGATCTCACAATAAAAGGAAGACCTATAAACACTAACGCTACAAAAATTCCATTTGGAGTATATGCTACAAAAATTCCAGCAGGCTCCAGAAAACGACCAAACCAACCATTCTTAGAATAAATTGTCGCAAGTGTAATTCCGGCAACGGCAGTCGGTAAGGCAAATGGCAAATCAATCAAAGCATCAAAAATTTTTTTGCCAAAAAAATCATATCTTACAAGCACCCATGCAATGAGTAATCCAAAAACTGCATTGGTCACAGCCGCCAAAAAAGAAACACCAAAACTCAATTTATACGAAGCAATAACTCTTGGCTCTGTGATAGCCGACCAAAATTCATTCCAACTCAAGGCGGATGTTTTTACAAATAGACCAGCGATAGGAATTAAAACAATCACACTTAGATAAAATATGGTATAACCCAAAGAAATTCCAAATCCTGGGAGTATACTTTTTTTCTTGCCAAAGAACATGGATACCAATTCCAATATATTAAACTTTTTGTCAAATATATTACTCAAAGATGTATAAAATACAAGAAAATATGTTTTATTAACTTGAAATTGAGTTCATCCAGCAACAGTAATTTCAAAGATTACCACCGACACCGATAAAACTTCTAATTCCATTGCATGGGCTAATCACACTGAGTAATTGACTAATTTTTACAAATTCGCAAATTGGTCTTCTATCTAAAAACCCTTTGGTCAGCAGGATAATTTTGAAAAATAAAGTAAAAATATTTTTAACAATTCTATTCTTAACAATAATACAATCCATCTATGCAAAGGATTCTATTTTAAATGTCTCTTATGATCCAACAAGAGAATTTTATAGAGGCTACAACGAATTATTCGCAAAGCATTGGAAGAATAAATCAGGCAAAGACATTGAGATCAAACAATCCCATGGTGGTTCAGGGAAACAAGCAAGATCTGTAATTGATGGTCTTGAAGCAGACGTGGTAACATTGGCATTAGCCTATGATATTGATTCGATTGTTGAAAAATCAAAAAGACTTCCCCTAGATTGGCAAAAGAGGCTAACGCATAATAGCTCACCTTATACTTCTACTATTGTATTTTTAGTAAGAAAAGGAAATCCAAAAGGAATCAAAGATTGGAATGACTTAGTTAAACCTGGAGTGGAGATAATAACGCCTAACCCCAAAACAAGTGGTGGTGCAAGATGGAACTATATGGCTGCTTGGGGTTATGCGCTAAAACAAAATAAAAATGATAACTCAAACGAGTCAAAAGCCAAAGAGTTCGTAACCGCTCTGTTTAAAAATGTAAAAGTACTAGACTCAGGTGCGAGAGCAGCAACTACCACTTTCGTAAATCGTAAGATTGGAGATGTTTTACTTACTTGGGAAAATGAAGCATACCTTTCTTTAAAAGAAGCAGGCTCTGACTCAGTAGAAATTATTGTTCCTTCCGTTAGCATTTACGCCGAACCACCAGTTGCCTTAATTGATTCCAATGTAGATAAACACAAAACGAGAGAAGTTTCAGAGGAATATTTAAAATATCTTTATTCACCTGAAGCACAAGAATTAGCTGCAAAAAATTTCTATCGTCCCACACTAGATTCTGTTTTAAAAAAATACAAATCTACTTTTAAAGATGTGAAACTTTTTACAATAGAAGAAATTGCAGGTGGATGGAAAAAAGCACAAGAAAAACATTTTAGCGACAAAGGTCTTTTCGATCAGATCTACACAAATAGATAAAAATTTCTTGCAATCTCTATAATTTCCCTACGATGACAGGTATGAAACTATTTGTCATCGTTTTTCTTTTTACTATTTCACTCGCTGCCGAACTCTCAAAAGCAGAAAAGGACAACCTCACAAAAACAGCTCAGTGGCTTGCTCTATTCGACATAAAATATTCCAAAGCATGGACTCCACCCGATAGCAATAAACCTGTAAAACTAGATTGTTCAGGTACAGTTCAATACTTATACAGTAAAGCACTAAGTAAAACGATGCCTCGTGATTCGTATTCCCAATACAATTTTTTTAAAGACAAAGGTTGGATGTTTGAACCTCCCAAAACACGAGACAATAAAATTAACACAGAAGAATTAAAAAAACAATTACAGTTTGGAGATTTACTCTATTGGCAGAATTCGTATAACGTTCCAGCAGATCGTGAACCACCAGTAAGTCATGTAATGATTTACATGGGAATGGATGATACAGGCATTATGCGCGTTGCCGGCTCCAACACCTGGGGAGATGGTCTCATTACAAAAGCAGGTGGACCTGATATATATATATTCGACCCAAATCAAAAAATAGGCTGCGTGCGGGAAATTGAAGGAGATAAAAAAAGTAAATGTCTACGCGACAGTGCCTTCATAGGTTTCGCTCGATTTGACGCTGACAAGCAGATAATCGATGTAACCCCCAATGAGAAAGATGACTTAGATCCTGATAACGTAATCCCAAAAGAAGATAGCCCTGATCCAATGAAACCAGATGGAACAATCTTACATAGATAATATGTTTAAAAAAATAAAACAAAATCTAAATCGCAAATTAATGTCTTCTTCTGTTCTAAAAGTTTTGGAAGAAGAAGAGTTAAATGGGGCGATCCTTGCAAATCGATTTCGATATTTATTTTTGATTCTAGTTGCTTCCGGTGGCGTTTTTAATTTAACAGGAATCAAAGATAGTGAGGCACAATTCAAAGGTTCTATTATTTATGGAGTAGGATTTTTATTCTATTTTATCATTACTTTCTTGCATACGCGCATACTAAAATATTGCAACGACAAAAAGAAAATTCATAGATTTGGGTTTCTAACAATTATCTCTGATTTTGCGATATTAACCGGTATGATGTTTTCTTGGTATAAATTAGAGAGTGCGGATAACTTTAATTATTTCCTAAAAAATCCTTCTTTTATTTATTTTATATTTCCATTTGTATTATCTCTCATTCAAATACGCCTTTCTCTTGTGATANNTTGTTAGCAAGACCAATAGCTTACAGCAGTTTGGCGTTAGCGATTGGTTTTTCTATCTATCGAACCATTTTTATGGTCAAACGAATTGGCACTATTGAAGCAGAAAAAAAATCTCTCAGCAAATACTTTTCTCCCGAGATTGTAGAAGAAATTACTAAAAATCCTGAAGTTTTAAATCAAGGAAAAAGACAAGAGGTAACGATTCTCTTTCAAGATATTCGCAATTTTACAAAGATGTCTGAAAAAATGAATCCTGATGAATTGGCAGATTTTTTAAATGAATTTAGAGCCAGAATGACTAATGTAGTATTTGCAAATGGCGGAACATTAGACAAATACATCGGAGATGCAATCATGGCAACCTTTGGAACACCAAATGTAACGCCTAACGACACAGTCAATGCGATCAATACCGGATTACAGATGTTATCCTCTCTGAAAGAATGGAATTTAATTCGCAAAAATCAAGGCAAAGAAGAAATTAGAATTGGAATTGGTCTTCATTGTGGAGAGGTATTTACTGGCAGTATAGGATTTTCCGGTCGAATGGAATATACTGTAATCGGAGATGCAGTAAACACTGCTTCTAGAATCGAAAGTCTCTGCAAACAATTCCAAGCTGAGTTTTTAATCTCGGATGAAGTTTACCAAAAGGTCAAACAAACAATCCAAGTAGAAAAACTTTTACCCGTCGAAGTAAAAGGAAAAGAAAAACCATTGCAAATCTATAAGGTGACTATATAAGGAGTATTTGTATGAAAAAAAATTTTAAAATTTTAGGTTTAGTTTTACTATTCGGTCTTATCGTGCTAGGAGCAAAAGCTTTTCCTTTTTTGAAAGCGATGAGTGAGATTGAAGTAATTGAATTTGATAAAAATCTCACGTTAGTTCTAGGAGGTGGTGGAAATTCTGCTATCTTAGTTGGCGACAAAGAGGTATTAGTCGTTGACTCAAAAATCATGAGAGGAAGAACACAGTTATTCGACATGGTAAAACAAAAAGCGGGTAATAAACCAATCATACTCGTCAACACTCATCTTCATGGAGACCACACGAAAGGAAACCCACTTTACACAGGAAACACAATCATAGCAGGAGCGTATTCAAAAGAAGAGTGGGTAACGGAAAATGGAGAAGATGGATTTCCGACTGAGTGGCTAAAGGATACAAAAGAAATTTCTATCGGAGATGAAACAGTAATTTTGAAAAATGTAGGGCAAGCCCACACGCAAAATGATGTTGTAGTATTTTTTAAGAACCGCAAAATGTTGTTCCTCGGTGATATGCTCATGATAGGAATGCATCCATTTTTAAAAGAAAAACATGGCTCCAAAATCACTCTCTACATAGAAAAAACAAACCTAGCGATAGAGGAATTCCAACCAGAAAAAATCATCCCAGGGCATGGTCACATTGGCGGCAAAGAGTTAGTAGACGAATTCCATGCTTATTTTGCCGATACAAAATCTGTAGCCGAAGGAAAATCAGAATTAGCCACAGTAGAAGAGAAATATAAAAAATGGATTTCTTTTTTCCATATGGCAGGAACTAACGCGACTGTTAAGTATTGGAAAAAAGAACTAGGAATAAAATGAACACAAAATTAGATCTAATCAAAAGCGGCATCTGGGGAGTATGCGTTGGCGATGCACTTGGACTTCCTGTGCAGTTTAAACCAAGGTCTTATATGACCCAAAATCCAATTACCAACATGATCGGATTTGGGACATACAATCAACCACCGGGGAGCTGGTCTGACGATGGCTCTCTTACTCTTTGTATTGCAGAAAGTCTAAGTCGTGGTTATGATTTGAACGATATTGCAAATAATTTTAGGAAGTGGTTTCAAACAGGATTTCTGACTCCTTATGGAACTGCTTATGACATTGGAAATTCTACTTCTAGCTCCGTTAAACGTTTGTTATCTGGAACTTCTCCCCTACAATCCGGTGATGCCAATATGGAGGCTAATGGCAACGGTTCTCTCATGCGTACTTTGCCTTTAGCCTATTTGTTTCATTTTCAAAATACTCCTGAAGATAAAAAATTTCAAATCACAAAAGAAGTGTCTGCGATTACTCACGCTCATCCGCTTTCGGTGGTTTCTTGTTCTATCTACATTGATTTTGTTTTACAAATTCTGGAAGGTAATTCTATACAAAACTCATTTCAAAAGATCGTAGCGGATAAAAACAAATACTACCAACTTTTAACAAAATCCGAGCAAACCTATTTTGAGAATATATTGGAAAAGGACTTAAAGAATTTTACAGAATCCGAAATTAAATCGAGTGGATTTGTAATTGATTCCCTAGAAGCATCTTTCTGGTGTTTGCTAAATTCTTCTACTTATAAAGAAACAGTTATCAAAGCAGTAAATTTAGGGGAAGATACAGATACGATAGCCGCAATAGCTGGAGGAGTTGCTGGAATTTTTTATGGCTATGATACAATTCCTGACAGCTGGATTCAAGTAATTGCAAACGGTAGCGAGATAAATAGAGTTTGTGAATTGTTTGCGAAAAGTTTTTAATAGTAAACTTTTGTTTTTTCAACGCCCACTGCAAAAAATAACGTTTTTACTAAGTCCGATTTGACCGAAAATAAAAAAGATACTTGAGGGATTTATCGTATAATCTTTACTTACTCTTTAAATCCTCTCTTTAGATAGAAAAATAGGTGAACAATGAGTAAACTAAAATCCGTATTGTTTGAAGAAGAGTCTGCTCTCGAAAAGCTGGAAAAAGAGCAAGTCGAAGTCATTGGGGACACAATTGACGAAAGTTTACGACTTGCAGCCAAACATTTCGGCAAAGAAATCTACCAACTGGATTATGAAGTCCTTGAAAGAGGCACAAAAAGCCTATTTTTCTCACAACCTTTCCGTATTCGCGTTTTTATCGCCAACCACGAAGACAATATCCACGAACTAGAAGGTCTCGATAAAAAACTAACCGGTGGTAGCGGAAAACTCCTATCTAAAGAACTCAAAAACTTAATTGCCCCAAAAGACGTAGATGGTTGGGTCAGCATCAAATACTACCGACATGGTCTTTATCTACGTGAAATTCCTCCTGTTGGAAACGGAAAACCAGCCAGTATTCCCGATGTAATGAAAAAATTAACCCAGAGAGGAATTACACCTCCTCCTGAGGCAGCAATTCAAAAATTCCTAAGCAGTAAGGCAAATGAATATGTCCGAATGGGAGACACCAAACTCAAACCATTTGCCGAAGCCGGAGCAAAAGTAGAAATTTCAGACGACAATATGAAAGCATTCGTAACTCTACTCCCACCAAAACCTGGCGGAAGAGATTTAGAAGTAGCCGACGTAGTATATGAGCTCAAAAAAGAAGACATTGTATATGGAATTAAAGAAGACGTAATTAGAGAAGCTTTAGAGTTAGAAAAATACAATGAACCGATTGCCGCCGCCGCCGGAGACCCACCATTGCACGGGAAAAATGCTCAAATTATCTACCATGTCCGCACCGAAAAGAAAGTTGTTCTGAAAGAAGATGCAAACGGTAAAGTAGATTATAAAGACTTAGATCTAATCGAAAACGTCGTAGTAGGACAGCTTTTAGCCGAAAAAATTCCACCCGAAAAAGGAAAATACGGTAGAGATCTTTACAACAAAATGTTAGAAGCAAAGGACGGGCAAGATACTCCACTGAACCAAGGCAAAGGAACCATTCTATCGGAAGACAAAATGAAATTAACCGCCGAAGTAAATGGGCAAGTCATATTTGCAGAAGACAAACTTTCCGTAGAAACTGTTTATCGAATCAGTGGGGATGTGAATATGAGAACAGGAAATGTTACATTCCTTGGTTCGATAGTAATTACTGGAAATATCGAAGACAATTTCCAAGTCAAAGCTTCCGGCAACATCGAAATTTACGGAACAGTCCAACGTGCACAGGTGGAAGCAGACGGGGATATCATCATTCGCCAAGGTGTGACGGGTAGAGGAGAAGCTCGAATCGAGTCCACCGGTGGAAATGTGGTGTCGAAGTTCCTACAAGATGCAATTGTAGTGACGGATAAGGATGTCATTGTCCAAGAAGCAATCATGAACTGTGATATTAGTGCAGGTGGGCGCGTGATTTGTAAGGGCAAAAAAGCAAATATTCTAGGGGGAAGAATCAAAGCAGGTGTACTTATCGCTGCGAAAAACATCGGCTCTCCTGCCAACCCAACAACCGATCTAGTGGTGGGTGTAAATCCAAAACTTCTCAAACAAGTGGAAGATTACACCGCCAAAAAGAAAGAAGCCCAAGAAAAACTCGAATTATTGCATAAAAGCCATAAAACTTTAAAAGCAAGACAAGAAGCAGATCCAGCTTCCTTCACAGAAGAGAATTTGACTTACCTTGGTAAATTAGAAGTCGGTGTGAAAAAGTTGGAAAAAAGAATCGCAGAATATGACAAGGAAATTCAGACTGTAAATTCTTACATGGATC
This sequence comes from Leptospiraceae bacterium UBA2033, assembly GCA_002333425.1. GTDB lineage: Bacteria > Spirochaetota > Leptospiria > Leptospirales > Leptospiraceae > UBA2033. The sequence goes on from DDBL01000238.1 coordinate 28,765, forward strand.
AAGTAGGCGACCAAGGCAAAGTGTATTTTGAAAAGAAAATGTACGGTGGAGTATCTGTTCGAATCAAAAATGCAGAGCCTTACAAGATTAAAAATGACCTACAAGGAAAAACCCTTTTTCTGTCCGAAAATAAGATTCAAATGAAAGCGTATTCTGACCCCGAAAATGAAAAAGGGGAAACTCGACGAAGTGGAAGACGAAAATAGAACAAACGGAGAATAATCTTTGGAACTTTTAGCTCTAGTAATCATCAATATTGTTTTTGGTATCATTCTTTACTATGCCGTGTCTATTAAGGTAACAAATAGCGTCAGAGATTATCAAATCGTCAAACTCAAAAAAGAAATCCAAGCTCACACACTTTCTTTTTTCAAAGAGTCCGAAAGTTATCTCGCCCTAATGGATTCTAGAATCGCAGTTCTAAAAAATCTTCTCCAAAAAGCAGAGTCTATGGGAGTTAACTTTCAGGATTTATCTGAAACCCAAAAACCTACTCCTAAAAAAAATTTTATTTCCCAAGAAGACGAACCTAACCCTTCTCATAATCCAAAACCAACCGCAAAAAAGAATCCAGAGAACAGCTCTAACTCTAACAATTTAAAAAGCCAAAAAACTAATCCACCTAAACTAGTCCAAACAAACACTTCCGACGAAGAAAGTATTCTCGGTGGCTTAGTGGCAGGTTTGGGAAAGGGACTCAAGTCCATGTTTGGAATTACGGATGAAGTTTTTGTTAGTAGAGAACAAGAGCCAAGCCCGAAAGCTGGAAAAAATTCTGTCATTGATGTATCAATAGGCGGAAATCCTTTAGATACAAATGAAGTGGTGCGCGATAATTTAAAAGCAGATGATAATTTTCAGGCAGTATTTAATCAGGTTAACAATCCTTATGCGCAAAATTCCAAACCACAAGATAAAATTTCTATTTCGATAACTACCGCATTAGAAGAATTACCCGCAGACGCTACAAAAGTAGAGAAAGTAGTTCACTTATTAAAAAAAGGATACTCTCACAGTGATATATCCGATGAAATGGGTCTTGCTATTCCTGAAATTTCCTTAATTGAAACAATAAAAATTGAAAGGTCCAGAAGAATCTAAATGTCAGCTTTCAAAATTCTAAACATAGGATTTTCGAATATCCTTATGACTTCACGAGTAGTTACGATAATTCATGCAGATTCAGCATCAGCAAGAAGACTAAGAACAGAGGCAAAAAATAACGGTCATTTAGTTGATGCGACTAATGGTCGTAAGACTCGATCAGTTATCCTGACAGATACAAATCATTTAATTCTTTCCAGCCTAAAAGTAGAATCTCTTGCCAAAAGAATTGAAGCCGATGATAATAATCTTCCGGCGTTGGAGGAAGAATCTCTTGAAAGTGAGTCCTAGAGGAATACTCTATATAATTTCTTCCGTCGCAGGTGGCGGAAAATCGACATTAATCTCTCTATTACTAAAAAAATATCCTGATATTCATTTTTCGATTTCTGTTACATCTAGAGCTGTTCGTCCAGGAGATGAGCCTGGGGTTAATTATCATTTTGTGTCAAGAGAAGAGTTTGAAAAATTGATCGAGCAGGATTTCTTTTTGGAATGGGCGTTGGTGCATGATAATTACTATGGCACTTCTAAACGTTATATTGAAAAGGAACTTCGCAAAGGATTTAAAGTAATACTTGATATAGATGTCCAAGGATTTAAAATTATTAAATCAAAAGTCCCAAACGTAAAGTCCATTTTTATACTCCCACCAAGTGAAGAAATTTGGATCGAAAGACTCAAAAAACGTGGAAGCGATAGCCCTGAGAGTATCGAAAAAAGAATTCGAAACGGTAAAGAAGAGTTAACTCATGTAGATGAATACGATTTTCAAATTGTAAANNTTATCTATCCAATCAGGAATTTTCAAAGGTCGAAAAATCCCAGTCCCTACAGCAATAAAGGGAAATAGCAATTTCACATCTGCACTTCTAAAAAAATCAATCTTTTCTATCCTTGATTCATTTCATTTGCAAGGACAAATTTCTATCGAAGACTCACTTTTTGTAGATTTATTTGCAGGCTCTGGTCAAGTGGGGCTAGAAGCTGTTAGCCGTGGTTTTAAAAATACCATTTTTTTTGAATTAGATAAAAACCGTTTTCGAGGGCTAAAGGAATTTCTTCCTGCCATACGAAAAGATTTTGTGTTACTACATCGTGACTCTTTTCGCTACTACGATGCATTTGACTTTTCTTCAGTCAGCTCAATTGTATTTTATATAGATCCACCCTACTCTTTCTGGGAAAAAGACTCAGAAAAAATTCTCCGGCTAACATCAAATATACAAGACGCATTTAAAAATAAAAAACTTATTCTTTTAGTACAAGCTCCCAAAAATCCAAAATGGGAAAACTTTGAAGTAAGACAAGCAGGGAATAATACGTTGTTAGTCTCTGCTAATTTGACTTAAATATCTGTTTAAGATCAATGTTTCCATCAAAAATAGGAATTACATCTTGGTCTGTGTAAATTATCTTGCTAGAATAATCATCGTTATTTGGATTTTGATACGTTTCAATTTGACGTTTAGCTAGATTAACTATCCAATAACTTTGGATATTAGCTTCTGCATAAATAGGAATTTTTTCTCTATCATAATTCAGAGATGTTTTGGCGATTTCTACTACAAGTAACGCTGTTGTAGGATTTACTTTCTGAAAATCGTCTAACGTTCCTCTAATGATTGATATATCCGGTTCTGGGACTGTACGCAAAAGTGTAAGAGGTTTTTCAGAGCGGATAATCGTATTTACAGGTTTGATTTTAGAAAGAGCTTCAAACAAAACATCAGAATAATAACTATGATCAGGTCCCTTTGTCATTTTATGAACAATTACTCCTTCTATCAATTCCGTATTTTCGGGAATCACTCCTAATTCATTCATTTGAATATAATTTTCAACTGATACAGTTGAAAATAATTTACGAACTTCTGGATTTTCTAACACAGGAAATGACATACTTAAAAGCTAGCCTGAATCTACTTTTTGTCAACAAGAATCTTTATTCTAAAGTTTTATGTTCACAGATGAAATGAAAAATAGTTTTCACTTTACATAAAAATCTATTCAACTTTAGCTTATCAACGTGGAAACATTCCAAAAACCTGATAAATTAAGCCATATTAAACGCTCTTTAGAAATTGGAAGTATTATTGCAAATGCAGAGGACTACATTTCTTCCGATCAAATTTTAAGAACTTACAGTTTATATAATAAAAGCTTTTCCTCTAACGATGAATCAACAATCAAACGAGCAGTAAAAGCAGTTCATTCTTTTTTAAAATTGAAAATATTTGAATCTAAACCATCCTTCGGCTATCGACTAAAAAAAGAATACAGAGATAATCGCAATTGGATATTACCAATCTTTACTCAATACCTTTTCATTACCGAGTTTGAGTCTTTAAATTATTTGATGGAGCCAGTCTCTCATCATTTAGATAGCAAATCTCTTTATTTTTTATATTTGTTCCAATGCGCGAAGAGTAATAGAAAAACTATTCAATTTGAATATGTAAAATATTTAGAGACCAAACCAAAAATAAAATTCTTAAATGTTTATGCAATTGTGCAACGAGGAAGAAAACTTTTTGTGATTGGACTCGATACTCAAAATGGAGATGTTAGGCATTATATTTTTACGCAAATAACGAAAGTCATAAGAATTGATCTAGAGAGTAATTATGATTTGCCTGACCCAAAACTTATTTCCAATTTTTATTCCGATAGCATCGAAGCGTATGAAGGCGTTTCTTCGCAAAAAGTAGTTTTAAGATTGAGCAAGAATTCAGAAACTTTTCTAACTAAAGAATATTTCCATAAATCACAAAAATTTTATCGAGATAATGATGGTTATCTGCTTCTAGAAATGTTCATCAATAATGCTAATGAACTATTTTCCCTTGTTTCCCGATTTATGGTTGATATTGAAATTATCGAACCAATCAAGTGGAGAGAAAAATACATTGAGAATCTAAAAAATGCCTTGGTGTTACATCAAAAAATTAAATATTAGCTTTTTCTAATATTTTACTTCGTATTTTATATGCAGTTTGAAGTGAATAGTTTGCATCTTCATACCTAATCTCATGTTCAGCGGCAAGAATATCCTCATCGGCAGTTTTAAACCAAGATAAGGCTAATTCACGATTTCCGTTCATACAATACTTTACCTTTGTTTATCGTAGACGTAATAAAGGCTAAGGAAGCATTTGCCCATTTTTTGACTTCTTCCTCTGTATACACTACAAAATCTATTGAGTAATTTGTATAATAGTCTTTCATTGTAGAATATAATGCTCCAGTTCTTTGATGACGCGGATATGGAGAGTCTTTTAAAATTACTAATATATCGATATCGCTATTTTTATTTGGAGTTCCATAAGCATAAGAACCAAATAGAATCACTTTTTCTGGATTCACTTTTTCCACAATTGCTTTTGCAAGTGAATTGATATACTCTAATGGTTCAGTCAATTTTCAACTCCGTTTAGATTTGTACTCAATGTATTAATCTATTTATTTAAACTGTAAATCAATCAAAATATTTTTTGAAATAAGGTACAGTTTTACTTCGAGAACTTTCCGCCAAAAATAGGAAATCCATTACCCCTTACCTTTCCTACCCTCCTTCCCTTTTGTAAATAAATCAGCCGTATACTTCTCATATAACTCAAACAAGAACTCCATACGTTTTGCCTCACTCTCGAACGGCTTAGAGCGATAAGCCGCATCGACTGCTTTATCAAGTTCTTGGTGTGCTTTGATTAGTTTAGGTGGCATAGTTCGCGGGTCATATAAATCAGCTAGAGAATTATTTGGAAATTCCTTTCTAATATCTAACACTTTCTGTGCAAAAGTTTCAATGGATTTGATTTGTTTATCGGTTGGGTTGAGTGGCCAAGGGTAATTATTATAAACAATATCTTTAGAGTAACGATAATCACTTTTTAATCGACCACAAATATGCTTTACCCAACACATATGCATCGCAGATGTTAGAACTCCAAAATGAAATAAAGTAGCATTCGGTATAGTAGAACAGCTATTATTTGCAATATCATTTTTAGTAAAAAAGCCAATAGGTATATATTGTCGATTCTCGGAAGTATGCAAGGGAACGATTAAATAATTTGATTTTGGCTGAGTAACTTGCCTAAATAAAGTATGGTATTTATAGTTTCTAGTGGATGAGGCAACACTTTCTGATCTAAATTTTTTTACTTGTTCTATTCTTTTTAATACTTCTGGCATCTCTCTAATTTCATTTGGATTTGAATCCACTAACCAAAGGCACCATCTTTTTTCATTATTCAAGAACTCTTTAGCACTTATAAATGGTTTTATATATTTTTTGGCAAGAGGCTCTTTTATCACAAAGTCTTTTTTCTCTTCATCGGTAAATATAAAGTATCCACCATCTGTTGGCTTACTTCCATACATCATATTAGGAACATTGCATATTGGTTTATTTTGATTCTGAATTAGTAAGTCTTTTGCATCAACTAAGTATGGATTTATATTTTTTGCCTTTACGGCATGAGGTTCTCCCTTAATATCTTCATAATCAAAAATTATCTTTTCATTTGTGTCAAAATTTGCAAACCCAATGATTACACAATAAACTGCTGCATTTCCTTTTGCTTCGTTACTCCATTTAAAAGTTCGATGAGCAAAATGAATTTTCATATTAAATTTTCCAATAAGATGACTCCATAATATACCAACTTGCTCGCCTTGTGCGATTGAATTTGTAGAAACAAATCCTACTTTAATTTTTGTCTTTTGCACATATTCAGAAGCCTTATAATACCAAGCTGTAACATAATCCATGACACCTGCAGCCTGTATGTCTCTTAATACATGATGTAAATCTTCCTTTTGTCTTTCTGATTGCAAGTGATGTCCAATAAACGGAGGGTTCCCAAGAATATACGCATAATCATCTCTTACCTCTTCTACTTTACCAGCTACTTCCTTTTTGCCCATATCGTAAAAATAAGTTTCGATGATTCTAGGTTTAATCAAAACTGCCCAGTCAGTTTGCAATGCATTGGCATGTAAAATATTAGCCGCTTTTTGTAGTGGAAGTCTCAAGAAATAAACTCCAAATTCTTTACTAAGTCTTTGGTTCATTTGGTGGTCTATTAGCCACATAGCAACCTCGGCAATTCTTGCAGGAAATTCTTCGATTTCAATTCCATACATTTGGTCTACATCTAAGAGAGCTACGTTTTTGATATTCGTAAACATTTCCTTTCGACTCAGAACTTTTAAAATTTCGATTTCTAAAATTCGTAATTCCCTATATGTGATTACTAAGAAGTTGCCGCAACCACACGCTGGATCTAGGAATTTTAAATTTCCTAATTTTTTATGAAAATCTATCAGCTTATTTCGATTACCCTTAACTGACTCAAACTCTTCATATAATTCATCTAAGAAAAGTGGCTCGATTAGTTTTAGAATATTTTTTTCACTAGTATAGTGTGCCCCTAGATTGCGACGTTCTTCTTTATTCATCACCGCTTGGAACATAGAACCAAAAATAGCAGGAGAAATTAAACTCCAATCTAAGTAGCAGCTTTCAAGTAAAGCATTTCGCATCTTAGAATCGAAACTTGCGATTGGTAAAACTTCTTCGAATAACTTTCCATTTACATACGGAAATTTATTTAGTTGCTCATCTAGGTTTTTAAATCGTTTTTCCGGTGGAGTGTTTAATACTTGAAAGATTTCTTGGAGTTTTCCTGCTAAATCGGAACCATCTTCACTTGTTCTTTGCTCGATATAATCTTGGAATAATTGTTTTTCAAAAATGGTTGTATCTTCTGCGAATAAGCAGAATAAGACTCTCACTAAGTAAACTTCTAAAGGATGACCTTCGTATCCAATTTCTTTTAGTCTATCATGGAGTTTGCCCATTAACTCCGCGGCTTTTATATTTACAGGGTCTTGGTCTTCATACGTCTTCTGCTCGTAGCCAGCTATGAACCCGAAATGTTGTACATTGGCGACGAAATCTTTCAAAGAAAATTCTATTACTTTTCCGTCTTCTAGATCATGAAGCCTAAAGGTTGCAAAATCAGAAACTAAAATGTATTTAGGAATTTCTTCCGGTTTTAATTTTTGAATGTATTCTTTGGCTTGGGTAAATGCTTTATCTAAATCTTTTCCTTTGCTCTTCATTTCTACGAGCATTGTTCCTTTCCAAAATAAATCTATGTAACCATCATGCTCATTTAGCTTTTTTACCTTATGTTCAAAAGTTGCGATTTTACGTCGGCTAACGTCAAATACTTTAAAAAAGGCTTCAAGAAAAGGTTTAGCCTCCGCATCTTCACTTTCTGTGTTTTCCCATTCTTTGGAAAAAGTAACTGCTCGCTCTTTGATTTCATTCCAACTAAGTGCCATTTTAGTACGATGCAAAATGGTAAATCTTTAGTAAAGTTTTATTTAAATATCAGATACAAATTTACTCCTAAAACATTTTGAAAGAGAAATCACGGACTGCAAATCATTTCGATTTGCAGTTGCTTGGGCTTCTACAGCAGGAGGAAAAGGAAAGCATTGGCAGTTAGTTGCGGCTAATCATAATAAACTTATAGAAGCAATTGTTGGAATTCAATTTCATCAAACAGAGCCAGAAGCTTTATTTCAATTGCATAAATGGAATAAGTTGAATATAGTCTATGATACGGTAGGAGTTTTCCATCCTAAATTTTATTTATTCGAAAATGAAACTTCTTTTTCTTTGCTAACAGGCAGTTCTAATTTCACAGCAGGTGGATTTCATAAAAATATAGAAAGCAATGTGTTAATCAAAGGAAATAAATCAGAGCCTATCTTTTCTGAGATAGTAGGATTTTATAGATTATGCAAAGAAAAGTCTCGCATTCCAGATGATAGTGAGTTGGAAACTTATGAAGCAGAACATGAAAAAGTTATTTTAAATTCAAGTTTCTTTAGTACCTATGATGCGCCCGAAGAAAGAAAAGAATTAGTTACGAAAGCTGGTGATTCGCTACCAGATTTTTCTTGGGAAAATATTTTTCAATTCACTTGGGATGAATATGTGCATGGTTTAAAGTTTATAGATTTATATAGAAATTTCCCTTTTAAAATTTTTTATGCGGATAATGACGGTATAAGAATGGATAGTCTAAATACACTAGAAAAAAGTACCGAATTTATACATAAATCTAAAACGTTAAGCGCTATGGAGAATACTGAACGTAAGTTTTTCTGTGGAACTGCTGATTCAGGATTAGGTAATTCAGGTTGGTTTGGTTCTATGTCAGGCGCGGGCTATTTTAAAAATATGGTAATTGAGAAGCCCGGAATTTTAGATGAACATTTGAATTTAATTTCGCTAACTGGATCAATTTCAGAGGAAGCGGTTCGGAAATATTTGGACGGCTTAACTTCAATAGACAATGTTAGTTTCGCTATTGCTCTTCGCCTACTTTCGATGAAACGTCCTGATTTATTTTTATCCATCAACAAAGCAAACACCAAAGGACTCATTGAAATGACTGGCTTAAACGGATTAAAGAATTCGCAGAAAAAAGAAGAGTTTATTGAGGCTTACATTGAATTGCATAAAAGAATTTATCGTTCTCCTTGGTTTCAATTCAATCTTCCAACTGAAGGAATAGAATCTAAGATCGCAAAATACAGAGTTGCCTTACTGGATTGCTTCTTCTATGAAGGATAGGCTGGTAGGTATCTTCATTGCCACTAATCTCCCGAAAAACTCACAAATTATTTTCTTGCAATTTTCTGTTAATAAGAATTAGATAAAAATATGGCGACGATAACAGAAGTAAATTATAAGGAAATGATTCAGAAAGTTCAAGATTTACCAGATAGTCTTCAACTTCATTTTATTGAGTATTTGAACTTTTTACATTTCAAATATAAGAAAATGAAATCTGATAATGCAGAAATGCTTCCAAATGAAGATCGTGAGGAATTGCGACGTAGAATAAAAAAGTCTCAAGAGCACCCAGAAACATTGGTAACTTGGAATAATATTCTTGCTGATTTAGAGGAAACTTTTGGAAGAGAAATTAAAATTCACTGAAGAAGCCAAACTGGACATCAAAGAAGCTGCAACTTATTACAATGAGGTGGAAAGTCATAAATTAGCAGATGACTTTCTGTCTTCCATTAATGAAAAAATAATTCAAATCCTAATAAAACCTAATGCATATTCTGAAGATTCAGATGGAGTTAGAAAAACTACAATTAGAAGGTTTCCTTACAATATTTACTATATTTCAATTTCTCCTTCACTACTCATTATTGCAATCTGGCATAAGAAACGAAATCCTGATAACTTAAAAAATCGAATTGATAAAATCAAAAACAAGTAAGAAAAGAATTTATTTAAAACTCAAACCGCCAAATCAATCTTATCCCCTACTTAAATATCCAACCGAATCGGCTCACCTGGCTTCACTTTATTAAAATCCCTGACTTTAAAAGTCAGATGGCTCCATGCATCAACTGAATAATCATCTTTAACATGAAGAGCAGGTCGCATGGCGATAGGTTTTGCTTTTTGTTCGTGTAAGTATAGAGAGCGTCTTCCGAAAAACCTTCCGTTAAACTCTGCTTCTGTTACTTTCTTAACTTTATCGCCTTTCATTTTGAAAGCTAAATCGCAATTATCCGCAAGTAATCTCATTTCTTCTGGATTGACTGATATTGTATGATCTGGACCTGGAAGAGTTTTATCTAATGTGAAATGTTTTTCGATTATACAAGCGTCATATCCTATTGCAATAGCCGCTCCCAGAGAGCCTGCTGAATGATCGGAAAATCCAATTGGAAAATCATACATACTAGAAAAAAGCTGAATGGTTTTAAGGTTAAGATTTTCAGGTGGTGTCGGGTAAAGAGAAACACAATGCATTAAACAAATTTCTGAAACTTTTTGTGAGTCTAAAAATTCTATCGCACGGGTTACTTCGTGTAAGTCGGCGGCTCCAGTTGAGACAAACATGGGTAATCCGCTTGCTGCACATTTTTCTAATAATTCAGAATTGACAATATCACCGGATGCAATTTTTAAAACAGGAACTTTTAGATTTACAAGCAAGTCAACACTAGAAACACAAAGTGGTGTAGAGAAAAAAATCAGACCTTCCTCTTCTGCTGCCTTTTGAAATTTACGATGAAAGTTTTCGGATAACTCATACTGTTTAAAAATATCAAATAGAAATTTTGCATCGGAACTTCTCGGATCTATGAATTCTTCTGTGATGTACGATTGGAATTTGACTGCGTCTACCCCTGCTTTTTTAGCCGCGGCAATGGTTCGTTTTCCTATTTCAAGGTTATTGTTATGGTTTAGTCCAATTTCTGCCACGAGCATAGGTTTGTGATTTTTGGAAATCACTCGACCATTAATATTGATTTCTTTTTTAAAGTTCATATTTCACCCTTTACTTCTAAGCTATCGCTAATTCATTCATCGGAAGATTCCCAAAAAAAACCAAGCTGCCTCTTAATAGAAGGCACTTAGAAGATTACCACCGATAAACACCGAGGACACCGATACTTGCCCTGAGCTGGGTCGAAGGGAAAGATACGATAGTTTTGAATTCACATCATCTTTTATCGTATTTTTGTAACCACTAGTGTGGTTTGCCACAGAGGCACAGAGACACAGAGAATAATGGGATTGCGCTATTTTTATGACTATTCGTCCAATTAAAGAGAGCCAATAAAATATTTGGATTCAATTTCTATATTGTATTACAATAATAACTAATACTAAATTACTTAAATAGACAGTATTTTATGAAATANNTGATTCTCTCCGTGCCTCTGTGCCTCTGTGGCAATAACTTATGCTGAGTAGTTTTTTCTATCGGTGGTAATCTTTGAGCGGTTCTATTAATTTAAGCATGACAAAATAGCCATTCACGTAAAATCTAGTGTCATATGCCAGCGACAGCTTTACCGGATATAGATATTGATTCTGAAATAAAACCTAGAGAACCCGGGGGACCTTGGAAAGTTGTACTTTGGGATGACGATTTTCACACCTATGACTATGTAATAGAAATGCTCATGGAAATCTGCCAAATGTCAATGGAAAAAGCATTTCATCACGCAGTGGAAGTAGACACCGAAAAGAAAACAATAGTTTTTGTAGGAGAATTAGAACACGCTGAACATGTCCAAGACAGAATCCATGACTTTGGACCCGACCCAAGAATGTCCGACTCAAAAGGACCAATGAGTGCGACTTTAGAACAATAAAAAGAGATTGCCTTTTTAAGTATCCTTATTTTCCTCTTAAAGTTATGGCACTAACCTTAAAATCGTTAGAGTCGAATCTAGACTAAGAAGCAGAGAGATGATTAACAAAAAAAAAGTCGTAGTAGTATTACCCGCTTACAAAGCAGCCCTTACCTTAGAAAAGACATACAAGGAAATTCCTTTTGATATAGTCGATGAAGTCATTTTAGTAGATGACGCAAGTCCAGACAACACAGCCGAAGTCGCTAAAAAAATTGGCATTAAACATGTAGTTGTGCATGAAAAAAACAAAGGATACGGTGGAAACCAAAAAACCTGCTACAATACTGCTCTCAAGTTAGGTGCGGATATTGTCATTATGCTTCATCCAGATTATCAGTATACTCCAATGCTCATCACTGCCATGGCTAGTATTATATCTTTGGATTTATATCCAGTTGTATTTGCATCTCGCATACTTGGGACCGGTGCGCTAAAGGGCGGTATGCCGCTTTATAAGTATTTCTTCAACCGATGTTTGACTTTGTTTCAAAATATATTACTTGGTCAAAAACTTTCAGAGTATCACACTGGTTATCGCGCATTTTCCAAAGAAGTATTACTTAAAACTAATTATGAAGTAAATTCAGATGATTTCGTTTTTGATAATCAGATGATCGGACAGATATTCTATGAAGGTTTTGAAATTGGGGAAGTGACTTGTCCAACCAAATACTTTCCTGAAGCTTCTTCCATTAACTTTAGCCGTAGCGTCAAATACGGATTAGGCGTTCTGAGTGTAAGTATCATTTACCGCTTACAAAAAATGGGTTTAGGAAAATTCAAAATTTTTGAAAAAAAACAATCCTAATTTACTGTTTCAATAGGAAACAGAAAGTAAAACAATAAAACCGAGATGATGAAAAATACGGCAAAGTAAAATTTGCCTATTTTTCTCCACTCAAGCCTTTCTAAAGACAGAATTAAATTTTTTATTTCCTCTAATCCATATTGTAACTGATCTTCTGTAAAATTTCTCCCGTACAATTCTAACAAAAAAGATTGATAAATTTCTGTGCGGTTATCATCGATTATGCGGTAAGAATTTTGTAGTAAGGATTCATCCTGTGCAAATAGATTTTCAAAAAGTTTCGGGACTTTGTAGTATTGAAATAAAATCATCACCGACGCATTGCAATACATCGCATAAATATTCAGCAAAAAATACTTTGGGTGTAGCCCTTTTACAGAAAACAGAAGATACAAATAAAGCCCAGCATCGAAAATCCAAAGTAACGAAACAAAGTAACAAACAATTTATATTTTTTCTGTTCTGATTTATATTCTATGTAAAGTGATTCCATTGGGGTATTTCCATACTGTTTAACGTTATTTCTATGCAAAGTAAAAATGATAGAATTGGGACTGTGTAAAAACATAGATTTTTGAGCATTATGTCATGACCCTTAGGGAAGAACATTGAGTTTAATGCCAAGAAACCGCATTTCTCTGCGACTCTGTGCCTCCGTGGCAATGCTCAATGCTGTCAAGTTAAGGATTTTTTCACCACGGATGAACACAGATAAACACGGATGGTTTTAATAATCCTTAATCTTTCATCGGTGTTCATCGGTGGTAATCTTTTAAATCCTCTCTTAATTAATGTATTTCAAATATGACAATTATCATGTTTTTTTAGTGAACTTTTTTGTGTAAATACTTGCATTTATAGTCCTACTTTCCTCCTAATTAAAAATCATGTCGCAAAGTAGATTTCCAAAATCAATTGCTTTACTTATAGTCACAATTTCACTGGGAGCCTTGTTTGGTCTGGGTGCTTACACTTTTTATTTTGCTGAAGGTGCGGCATATCTTTCAGATGACCCCAAAATATGTGCCAATTGTCACGTTATGCGCGAGCATTATGATGGATGGCAAAAAGCGAGTCACCATGCAAATGCTACTTGTAACGGCTGCCACACACCAACAAACATCATTGCAAAATATATCAGTAAAGCAAATAACGGTTTTTGGCATTCCAAAGGATTTACTTTTTACGATTACCACGAACCAATTCGAATTAGAGAATCTAATCGAAAAATTTTATTAGAGAATTGTGTCAATTGCCATCAAAAATTTGTATCCGAGATTCACACGGGTAATGACGATAAGTCGCAATTAAATTGTATTCATTGCCATGCAACAGTCGGACATGCCTACATGCTCCAAGATCAACACGAAACTGAAAGAGTAAAACAATTCAAACAACCTGGAGCTTGTCTACATTGTCATGCTTCCGTAATTCCATATTACAAATCCGAAGGAAAAAAAGCAGGAATTCCCGACAACCAAAAAGAAGCCCAAATCCAGAAAGGTTTCGACGTAGTATGCGCTATGTCTTATAAAGACGCGGCTAAGAATGTGTCCCATCCAGTTTCCTGTGTAGATTGCCATAATGTAAATACAATGCAGTTGGAAGTAAATCGTCCGGGGTTTATCAATGGTATCCGCGAATTAGCAAAATCTTCTGCGCCAACTCCTCATTTGCCTAGTATTGAACGATGGCGTAAAGAAGGAAAAAAGGGAGATTTCGATGTAAACAAAATGGCATCTCGCCAAGAAATGCGCTCTTTTGTTTGTGGTCAGTGTCACGTAGAATACTACTTTAAAGGTCCTGAAAAAAAGCTAACTTACCCTTGGCATAATGGTCTGAAAGTAGAACAAATTGAAAAATACTATGACGATGTTGCATGGAAAGATTTTGAACATAAAAAATCAGGGGCAAAAGTTTTAAAAGCACAACACCCTGAATTTGAAACGTGGAGTCAAGGGATTCATGCTCGAAGTGGAGTGTCTTGTGCTGATTGCCACATGCCTTACAAACGAGAAGGGGCAATTAAGGTAAGCGACCATCATGTTAAAAGTCCTATGTTAAATGTAGCTGGCTCTTGTGAGACATGTCACCGTTATCCTGAAAAAGAAATCAAAGAAAGAGTTGAAATCATTCAGGACAGAACAAAAAAATTACTCCTTCAAGCTGAAAGTGTTACAGTAGCACTCATCAAAGATATTGAAGCGGCTAAAGGCAAAGGTGCAACCGATAACGCATTAGGATCCGCAAGAGATTTTCACCGCAAAGCTCAGTGGCGTGTAGACTTCGTAGCGGCTGAAAACTCAATGGGATTTCATGCACCAGGAGAATCACTACGAATACTAGCGGAGGCTATAGATTATGCAAGACAAGGACAAATTGAGGTACAAAAAAATGCAAAATAAACTAATAAGTATTATCCTCTCGATACTACTTCTAACGTTTTCAGGACTTGGTTCCCAAGAAGTAAAAGAAACTAATGATAATAGCACTAAACAACCAGTAAACGCTAAATCTTCTGAATCCAAAGAGGCTCCTCTAGTCTCTCCAAAGGAAGTGGTTAATACGGTTTTGCCTGAATCTTACAAAAGTGACCAAAAAGGAAATATGAATATAGAACATCTACGCTCTGTATTGACGTCTCCTGAACAAATGGGTGCACTTCGTAAAAGCAAGTTGTTTTGGATTGATGACAAGTTGAAAGTGGGATTTCATATTCGACCTAGATTTGAGTCAAGACAAAATGGAGACTTTAATCGAAACACAGACGATTACACAAACTTCACCGGTCAGAACACACAGCTTTGGTTTATTATTGATCCTTCTCCTTATTTTTCTGCAAAGGTGACAATACAAGATGCAAGACTCTGGGGCGGAAACCAAAATCCTAATGCTGGGGGTGATATCCGTTATGCGCTTTCAAATAACTCTGGAAAAGAAATTACTCCTTCTTCCACTACAACGCCAACGGTTCAAAGATCGAGTACAGATATACGAGAAGCTTACATTATGCTAAAAAAGTCTGATATTCTTCCGATCAATATTCAAATAGGTAGACAAATTTTTGCTTACGGTGATTTAAAATTACTAGGTCCGCTAAACTGGTTAAACAATGGTTTTTCTTTTGATGGAATCCGATTTATGTATGATAGTAAGTATTTTTCTTCACACGTTTTCGGAAGTACTATAGCCGAACAGCACGATGCTCCCGGCGGTCTGCTAACTACAAATAGCAGAAGAAGAGGTAGTATTGATGATGCGTATTTTACAGGAACTTACAATACGATTAAACCCTGGGAACATTTTTGGATTGATCTATACGCATTTGGTCTTCATAAAAAATGGATTCAAGGGAATACTCCTGCTTATCCCCTTCCTAATGCTCAAGTAACAACAGAAGATAGACTAAGACAGAGAGACAATTTATTAACGACTGGAATTAGAATTACAAATCGAACGAATAATAACAATTTGCCAAAGGGCAAGTTATGGGATTGGACCATTGAATCTGCATTTCAAACAGGAAGGACAGGAGAAATTATCAATGCAAGTTGGGACAACGCACAAGTAACCTACGATAACAAACGAATTTACAAAGAAAAAGTTAGATATGATTCAAAATTTATTTCTGCTGAAACTGGTTTTTTGGTTTTAGATAATCTTCGTTTGGGACTAGGATATACTTACGCCTCTGGTGATTCGAATCGTAATGATGGAGCGGCTAGCACTTGGAATCCCCTCTTCCCTCAAATCGCCGGTGCACCACCAAACTGGAACGTTATGAACGGTCAATCCACAATCGTAGGATTTCAAAATATCAAAACTTACTCTGCGAGAATAAATTACAAAACCGAAAAATACGGCACATTCATATTAGCCGTTTATGATACTCTAAAAGCTAAGTCGCAAGATGCATGGTACAACGCTGCCGGCGGAGCAGTTACAGGTGGTAGTTCTGAAAATTTAGAAAATGATCGTTTTAAATATGATCCAAACGCTCATCTAGGAAAACGTTTATTCTACCAATATGATATTACTTGGGTCTACAACTATAGTGAACATATTTCTATTTGGTCTGGTTTTTCGCTAATCCAAGCACAGGATGCTGTTCGTAATATTCGCCAAGTGGGAGAAGCTGGGCGTTATAATTTTGAACCAACTTCTAGATACTTTTACTTCATGGTTTCTGCAGTGCTCTAATTTCATATTTTACCTTTTTGCGTAACGTCAGTTAGTAAGGTTAACAAAGAAAGGGATAAGGCTTTTTTTATTGACCTTATCTTTTCAGAAAGAATGTTAGTAGTAACTTTTCAATAAAGCAAGGAATTAGAATGAAAGCACCAAGAGAGCCAAAAATCAATTTATTTAAAAAATCTTCTCCCCTTAAAGCGAAGGTTTTAAAAAATATTCAGCTCACACCAGATTTGGGAAAAGGAAAGAGACCGAAGAAAGAAGGAATGGCTTCGATACATAGAATTGTAATTGGGATAAACCATTCCGAGTTTCCCTATGTGATAGGACAAAGTGCAGGGATCATTCCGCCTGGTCAAGATCCCGAGAAAGTAGCAAAAGGATCGGAAAACACTGATTATGCGATACGACTCTATTCCATCTCCTCGCCTACTTATTCAATGGGAATGAAAGAAGATTCTATTGAGTTTATCATCAAACGTGATAATGCTTACGATGAAGAGGGTAATGTCAAATTCTCCGGTGTTGGTTCTAATTATATGTGTAATCTCAAAGAAGGCGATGAAGTTACCATGACAGGACCTGCGGGTAAGAACTTTTTACTTCCGACAACAGATTTTAGTGGCGACATCTACTTTTGCGCTACAGGAACAGGGATTGCACCATTTTATGGAATGACTTATGAACTTCTAGAACATAAATTAATTAATTTTACTGGAACAATTACTATTATATACGGGGCACCTTATTCGGATGAAATTGTGTTACTAGATGAATTTAGAGAATTAGAAAAGAAACATAAAAATTTCAAACTCATAACAGCAATTAGCCGCGAAGAAAATAATCCGTTTGATGGTGGAAGAATGTATATTGGTCATAGAGTAAGAGAACTTGCCGATCAAATCAAAAATTCTTTTGCAAATAATGGTCGTCTCTACATTTGTGGTGGACCTAAGGGAATGGAAAAAGGAGTCATTGCAGAATTGCAAAAAGCTCTTGGGGATAATGGGGAATTATCTCATTTTGAAGAAAAATTAAAAGAACAAAAACAACTTTTTGTGGAGACATACTAATGGGTGAATTAGGAATTATAAAAGACATAGACAAAGGGAAAGGGGAGATTATCCGCGTGGAAATCAGTGAGTTCAAAGGGAAAAAACTTTTGAACTTACGTGTTTGGTACACAGATGCAAATGGAGACTACAAACCTACACAAAAAGGGATTGCAATCCCACCTGAACTCTACGAGCAAGTGAAGGAAGCGATCAACGCCGCAGGTGGAATGTTCTGAATCTACGAAAAAAACTTTTTTTATTATACTTCTCTACTTTTCTTTTACTGTGTTTTTTTTATAGAGGTATATTCTTATTTACCTACAAAGATAGGATTGGGGATGCAAGTAATTGGTTAGTTCTACAAAGTTTTTTAGTAGGAATTCGTTTTGATGTTTCTGTTATAACGAGTATACTAGCCCCCTTTTATTTATTGTCTCTCCTATACCCATTAAATCGCTACGGCAGCTATCGATTTGTTTGGGCTTTTTTGCCAAATGTTTTTTTTGTTTGGATGACTTCGCACCTCATTGGGGATATTGCCTATTTTGCGAATGCAAACAAACATCTTGGATACGAAGGATTCGTATTTTTAAACAAGGATATGTTTACTCTTGTTCGTTCATTTTTTTCCGAAGCGCCTGTTTTATTTATTTTAGCTGGATCATTTATTATCTTCTATCTCGTCATCGCAATTTACATTTATAAAAAGAAATTTCGATATGAGGAAACTAATCGTAAGCCGCTATCACGAGTATTAGAGTTTGGATTTTTTTTAGTGCTTTCAGTTTTACTTATTCGGGGTGGATTTCAAAGTACTTCGCTACGACCAAGTCATGCTATCATTTCTAATAATGGATTTATTAATATCCTTGGATTAAACGGTGTATTTACTTCGTTCTACGATTTAAGCCAAACACAGATTCCTGATTCTAAAAAAATTCCTCTTGCGGAAGCTATATTACATGTTCGCGAAAATATCCAGTATGAAGGAGCAGAATTTGAAAATCTAGCATTTCCAATTCTGCGGAAAGTAACGGCGGTTAATGACAAGAAACCTCCTAATATTGTAATTTTACTTTTAGAAAGTTGGACTGGTAAGTTTGTAAAACCTATCTCTAAAGACGGTCTAGTGGATGGAAAAGAAGTTACTCCAAGTTTTAATCGTTTAGCAGAAAAAGGAATTTTTTTTAAACGTTTTTTTGCTACAGGTGGACGGACTTCCAATGGACTTTTTGCAACTCTAACAGGGTTACCCGATAGACCAATGATGAGTGTTTTACATACACAAGAGGCTAACGCAAGAGTATCCGGTCTTGGTAAATTATTGAAACAATTAAACTACGAAAGTCTTTTTATGACAGGAAGTAATTTATCCTTTGAAAATTTAGAGCCTCATATTAAACGTTGGGGATTTGATAAAATCGTAGACGAGAAGGTAATTGAAAAAACAGGCAAATACTCAAAAGGAATCTGGGGTTATGATGACGCTGATGGGCTAGAACTTTTTAATGAATATCTAAAAAGACAAAGTTTAGATAAACCTTTTGTCGCAACGTATCTGACGATTTCGACTCATTATCCTTACAAAGTCCCAGATAAAAAATTTGAAATATTTGATTCAAAAACGAAAGATTTTGAATTTTTAAATACCTATCATTATGCGGACTATGCCATCGGAAAATTTATCAAAAATGCAGAAAAAGAAAAATACTTTGAAAATACTATTTTCGTATTTCTTTCTGATCATACTCATCATAAAGATTTGAATCACTACGAAGATAGAAATATTCCTCTATTGATTTATGCGCCTAATCGCTTTAAACCGGAAGTAAAAAATACAATCGGATCACAATTAGATTTAATACCTACCTTACTCGGGATCATTGGCAAACCAATATTATTCTCTGCGATGGGTAAAGACTTGTTTGCCCCAAATCCTAAATCGTTTGCTTATTTTTGTTTTGGTTACCTGTATGGTTGGATAGATGATGATTACTTTTATTTTCAAAATGTATATGGCATACGTAAAACTATTAGTTTTACAATGAAAGAGCCTTACATTGATACAGGAGACTGCGAAGTTTCTCCTAAATGCAAAATAATAGAAAGAACAACTAACGCATTTCTAAATCTTCCAATTCAGTTAATGGAAAAAAACTTAGTTTTTCCTTGGTAATTGAGATTTCGCAAATTTCCAGATTTCCTGATTTGCACTGACCTCTGTTGTAAATTTTCCAAAACCAGATATTTCCTCTTCTAATTTACCAGGCCAACCATGACCCGCACCTTCTAATTTTATAAATCGAACTGATTTTTTCGATTTGCATTTTGTATAGTTATAGATAAAAACTTTCACTCCGTCGTCTTGTTGATTTATTGTTTCCAATTCTGGTTTCAATTCACACTTATTCCATTTAATCCATTGTTTGACTGTATCCTCTACACCAAGAGCAACTCCTTTATTTCCAAGTATCATTCCACCGTTATAAGGAACAATAGGATCATCCGTTCCATTTATAAAAAGAACCGCAGCCGGCTGTCTGGGTTTGTGTTTGTTTAAATTTTCAGAAATACTAGAGACTACTCCTGCGTAACCGATAAATGTGTTAGGATAGAAAAATGCCATCCTTTGTACCATAAATCCACCATTAGAATATCCAAAGAGAAAAAATTTTTGAATAGAAAATTCTTTTTTTAATTTTTCTCTTAGGGTTAAAATAAATTTTTCGTCATTCGCATTTTTATCTTCATCAGGAAGCTGTCTTCCATCCACCCATGCTCTATTTAGACCAAAGGGATAAACAATGATAAACCCCTCTTCTTCTGCCAATGAGTTAAATCCTGTTTTCCACATAAGCTCCTCCCCGGTCCCACCTCTTCCATGTAAAGCAATTAAAATCACCTCTGCTTTTATCTGCTTAGGCTGAAACAAAATATACTCTCTTTCCAAGGAATCTATCTGTATTTTGTGATGAATTAAAACATAATCGACAGGCAAATTTTCTCTAACAGAGTTTTTTGAACATTGAAGTATTACAAATAATAACAGGAGAGGAATAATTTTACTCATGCCGAAATCAATAAATTATTTCGTCAAAAATGTAAACTAAAAATTTCACAAACTAAATTAATTGTAACAAATGATTTGAATTACCATTTTTTGTCTTGTTTGACGGTGAGTTTTGGAGTTTGAAATTCTGCCGATTTACAAAAAGGGCAAATGGCTAAGTTTTTCCCTTTTTCGACTTTTGATTCTCTTGCGTTTGCTTTCATAACTTTTTTACACATACAACATTGAACTAAATTATCAGTTATCATTTTACACCTTATCCTATTTTTAGCATTTGACTTTGTAAAAAAATTGTTTTGTTAATTTTTAAAAGTTTTCCTAAAAGTAAAACCCAGTGTATAAAGGAACGTCATTCGGTAAAGTGATTTTATAGGGAAGATTGTTTTCAATTATTTTTAGATTATGTCGAGATAATTTTCTTTAAGGAAATAGTAATCCTTTTTAATTCATCAACTATTGCGCCTAACTCCATAGAGCTCATCAGAATATTCTCTGACTCCTGTGCAATATGTTGGGTTTTAATATTGATTTGTGCAACTGCTTCGGTCTGCTCTCTAGAGGCATTTTTTATTTCGAATCCACCTTGTTTAACATTTTCCAAGTTACTAGAAATATCGTTGATTGTAGTCGTTTTATCTATTACTTCGGTAGAATATTTTTCTAGAAATCGTTCTAATTTTTCTGTCCATTTAAGCATATCTGTAATAATCTCAGACGTTATGTGCAATGTCTCAATACCTGTTTGAACTTCATGATTTGTATTTTTTACAAATGCTTCAATTTCTTTTACACTGTTCACTGTTCTTTCTGAAAGTTTGGAAATTTCTTTGGCTACTACTGCGAAACCTCTACCCTTCTCACCCGCCCTGGCAGCTTCAATAGAGGCATTGAGTGCGAGTAAATTAGTTTGATCTGAAATTTCATTTATACTATTTGCAATTTCTTTAATTTTAGAAGAGGAATTTGCGATATTCATCATTGCCGAATTCGCAGAGGTTACTACTACATTACCTCTATGGATTCTATCTGTAAAAATTTTAGAATCCGAAGAGAATGCAGAAATTTCATTACTCAATGTTTTCATAAAAATAGTAAAGCTACTAAGTTGTAAATGTACATTTGTTAGATTGTTTACCTGATTTTCTGCATAAGCGTTTATATTATCAAAAGAAGCTCGCAGCTCTTCGGTGTTAGCCGCTACATTCTCTGTAGATTGAGATTGTAACTGTGATACCTTCCCAAAATTTTCCGCAAATTCGACTATTGAATCTAAAGTAGAATCCTGCTGAACTAAGTTAAATTTTAGTTGCTCTAGAATAGTTTGGTTATTCTCTAAAGTGGAATCTAATTTTGAACAAGTTTCTAGTTGATTTTTAGTTACGAACTTTTGATAGAAAAATGAATTTTGATTATTTTCAAGTTCACTTTGCGAATTAGAAAAGTCCAAATTTTTCGATAAATGATAAATGAATCTTTTATAAACATACATATACCATAACAAAAAACAAAAACTCGCTAAACTCGCACCCAAAAATAGACCAATTATCAGTTGAATCATTGGAAAGAAATTTTGATTTTTTAAAGTGAATCCGCTAGAGGATAAAGGATATTATTCTCTTTGTCAATTCTAGCTTTTAAAGCAGAAATAATTCCTTTGGACTCATCAATAAACTTTTGAGGTTCCGAAATAATATTCTTAGACAAAGACCACGAAGAAATATATTTTTCTACAACTTGTTTAATCCCACCCATTTCTGTCATGTATTCTCTTGCTGTTTGTGCTGTTTTTGGATTTGTGGATGTCATGAGTTTGGGATAAAGAGCCTTATCCTCCATTGTCAAATGCATATTTAACTTACTTGCAAACTGGGATAGTACGTTTATAATTTCATCTGCACTTTTAATCACTTCCTCTTTTACTAGCTTTCCAGACAATTTTCCTGCTAAATCTAATAATTCATTGTGTTGTTTACGATATGCGTCAGTCATCGCCATAATTAACTCCGTCTATGAAAAGTTTTGCAATTAGTATATTTTCAATACACCAATTGTAAAGGAAAAAATATTTACACAGTGTCACTAATCAATATTTAATGCTTTCAACATGCAATTAACACGTTATACAGACTATTCTCTCAGGGTATTAATTTATCTTTCCGTAAATCTAGATAGAAAAGTTACCATAAAAGAAATATCTACTTCGTTTAAAATTTCCAA
Organism: Leptospiraceae bacterium UBA2033; assembly: GCA_002333425.1. Lineage (GTDB taxonomy): Bacteria > Spirochaetota > Leptospiria > Leptospirales > Leptospiraceae > UBA2033. Next base: position 51,470 of record DDBL01000238.1, read on the forward strand.
AAATCATTTAGTAAAAGTTGTGCATAAACTTTCCAGTATGGGTTATATTCAAACAGTTCCCGGAGTAAAAGGGGGACTAACGTTAGCAAAACCCTCAAATAAAATCAGTCTTTCTGAAGTCGTAAAAACTATGGAACCAAGTTTTTTTATAGCAGATTGTTTTAATCCAAATGGTCACTGCACAATCAGTCCAGTTTGCGAACTCCAAAACATTCTCGGCTCAGCTTTGAATGCATTTTTGAAAACGTTAGATAATTACACACTCGCCGATATTACCAAAAAACCTAACAACTACAAAAACATCCTCGCTGATAAAAAACAATAATTCTAATACTTAATTATTTTTATTTGGAATCAAATAAGTAGCTAATATAGAAAGTATTCCTAAAAGAACAGAAATTCCAAATTCTAAAAAATCTATTTCTGAAAAATGAAATAAATTTCTAAGAAAGGGTGTATAGACAACAGCGACTAATAACAATAACGCGCTGACTGCCAAAATTCTAAATGGTAAATTCATTGTCTTTATAAAGTTTAAAGAAAATTTCTTCTCCGAGAGATTTTTTAAAACCAAAAAAGTATTTCCTATAATCAAAGTTACAAAACAAGTAGTCCTTGCTTTATCTTCAAATTCTCCCTGGTACCAAATAAAATAAAAAGAAATCAAAGAAAAAATTAGAATACTAAGTCCTTGCAAAATAGCAGTTTCTAGAATAATCCAGCTAAATACTTTTTCAGAAACATCTCGTGGCGGTTTCGACATAATGTCATTAGCCTCTTTTCCTGATTCAAATACAACCGAACAAGCAGGATCAATCATTAACTCTAAAAATACAATATGCATCGGCAAAAGAAGTAAAGGCAAACCAAACAAAACAGGAATCAAAGACAAACCAGCAATTGGAATATGAATAGCAAATGCGTAGGTCATTGCATTTTTTAAATTCGCGTAAATTCTTCTCCCTAATCGAACTGCTTTTACAATAGAAGAAAAATCATCTTCGACAAGAACAATATCTGAGGCTTCTCTTGCTACGTCAGTTCCTCTTTTTCCCATAGCAATTCCAATATCCGCAGATTTTAATGCAGGCGCATCATTTACCCCATCCCCCGTCATAGCAACAATTTTGCCCAAACTTTTCCATGAATTTACAATCTGTAATTTTTGTTCAGGTGCAACTCTACAGAATATAGAGGTATTTACCATTCGCCGCTTGAGTTCAGTGTCACTTAGATTTTTTAAATCTGTTCCTGTGATTACAGACTCCCCTAGCGGCAAACCAATCTCTGCCGCTATACTTCGTGCTGTGCCTTCATAATCCCCTGTTATCATAACAACTTTAATACCTGCTTCTTGGCATTCTCTAATTGAATTTGGCACATTTGTACGAATCGGATCCGCGAATCCTAAAAATCCAAGAAACTGAAATGTAAAATCATGCTGATTAGAAGGAAGTTTTTCCTTTTTCAAATGAGACTTGGCAACACCCAAAATACGAAGTCCTTGCGACGCCAAATCATGAATTACCGGTAGTAATTTTTCTTTTTCCTGAGCGGATAAGTGGCATAAATCCCAAATAGATTCAGGTGCACCTTTTGATGCAATGATATATTCATTCTCTTCCTCGGAAACCCAGACATGAGATAAGGATAATAATTCCTGAGAGAGCGGATACTCACGTATTAAATCCCAACCTGGATGTAAATGCTCTGTGTTCTTTAAAAAATTTCCACCAAAACTAAGTAACTCTTTTTCCATTGGATCAAATGGATCTTTTTTTGAGGCTAAAATTCCATATTCTAAAAGTTCATGAAACACTTCTGGAATTTCAGAAATTTTATCCGAATACGTATCTAATGAATTTCCCTGTGACCAAATTTTTTTTAGGCTCATTTTATTTTGTGTAAGTGTTCCTGTTTTATCTACACATAATACACTGGCTGAACCTAACATCTCCACTGCCCCACGTTTTCTAGTGAGCACACTTTCTTTGGCAATTCTCCAAGCACCCAGTGCCATAAACACTGTAAATATAACTGGAAACTCCTCCGGCAAAATCGACATCGCAAGTGTAAGACCTGCAAGAAATCCTTTGAGCCAAAACCCACGGGTAAATCCATATACTACCGCAATCACAACACATAAAGACAAACCAACAATCGAAAATATTTTCACTACTTGGTTTATTTCCGATTCGATATGAGTATTTTTTTCTTCTAAATTTCCTAAGGATACTCCTATTTTGCCGATCTCGGTAGAAAGACCAGTAGCAAATACCTTCGCAACTCCTTGACCTGCAACAACTAACGTTCCAGAAAACACTTTATCTGAATTTGGTTCTTGACTAACTTCTGCAAACTTCCTAACAGAAAAAGATTCTCCTGTAAGAATAGATTCATCTAGAGTAAGATTTCTTTCCCAGATAATAAATGCGTCAGCCGGAACACGATCTCCTTCCTTAATTAAAATTAAATCATCAGGTACCACTTGGCTTCCGGCAATTCGCTCTTCTACTCCATTTCGAATCACTAAAGCACGTGGGCTAGATAAGTCCTTTAGTGCCTGTAAGGAATTCTCGGTTTTATTTTCTTGGTAAATTGTAATATTTAAAATTACTAAAACAGAAAACGCAAGCACAATTGCTTCTTGTATATCGCCTAATAAAAAGTAGATGCTACTGCAAGAAAGGAGAATCAGAAACATCGGCTCTTTGATTGCAGAAAATAGAATTTGAAATATATTTCTTTTTTTGCCAGATGGAAGTTCGTTGGTTCCAAACTTTTTTAATCTAGAAAGAACCTCTGCTGACGATAAACCCTTGAGTGTTTTTAATTCTTGTTCTGTCATCTAAAGTCGTTCAATGGTAGAAATAGAACCAGATTGACGAAGTAGAAATTTATAGCCACATTTTGGACATTGTTGTTTGCCCTGTTTACGAATTCTAATTTTGGAACCACAGTTGCCGCAGTTTACAACTAAAACAGTAAAATTCGTATCACTTACATTTGATAAAGTATTTACATCATACCTTTCTGTGTGATCTGTTTCAAAGTCCGTAATGCTATCCATGATAGTTGTTCTGGAAGGATTTGTTTCTGTTCGAGTTATAAAAGGAAGTTTGATTTTGAGTTCCGGATACTTAGGAGTAACCGACTCAAGAATTGGATCTGGAAAAACTTCCTCAATCGGAGAAGTAGCTATTTCCTCTAACGTTTCATGTTCTTCTGTCAAAGTAAAACGATTGGATTTGATTTTTTTGGCGATTTCTGGCTCTAGGATGGTTGCTGATTTTGGCTCGGAAACTTGAATCGAAATCGGTTCATATTCACTAGTTTTAGATAAATCAGTAATAACAATTTCACTTTCAGAATCTGAATCTTCTTCAATCGAATAAATTTCTGATTCTTTGGAGAATGCATCGTGATTTGGATTTAATAATTTAACCGCATTATTGGAATTATCCGCTATCGGAATTTCCTTTGTAAGACCAAAAAAATTTAGAACAAGCGAAATCTCTTTATTGAATCCAAAATATACAAGTCTAGATTCTTTTTCGAGTAACTTGTGTTGAAGACGGATGATGATTGAAATTCCAGAAGAAGATATATAATCCAATCGAGAAGAATCTACTACAAACTTTCGAAATCCTTTTATGATTTCAGCATTGATAAAATCATAAAAGTCTATTGCCTTTTCAGAATCTAGGGCACCCTTGAGAGTAACGAATACAACTTGTGTTTCGTTTACATTGTCTTCTTTAATAGATACATCTAACATTAGTCAAGGTATATTGCATCCAATGCTTCTGTCGGATTCGCCTTATTGGTATTAACCGGTAGTTTGCCATTTCCATTTCCGTTATTGGAGTTATTCACAAGAGTAGGCATCTTAGCTGTTGTTTCATTTTCAGGATGAACCGGTGGTTGACGCACCTCTGTAATACTTTCTGCATTTAAAACAGTATTGTCAAGTTTGATAGGAATTGGAGTAAGATAACGTTTGATTGTGTCTTCTTGTTTATTGAAAACAGTTTCAATTTTTGCAAGTGTTTTAGGTAACTCTGGGTCGGGGATATTCGCTGTATTGCGCGCACCTTGTTTGTAACTTCCAAATAGAAAGAAAGTATAACCCAACCAAAGAACAACACTTACTAAAATAGAAATCCCAACATAATTCATTAACATCCAAAAGAAGATTTCTTTCTGACTCTCCATAAAGAAAAGAACGTTTCCACGATTATATATCAAATGGATTGAACCGTTAGTCTCCAACTTCTCCATTTTGTAAATCGGTGCGGATAACAACACAGTTTGGTATTTTAACTCTGGAAAAAGACGCATGATCATTTTTCCATAAAAAGTTTCCTCACCTTTGTATTCTTGTCCGAATGTTTGTGGAGTTGGGAGCTGCCCTTTTCTCATACGTAGAGCACGCATATAATAGGGCTTATTGTATTTAGGCGAAGGTGTGCGACTATTAATGTCAGATGCTACCTCTAGTGGATTGCTATGAGACAAAATAATTCCGTCAGAGGAAATTAGAAAAACTTCTTTAATTGTAAACTTATCCAAATCTTTTTCGGATTGTTTAATCATACGAATAAAAAAATCATTCATTTCCGTATAACCTGCCTCAGAATCCATCTTGGTTTCCGCAACACGAGCAACTGTCGCCAAAATATCGCGGGCTTTGTTATCTGAGGTGTATTTTAAAAGATTGAGGGAAGAGTAAACAGATTCATAAAACGACCAAGATACTGCGGAAACAGCCAAAGTCCCACAGAAAAAAATGAGCAGTAAAAGGTATGCAATTAGCCGAATGATCATCATAAACGTTCTCCTACAATTGTCGGAACTCCTATCTTCAAAAATTATCCGAATCCCTTAATTTAGATAAGGGTTGTACATTTTTTCCCTATATATGACACTTGCCTCACCATGACCTGGTATGACAAGCGTTTCATCTTCCAATACCAATAATCTGTTCTGAATTGATCGAATGATTGTGTCATAATCCCCGCCCCAAAGATCCGTTCTACCAATGCTTCCTGAAAAAAGCGTATCTCCCGAAAAAAGAACCTGCTTTTCAGAACTTTTAAGAACAAAACAAACCGATCCCGGACTGTGCCCTGGAGTATGAAGCACTTCCATATTGGTAGAAGTTCCTACAGTAAGAATCTGATTGTCTTCCAAAAAGTAATCTATATCTCGAATTTCCCCTTTAAAATCCACACCGAACATCTCACATTGCATGTGAATACTTTGGTAGAGTTTTAAATCCTCTTTGTGAAGACCAATTTTACAGCCTTCGTGAGCATCTGCCACAGACTTTGTCCCTAGACAATGATCAAAATGAGCGTGAGTATGGATGATCTGTGTGACTTTCAAATCTTTCGACTTCAAGTATTTAAAAATTCGCTCTTCACTTCCACCCGGATCAATTACAATCGCTTCTCGCGTTTTATCACAAGACACAATCGAACAATTACAACCCAATGGATAAACAGGAAACGTCTCAATTTGAAAACTCATACTTCAGTGATTTTAAGAAAGTTCAAAAAGTAAAGAATTAAATACTTGCTCTAACTTGATTTGAAAATATCCGATTTCAAAATATAAGGAGTAAATATGTTAAACACAAAACAAGAAATCATTTCAGGAATTGCCACAGACATTTTTAGCTATGAGTCAAATTCCAAACTCAATATTGTAATATTACCAGGAAACCCAGGAATAGCTCCTTTATACACAGATTTCGCAAATCATCTTATCCAAAAAACTAACTCAAATGTAAATATCTACATGATAAGTTATGCAGGGTTTACGCAACAAAATCCACAAAAGCATTTTTCTATACGAGAAGAATTAGATCATAANNCAATTTATCGCTAATGAAAATCATGTAAAACTCTTACTTGGGAGTTATCGCATTTTTAGAAAACTACCAACGTCGATGATTCTTTCGATTGTCAAACTACTTTACTCTCACGCTAGCGAAAATACAATTCGCATCTTAGAAGAATATTTTCTTACTAAAAAGAATATCTTCGCAAATATCTTTTTTCTTGCTGACACTGAATTTCAAACTCTCACCGAAGACTTAGATTTAGATTTTTTTAAATCGAATTTAAAATCTACAGTCCTATTCTACTGTACCGATGACCTCTGGGCACCTCTATCTCAATTAGAATTTTTAAAATCAAAATTCCCTTCTATTAAATCTGAAGTCCTTGCGTTAATCTCCCACGACTTCTGCGTCAATGACGACCAATGCGAATTAGTCGCAAGTAAAGTAATGGAATATTTGATGGCTTAAAATATATTTACTTGCTATATACCAATTTCATAACGATTTAGTTTTTATGAAACAAATTCTATTTACACTTACCTTTCTTTCGTTCTCCCTTTGTCTACTTGGCGAAACCCTCCAAGTAGGAAATGAATTTAAACTCTTAGAATACGAAACGCAAAAAGACGAAAAAGTTTCCATCCCCCAACAAACTAAAACTCTCGTATTCACCTCCGAAATGGAAGCAAGCAAAATCGCCCATGAAGTTTTTGAAAAACTAGGAGATGAATATCTAAAACAAAACTCCATCGTATTTGTCTCGGATATTCATAGAATGCCTTTTCTAATCACAAAATTCGTAGCCCTCCCCAAAATGCGATCCTACAACTACACAATCCATCTTATCAAAGAAGAAGGAATTAGTAAGGATATTCCTAAAGAAAAAGGAAAGCTAACAGTCATTAGCCTGGATAACTACAAAATCACATCTATTCAATTTGCAGCGAGTCCAGAAGAGTTACAAAAACTACTTGGGATTAGTTCTAAGTAAGTGGATTGCTATAGAAACACGAGATATATTGATTGATAGTTGGCTTGCCCGTGCTGGTTGGGCGGGTAAAGATATTGAATATGTAGAAGAGTTTTTTCTTAAACCATCTCCCACTTCTTTGGAGACTCGACAATTTCCAGATTATGTTTTGTTTGATAAATATAAAAAGCCTCTTGCAATTGTGGAAGCCAAGAGGACTGAGAGAGATGCACTTGCTGGGAAAAGACAAGCTGCTGATTATGCGGATATCATTAAAGAGCAATATGGAGTTGATCCGTTTATTTTTTTAACGAATGGAATTGATATTCTTTTTTGGGATAGAGGTCGAGGACCGGAAAGAAAAGTGAATGGATTCTATTCAAGGGAAGACTTGGAGAGAATGCTTCACCAAAGAGAATATTCTATTCCACTTTCGAAAGTTACCATCAATGAATCTATTGCAGGTAGAAGCTATCAAAAAGAAGCAATCCGAAAAGTCACAGAAGGCATCGAATCTTTAAAACGAAAATTTCTTTTGGTCATGGCAACTGGAACTGGAAAAACTAGAACCGTTGTTTCGATTATGGATGTAATGCTCAGGGCTAAGAGAGCACAACGCATATTATTCTTAGCCGATAGACGTGAGTTAGTCAAACAAGCGATAGGCGCAATTAAGGAACATCTTCCCAACGAAAGTATTTCTAAGATTGAGTCCGGTGAAATTTCTCATGGTTCTAGAATTCATGTTGCAACGTATCCAAGTATGATGCAAGTCTACACTCAATTATCCGTTGGGTATTATGATTTGATTATTGCAGATGAAAGTCATCGTTCTATTTATAATCGTTATAAGGGGATTTTTGAGAGGTTTGATTCTATTGTCTTGGGGCTAACGGCTACACCGACAGATTACATAGATCATAATACTTTTCAATTATTCGAATGCGAGGATGGACACCCGACTTTTTATTACTCGTTTGATGAAGCAGTTAAAGATAAAAATCTTGTAGATTTTAAAAGATACCATGCACGAACAGGGTTTCAATTAGAGGGGATAAGGGCAAATCAGCTTTCTCTTCCACTTTTAAACCAGCTTAAAGATTCGGGTATAGATTTAGAAGAAATTGATTTTGATGGTTCGGATTTAGAAAAGAAAGTATCGAATACTGGAACCAATGATGCAATCGTTATTGAATTTATTGATAAATGCAGAAAAGATATTTTAGGGATTCCTCATAAAACTATTCTATTTGCCATTAGCCACAATCATGCAATTGGACTTTATGAAAGTTTTAGAAGAAAATATCCTGATTATGTAAACAGGGGAATGGTTGAAATTATTGACAGCCATATGGAAAAAGCAGAATTAACACTGGATGATTTTAAAACTAAAGATATGCCTCGTATTGCTATTTCTGTGGATATGCTGGATACAGGTATTGATGTTCCTGCAATACAAAATCTTGTATTTGCAAAACCTATATTTAGTAAGGTAAAATTTTGGCAGATGATCGGGCGAGGAACACGTTTACATACATACAAAGAAACTGGGGAAGTCAAAAAAGATTTTTTAATAATGGACTTATGGGATAACTTCGATTATTTCCAACTCAATCCAGAAGGAGAAATTACTCCTTCTACAGAGCCTTTGCCAGTAAAACTATTTAGAATTAGATTAGATAAATATAGAATTTTACACGCGAATCATCTTCCAGTGGAAAAAGTAATAAAAGATTTACAGGCTATGCTTCAAAAATTACCTTTTGAGAATAATAGTGTAAAACCGCATTATTTAAAAATTAAAAATTTATTGGAAAAATTCCCTGATCCAGAAGAAGCATCTAATATCTATTTAACGCAATCTATTGCTCCTCTATTTCGAGAATACGGTGGAGTGAGCCTGCATGAAATTCAATTTAGAATTCGAGTAGAAAAAACTTTTATTGCATGGCTTGAAAAGGATACAGAAGAGTTAATTCGAATTTCTGAAAAAATAAAAGAAGATTTAGCAAGTCTTGCGACTACGATCAAAGAAGTAAAAGATGTAGAAGAAAAATTGACTTGGATGAAAAGCATTGGCTTTTGGGAAAATTTAGACCAAGAGAGATTAGAAGATTTACAAGAAACATTTGCTCCTCTTATGAAATTTCGAAAATCGGAGAGTAATACAATCATCCAATTGAATCTTCCCGATCAGATCAAAGAACGCAAATGGATTATTTATGGACCTTCTGGAGAAGGAGCTTTTGCAGAGAGCTACAAAGGGAAAGTGGAAGCTAAGATCAAACAACTTACAGAAGTTTCAATTCCTTTAAAGAAATTAAAACAGGGTGAGATTCTGACAGAGGAAGATAGAGCAGAGTTAGAAAAAGCTTTGAATACTCCTGATCTATATATCACAGAAGATATTTTACAAAAAGTGTATGAAACACCCGAAGCTGGATTGGCGGATTTTTTGAATCATATCCTCGATATTCATAAACTCCCTTCTTGGGAAGAAAAAATTCGAGATGAGTTTGAAAAATTTATTAGTGAGCATAATTTTTCTGCAAGCCAGATTCAATTTTTAAGAGCAGTTAGGTCTGCTGTTTTAAATCATGCTAAAATTCAAAGAGAAGATTTTAATAATCCACCGCTTTCACGAGCCGGAAAAGTAGAAATTCTATTTACACCAGATGAGATAGAAGAAATTTTAAAATTAGCATCTAAATTCGAAGATGCTGCCTAGGAAGTATATATGTTAGCCCCTCATTTAAAAAGTAAAATTGATTTACTCTGGAATAAATTTTGGACAGCAGGGATTACAAATCCTTTAGTCGCCATTGAGCAAATTACATATTTATTGTTTTTGAAACGACTAGAAGGACTTGATGCAAAGCGTATCGAGAATGGGAAAAAATCCATTTATGATAGTAGTATTTATACAGATGATTTAAAAAGCAAAATTCCCTTCTACCAAGAACCGAAAGGACAAAAAATATCAAAAGCTGACTATGAAAAGTTAAGACAAGAATTAGAGAAAGAATTTCAAAAGAATCTAAATCAGTGTAAATGGTCTTATATTCAGATACAGAAAAATAATGTTAATCATCTTATTAATATTGTATTTCCCTGGCTACGCAATTTAGAAGAAATTTTTCGTTCTGCTGATTCCCTTGATAAAAAATTAAGCTCTATCGGCAATCGAATGAGTGATGCCTATTTTCAACTAGATCCAAACAAAGGGGCAATTCTTGCGGAAGCAATTCAACTCATTGATGAACTTTTTTCCAATATAGATGCGGCTTCTATTAGTGATGACATTATGGGGGATACATTTGAGTATCTGCTATCGGAAGTTTCTAGTGCAGGCACAAATGGACAATTTAGAACTCCTCGTCATTTTATTCGAATGATGGTAGAAATTCTAGACCCTGAGCCTGGAATGAGATGCATTGATCCTGCTTCTGGAACGGGAGGATTTATATTCTCCATTATTAGTTTTCTTTTGCAAAAATATACAGACAAAGATGGAATCAAAATTGAATGGGATGGGACTCCTCACCGTGCGATAGGCGATAAGTTAAACCCTGAACAAGATAAAAAACTTTTCGACGGGAAAAATTATACCGGCTTTGACAATGATAGAACGATGGTGCGAATTGGTTGGATGAATCTTTTGCTACATGGAATCGAAAATCCTGGAATCTACCAAAGAGATAGTCTTGCTAAACGAAAGGAAACAGACGATCTAGTTCAAAAACATATATTGAGCTTATTAGACTCGGAAACTTATGACCGCGTAGCAGCTAATCCCCCTTTTACCGGAACGATAGATACTGATGATTTAGATGATAAAGATATATTCCCGAAAGCTGGAGAATCAGGAGGCAAGTCAAAAGTCGCGATTACCAATAAGAGTGAATTACTTTTTGTGTGGCTAATGCTAGATTTACTAGTAGTTGGTGGCAAATGTGCAGTAATCGTTCCGGAAGGAGTTTTATTTGGAAGCACAGATGCCCACGTAGCCCTAAGAAGAGAATTACTTATGGAGCACCAAATTGAAGGAATTATTTCTTTACCTGGTGGAGCCTTTCAACCTTATACAGGTGTTAAAACTTCTATTTTAATTTTTCAGAAAGAAACAAAGAAAGCTGATAAGGCAAGCGCAAAAGATTTAAGAAATAAAATACCAAGAACAGAATCTGTTTGGTTTTATGAAATAGAACAAGAATGTTATTCCTTAGATGCAAAGAGAACTGAAAGAAAAGGGCAAAACAATGATCTCTGGGACGCTGTGAAAAAATTCAAAATTCGTAATGAAAAAAATTATGATGACTTAGATTATTACCAACCTACTTACTCTACCGAAAGATGGAGACTTGCAGACGAAAATCTACTAAAAAAATATCCTGATGATAAGGAAGTGAAATTAAGCCAAGGAAAACTTGCCAATCTTTCTGAGTTATTTAAACTTCCTGGAAATGGAGATCCGGTAATTGCAGAAAGAGAAATTGATAAAAAACAAATTCCTATTATTAAGGATTTAATCGAAAGTATCCTCTACAATCAACCGCTCAATTCAGAGAAATCACCTGACATAGAAGTTTTAAAAAAAGAGATTACAAAAAAATTTAGAGAGACTTTCTTTTTTACGATGGTTCGACACGCAAGCTCGGATGTTGCTGCTCACCATGACAGAGGTGTCATAGTGAGCCCGTCGAACTATCACAATGACAAGAATGGTAATTCTACTAAAGACCAAGCTAAGCAAGAGAATATTTCTTACAAAAGTCTATTCGATAAAGATGATAGTAAGGGTAGAATCCTTTATGAAAAAAAAGTAAATGAGATATTTGAGGTGGTTCGACTCGCAAACTTATCCTTCGACAAGCTCAGGATGACAGAAAATGACAGTAACGACAAAGATGTCATAGTGAGCCTGTCGAACTACCAAAATAGTAGCGAAGAGATTCTCAAAAATCTACAAGGCAAAAAAGCAAAATATAAAGTAGAGGATTACACTGGTATTGCGTTTAAGATTGCAAAGGAATATGCAAAACTCGACGGATTTGATGTAACTCTTCGCACACAAGAATCTTTTAAACAAAAAGAAAAATTAAAAACTCCTAAGAGTTGGTCTAGTCCTGTTCGTAAGTATTTAGAAAATCCAGATTGGGTCAGTGGCAAACTAAAAGGCTCGCATGATTCAAAAGGAAATGTGAGAACTGAATATGTTAAGTCTATTCGACTTTATAATGATGCCGGAAAATTGGTAGATGAATTAAATGAAAAAGAGCGCAAAGAATTTTTAGAGACAATTCCAGAAGAAGAAAAAGCATTTTATAATACTGCTCTACTTGATCCAGATTGCATTGAAGCCAAAGGTTGGAATTTATCTGCGGGACAATACAAACCATTTGTATTTAGTGAAGCGGAAGATAAAATTCTTGTCAGTGATAGAATCAAAGAATTGCAAACCGATGTAGCCGAAGTGCAAACTAGATTGGTAAAACTTTTGGAAATGGTGAAATGAGATGACTGAGCCATTGGATGAAACGAAAAATCAAATCACTTTTTATGAAACGGAAAGTGGGAAAATAAAAGTAGAAGTTCGTTATCAAAACGAAAACCTTTGGCTCTCGCAGAAGTTGATGGCTGAGCTATTTGAATGCTCTACGGATAATATTTCCTTTCACCTTAAAAACATATACCAAGAGAAAGAGTTAGAAGAATCGGCAACTACCGAGGAATTCTCGGTAGTTCAAAAAGTGGTTGAAATGAATATAGAGAACCCACAGACTTAATGTAATATCGTAGGATAATATGAAACAGAATATCAAACAAGAATATTTAGATAAAATAAAAACCATCCAAAGGCAGTATGAGGCTGATGGTTTTATCATTGTAGGAATTTTTGGTTCTGTTGCTAGAGGTGATGCGAAAGAAGAAAGTGATATTGATATTTTGTATCGCTCTACAGAAATTGCTGAATTAAAATACCCCGGCTGGAAATTTTTTAATCTTTATGATAAAGTCAAAACGGACTTAGAAAAAGCTTTCGGGAAAAAAGTAGACCTCGCAGACATGGATGCTTTAAACAAAATTGGAAAGAAATATATTTTACCGGAGGTGGTCTATGTCTATCCTTCGAACTCTATGTTAATTTTTTTCAATTCTTTTTTAAAAAAATCGGATTAATTGAAACAAAATTTTTATTGTAAGGCTTCTTGGAGAT
>DDBL01000225.1:0-2842 GCA_002333425.1 Leptospiraceae bacterium UBA2033
TCTTTTAATTCTTTTGTCTCTATATCATTATAACTTAATATGTCAAAAAAATAAATCAATGGAGTCTCTTCATTTAATTGATAATTTATAGAAGTAATGGTATCTAACGTTACATTTTTCCCATAAAGGGCAATATCCACATCCGACCCTTTCTTAAAATTTCCTTTCGCTCTTGATCCGAAAATAGTTGCTTTTTCAATTTCTGGATATTTACTTAGATGTTTACGGATAATATCGATTTCACTCTCGCTTAAACCAAATCTCATTTAAAAAAACCTATTCCATTTTTGAAAAGTATGTGACGAGTTTTTGAATTATAAAATAATATTTAGTCTTTATCAATTGCTCTGTTTGTTTCGTTATATTTTCATTGTAGGTGTGTGACATGATATTTCTTTTCTCTAGAGCATCTAACCAAACGTTTCCATCTTCAATCATTCCAGTCTGAAATGCTTTTTTTATCGTCTCTCTCGGTGTATTAACATCGTATCCTTCAAATTCTAAATAGTCTTTTAAAGTTTTCCATGAAAGTTCAAACGTGTATTCAAAACACTGAATCAGTCCTTGCACTTCAAATTTATTCAATTCAGGCTTTTCCATGAATTCAGTCAATTGACTGTATGCTTTTTTGAAATTAGTAAATCGCTGCTTCCACCTGATATCCTGATTCATTTGTTTTCCTTTCAATACTCTGCTATGACGACACTAATTTGAGCGGTTAATAGCAAACCGTCAATCAAAAAAAGCAATTTTGACTGACGTATACCTAGTTGCATACGTTTAAATCTTGCTAAATCTCTTGAGGTATTGCAAGATTACCTCATGACTAAAAATCCACTTGTAAAACAAAAACCTTTTATATATCTATTAGCCATTAGCCTGAGTCTTTTTGTATTACAACGCGATTTAGATTCTTGTAGTGTTACAACCTCCGAAACAATTGGTCCGGCACTTAGAAAAGGAAAGATTGTTGGATTTCGAATATACTCCTTTCCTAAAAAGAGTTTTCTGAATTATTTAGGAATTAAAAAAAATGATTTAATAACTGAGGTGAATGGAGAAAAAGTTTTTCGATTTTTAGGAAATGAAAAAGCTTATGAAGAATTAAAATCTAATTTCAAGAAGAATAGACACTTGAAATTGAAAATCCTAAGAAAGAAATCAACCTTTACGATTGAATTCGTTTTAAATCCAAAGAATATTTCTAATATTAAAAATCCACCTTGTAGCGGATATGAAATTGACCAAAGCATTCCTAAAAAAGAAATGTTTGATTTTTACGAGATGAAGAAGATAGAATAAAATAAACCTTACTACGAGTAGAGACAGGTTTGAAACCTGTCTCTACGTAGAATGAAAAGACGCTCTTACGGAAAATAATCATTAACCTCTTTGTGTCTCGGTGCCTCTGTGGCAATCTGGAAACAAATCTTATCTATTCATCTCATAAGTATCCACAAGAGCCATGATTTGGTTTTTGTAGATGTTATCGAATCTTTCTTGGTTTAGAACTGGTTTACGCAAAATCTTCATAGCATAGTCTTGTTGTTCTTTTGTGCTAGTAGGTTTTGAGTAAAGCTGTGTCGCATAACGGGAGAAATCTCGAACCATGAAGTCAAAGATTTGATCGATTAAAGCTTCGTCTTCGTTTGTGAGTTTTGCTTGCTCGAGCACCAACTGACCATAAGCCACAAGGGTAAACATCTCACCAACAGTGAGCATGAAGTCGATGTCAACTCTTTGCGCTTTGTCAGGAGCAGCTTTTTCGAGTAGCTCTTTAAATACAGCGATTTGCTCTTTGAAGATAGTAAGGTTTGGAAGATTATAGCTATTATACGCAATGTTATAATCATGAAACACAACTTTCTCGAATCCTTTTGTAGTAGCGCCTTGGTTGAAAAGGAAAGTATCATCAGTCAAAGTATGAACTCGAGGTATAACAGGAAGAGATGCATCTGGTTTGAAAAAATAATTTTGCATAAAGCGCATAATGAGGATCATGTTCACATGAACAGTTCCCTCAAGACGTGGAAGCATTTGGATATCACGAATCGCCATTTCAAAATATGCATCTTTGTTAAGACCTTTCGCAGCAATGATATTCCAAAGAGCGGTTACTACTTCTTCGCCTTGCATGGTGACTTTCATTTTCTCCATAGGGTTAAATAGGAGATAACGTCTGTCAGTCGCCGATGCAGTTCTCATATAGTCAGTGGCACGAAAAGAAAACATTCTCATCGCNNTGGTTGATAGACTCATAAAATGCGTGAGTCGCAATACCAACAGATCCCCAACCAAGATTGAATTTACAAAATGCGATAGTCGCAAGAGACGCATCCCAGGCCTCACGACCAATTGAAATAATATCGTCTTTTGTGATTGGATAATCGTGTAGTTCATACTCGGCTACATAGTTCTGGGAGGTAACAACGTTTTGCTTCAACTCATACTTTGGATGTTGCGAATTTACGCCGAAGAATGTAAATTCGCCAGTACCTTCAACCTTACCAAAAGTAGAAACGATAGCCGCTTTATTTCCATTCCCGATATAAAATTTATCTCCACGAGCTTTGTAAGTTCCATCGCCGTTGGGGATAAGCATCATATCACTCCCAATCAAATCCGCCCCGTGTTCTTTTTCTGATAAACCAAACGCGAAAATTTCGCCTTCTTCTAAAAGTTTTGCTGCTTTGTTCTTGATGACTTCATTTTTAGAAAGCCAAATCGGACCAAGCCCGAGCATAGAAACTTGCCATGTATACCAATAACATAAACCGTAAAAACCGAGAATTTCATTGAACGCCATGATACGATTTGAGTCCCAACGAGAATCACTCGCACC
>DDBL01000225.1:2948-3111 GCA_002333425.1 Leptospiraceae bacterium UBA2033
TCTTAGGGTTTAAGAGTTTCATTTTATTTCCTTGGAATTTACTTTTCAAGATTACCACCGATGAACACTGATGAACACCGATTGTCATTCCCGAAATATTCTGTCGGGAATCTCTTATCATACCAAATCGAGTTCACCAATAGAATATTTTCTTGTCTTTGTA
>DDBL01000232.1 GCA_002333425.1 Leptospiraceae bacterium UBA2033
AGCATAGAAATCATAATTTCAAACGGATGAAATCTGGTTCCACTTGTTACATCTAGTTCCAAATCAGCATGGTGCATTCGGTGTAATCTCCATAAGGCTGGAATAGAATGAAATAGAACATGTTGGAGATAGATAATAAAATCGAGAAAAAGTAAACCTAAAATAAGATTCATCCAAAAAGGAAAATTCCAAATTTGCAAAAATCCAAATTCGCGTTTAGCGGCAAACTCTGCTACTCCGATAGCAGTCATTGGAAATACAACTCGAATGATTAAATTGTTTAATAACACAAGAGTAAGATTAGAAGTCCATCTGGTAGTTTTGGAATAGGGAGATTTGTGATCTGGAAAAAAAAATTCCCAAACTGCGAATAATAGAAATAATCCCAAAAAAAATCCTAATCGAAAAAAAACTTCCTTATGTAAAATCCAAGTTTCCATTTATTTTGCTCCAGACATTTTCTGGGAGTAATAATACTTTAACCCTATAATCAAAACCGGACTTAGATGAAATAACAAATCGAATATATCAATTGGTTTTGTGAGTTCTCCTTTTGCAAACATAAGGATTTTTTCAATAGAATGAGGCATTGGCATAAATGGCGCGAGTCCCATTAAGACTGCTCCAATGATTAAACTTGAATAAGGTATTTTGTCTAAAAACGATAAATATTTCATATTTAACTCCTAATGCTACTTTAAAACTTCGATTCCTTTTGTCAAGTTTTATACGGTGGGGGGTATGGTATATGTAATTCATATTAATAGGGTAATCTTGTAGCCTAAATTTTTTACTCTACAAAGTTAGTGAGGATACAAATATGTTTTTACTATGCAAAATTGTTATTGTGGTTTTGAAAAATCGTTCGAAGAATGTTGTGGAAAGTTTATCACTGGGATAAATAAACCAAACACAGCAGAGGAATTAATGCGCTCAAGGTACAGCGCGTATGTAACTGTATCCGTTCCTTACATTTTAAAAACAACTCATTCCTCTACCCGTAATCTTTATGATTCGAATGCAATCAAAGAGTGGGCAATTTCAAGTAAGTGGATAAAGCTTGAAATCATTCAAACTAAAAAAGGGAAGTTGCAAGATGAGGAAGGATTTGTGGAATTTAAAGCAACTTACAAAGATGCGGATAATCATACTATTGTGCATCATGAATATTCGAGTTTTCTAAAAGAAAAGGGAGAATGGTTTTTTGTAGAAGGGAAATCGGTGTGATTCGTGACTATTCGTAAGGCAAGAAGCTTAACAGTATTAAACCCTTATTTATTAAAATCAAGTAGCTCTCTGTGGGTGCTTTTCCTTCATTAGGCTAATTGATTATGAAAAAAGCATTTACAAAGTCTTTGGATATTACATTATAATAAAATTATGGTAGGATAATAGAATGCAATCATCACTCAACTTTAAAGTATTAAAAAAAGACATCATAGAGTTACCTTCTGAGTTGCAAAGGGAGGTCATAGACTTTGTGGATTTTTTGAAATATAAAAATAAAACTGTAAGAGAGGATAATTTATTAGAAGAAGAAAAAGCGGAACTTCGTAAAAGAATCGCGTTCTCTAAAAAAAATCCAGATAAATTATTAACTAAAAAGGAAGCCATAAAAAAACTGGAGAAGTCTCTTGGAAGAAAAATACAAATTAAATCCTGAAGCTGTCTCTGACATTCTAGAATCTGTAAAATACTATGAAGAAAGAAATCAAAAAGTTGCCGTTATAGTCTTATTAGCTGTATGGCATAAAAAAAGAGAAGAGCGATGGAAAATGAGATTAAAAAGTTAGAAACTGGGAGATAATAATGAATAACCGGAATATACTAGTTATCACTTTTTATTCTCTTTTTACTTTATGTTAGCGCAATATTAATTTGAGAAGTATATTGGTGTTATTCGCCTAATAAATGTCGGACAGCACTTAAAAAAATTATGATAAAAGAAAACGAATTCAATGAAGCCATGAATTTAAAAAATAGTTTCCTCACTAATTTAATGCATTTATTGCTAATATTATCAGACTTCCTGATGATCTTTCTTATTCTTATGTTTTCTATTTTATATCTTCCAGAATATATCTTAAAATTTCGTGAAAGACTTTTCGCAAATAATGAATCAGTGATTTTTGTCGGTTTATCCGATGTTTTGCTGATATTTTCAATATTTACTTTCTTATTTCTTACTTATAAAAAAGTTTTAGGAAAAATTTTTCTCTTCATCAGTTTTACTAGACTGTTCTATATAAAATTTTTGAACTTCTATTATCAAAAATCTATATCATGGGAATTTCTAAATTCTTATCGATTTACAAAAATGATAAGCTCTTTTATAATAGGTTCGTCTCTGTTAATCTCGATTCTTTCCTTTATTTTTTACGGCTCCATAGATTCAAATGGAATAAATAATTATTTCTTTTTTTACAAATATAATAATATAGAATGGAGCCAAATTGATTTAATCGAATATAAATTAATTTTATGGTATGACCAAAGAAGATCTGAATATAAACTTAGAGAAAAATTTATATACAAAGGAAGTTTTGGAGAATTAGATATTTTAGATTCTGGTAATAGTAATAATATTATCAATATACTTTTTATTACTAAAAAGTATTCAAAAGTAAGAATGAATACCGACAATCCAAATGAAATTAGGATTAAAGAAATTTTAAATAGTTATAATAAAGATAAAATAAATAGAATTTTTGAAATATATAATCAAATTCAGAAAAACTATTAAGCATCGTCCAACATAGAGTCGCCACTGCGGAGTCACGAACAGATGTGGCTTCTTGCTCCGAGCGGACTTAATTGTGTAAATGAAAATTTTTAGTATTTTTGTTGGACTCATGTAAGGGAGGCAGCCTTCGTCCGTCCGTGATGCTCAAAACTTTTTTTAGGGAAAAAGTTGTATGGTTACAAAGCTTGCTAGTAATATACAGCTCGGAGACATTGAAACAAATCACAAAAAATAAGTTTAGAATAAATACGCATAATATAAATTAACCTTAAAACAACAAAGCCCGGGTTAGGGATGCGTAGGCGCTGGTCTGCGACCGAGCAGAAGGGTGGATAGCGGCGTCCATTTTTTGCTTATGCAAGAAAGTCTTCGCAGTCAAGAAGTAAGCCGGCAAAAAATTGACGAGAGCGAGAGCCTGACCGGCGACAAAACTATAATTGGTTTGTAAAAAGAAAATATCACAGAGTTTAATAAAACCTCTTCCCTCTGTGTCTCAGTGCCTCTGTGGCAAAACTTCCTACGCAACCACTGTAAGATAAAGCCGACGGGAACCCCCAAACAAATCAAACCCAAAAAAGTTTTTTTGTCTAGACGAAATACCAAAACTTTAAAAAAGTTAAATTAAGAAAAAAAATTACAAAGACAAGAAAATATTCT
>DDBL01000003.1:0-6770 GCA_002333425.1 Leptospiraceae bacterium UBA2033
ATCCGTGTTCATCCGTGGTAAAGAAAAAGAGAGAAAAGAATTCACCACAGATGCACACAGATGGACACGGATAATGGGGGTTAGCTATGACTTTGATTGAGGAAGGATTGTCGCAAAGGATTATTGGAGCTTGTATGGAGGTTTCTAATACTTTGGGGATTGGATTTTTGGAAAGTGTCTATCATAAAGCATTGCTGGTTGAATTTGATAAAGTGAATATAGAATACGATTCACAATTGAAACTAGAAGTAACTTACAAAGGTGTCAATGTCGGTGAATTTCAAGCAGATGTGTTAGTAGAAAAGAAAGTTATTTTGGAATTAAAAGTAGCTAAATCAATTACAAATGAAATGCAAGCACAACTAATAAATTATTTGAAAGCAAGCGGAATAAAAATTGGATATGTAATCAATTTCGGTAACACCAAACTAGAATGGAAACGAATCATATTATAAAAAAACATCCGAGTAAAAAAGAATCACCACGGATGAACACAGATGGACACGGATAAAAGAGAGAATATAAAAAACATCCGTGTGAATCCGTGTTCATCCGTGGAAAAAAAAGAGAAAAGATTTCTCCACGGATGGACACAGATAAAANNACATCCGTGTGAATCCGTGTTTGGAGTTTATGCTGAGCGAAGTCGAAGTATGGTAAAAAAGGAAAGAGGAAAGATTTATGGCTAAGAGTGTTGTTTCTTATAATCGGGAGCTTCCCTTTATTGAAGGGAGATTGAGCTATGAAAAGCCGAGTTCGCATCTGGTGAAAAGCCAAGATGGAAAAGGTTATGATCTAAAAGAAGGTAGAAGAAATTCTAAACTCATGATGATCGAAGAGATCAGAAAAGAAGTAGATGTTTGGAGAAATGGAGGTTACGCTGGAGTATCCGAAACTGCAAAAGAACTTCTAGAATTTTGGTTTGAGCAAGATCACCTTTGGAATGGAAAGGTATTTCACTATCATTTTTGTCAGAGAGAAGCCATTGAGACTCTGATTTATTTATACGAAATCAAAAAGATTCGAGATGTAGAAAAATGCATTCGGGAATTTACAAACGCGAATAAGAAAGTCAATCTGTTTGATTTTCAGATAGAAACTTTTACCACGAATGAGGGGAAAAGAAAGATTAAACGCAGAGAGCAAGACGATGAGATATTGATTGCGAGAGAGCAGGATTTACCCCCTGAGAATTTAGCTCGTTATGCGTTCAAGCTGGCTACTGGTTCCGGCAAAACTTGGGTCATGGCGATGGCGGTTGTGTATTCGTATTTTCATAAAATGAGAGAAGAGAATTCTCCTCTTTCCAAAAACTTTCTAATCGTCGCACCCAATATCATCGTTTACGAGAGATTGGAGTCAGATTTTGCGAATGGAAAAATATTTTTAGATATTCCGCTTATGCCAGAAGTATGGAAATCTAAGTGGAATTTAAAAGTAATACTCGCAGAAGATTCACAGGAGCCAACTAGTTCTGGAACTTTATTTTTGACTAATATTCATAAAATCTACGAGTCTAGAGAACAACCGGTTACTGTGAGTAATGCGCTGGAAGCCATTTTAGGAAAAGCTCCAACAGGAAGTTCGTTAAAGCAAGATCGTTCTATGCTTGCGCGCATTCGTAGCCTAAAAGATTTAATTGTATTAAATGACGAAGCTCACCATGTCCATGAAGAAGATCTCGCTTGGACGCAAACACTTTTATCTATCCACAATCAACTTCCTAAAGGACTAGCGATGTGGTTGGATTTTTCGGCTACACCTAAAGACCAAAATGGAATGTATTTTCCTTGGACAGTTTGCGATTATCCGCTTTCCCAAGCAGTGGAAGATAGAATTGTAAAGGCTCCTATCCTTGTATTTAGAGAAGTTGATAACAAAAAAGTAGCCGAAGACCCAGAGGTAAAGTCAGCAGAAGATGCAAAGAGGAAATACGCTCCATTCATTGAAGCGGCTGTAAAAAGAATAGAAGAACATAGAAGCGCATACGGTGGATTATTCCACAAACCTGTATTATTTATCACTCTAGAAAAAAATGCTTACGCGGATGCGATTGCAGAGTATTTACAGAAGAAGCATAATTATAGGGAAGATGAAATTCTTAACATTCACACAGACGGAACTGGAGAAATTACAAAAAAAGATTTAGATGTAGCAAGAGAAGCCGCTCGTAAAATTGATAGTGCAGGTAATCCCTATAAGGTTGTAGTCAGTGTGATGATGCTTAGAGAAGGTTGGGATGTGAAGAGTGTTACAGTCGTCTTGGGCTTACGACCATTTAGCGCAAAATCCAAGATACTACCAGAGCAGGTAATCGGTCGTGGACTCAGGCTCATGCAAAACATTTCTCCGGATAATACACAAACACTAGAAGTAATGGGAACAAAGAAATTACTCGAAACCCTACAAAATGAGTTAGACCAAGAAGGAGTAGGAATTGGAACCTCTGACGGCGAACCAATATTACCCTTTACAGTGTATCCTAATCTAAAAAAGATTGAAATGGATATTTCAATTCCAATTACAAAGCCTACACTAGTGCAAAATCTACAAAGACTGAATGATATAAAATTAAATGACATGAATGTCTTGTATGATTCTAGCGAAATTCGAGGAATCAATTCAGAATTAATCATGGAATTCTTTGAACCGCGCACAGAAGTTCACAGAGAAAAAATCCAAGATGAATTTATTCCAACTAGAGAAGAAATTATTTCTAGATTAGTAAATGGAATAGAGGCAAACTCAGGAGTGCATGGTCAATTTACCAAACTCGTTGTGCTTGTGAAAAACTATTTAGAGAAGAGATGTTTCTGGAAAGAAATGGATTTAGAAAATGAAAAGATTCGTCTCTTTTTAGCACAGAATGAAGTGCAAGATAAAATCATTGATTATATTTCTCACCAAATCTCTGTCAGCATTACAGAGAGAAGAGATATTGAAATCGAGAAAAAGAAATTTCATCTTTCAACAGTGAATCGTTTTACTTGGCGAAGAAATTTGCCATTAACCTCCTGTTCTAAAACTATTTTTAACGTTGTTACAACGTATAACGACTTTGAAAAGCTATTTGCAAAATTCTTAGAGAAAGCGGATGACGTTATCCGCTTTGCAAGTCTCGGAACTACCGAGCAAGAGTCATGGACCGGATTTCGGATTGATTATATCAAGTTAAACGGTAGGAGAGCTTTCTATTATCCAGATTGGATTGTTGTTCAAAGAGATGGTAAGAAAGAAAAGTATTGGATTATAGAAACCAAAGGGCGCATCTGGCCTGATACTCACCTAAAGGATGAAGCGATCAAGTATTGGTGTGAAACTGTTTCAAAGTCGATGAATCAGAGTTGGAACTACTTTCGAGTGAATCAAATTGAGTTTGGAAGTAGACTAAGAACGTTGAAGTTATTGGAAGATGTTGTCTCGGTATTAAATAATTCAGAAATCCAAAACTTACCTAAACTAGGAAAATAAAAGGTATTACAGTATGGAAACAATTTCAAACTTTGAGTTTTTAAAAAAGGATTACCCTGATCTTTATAAAATTGGAAAAGAAATTGAGGTTTGCTATTCTGTTGATGAAGACTCCGCAAAGGTAAAATGTAGGCTTTTCATTGACATTCTTTCGCTAAAGATTTTTAATTCATATTCAAATATAAATCCAAACAATACATATGAAAGTTTGGATGAAAAAATTCGCCTCCTGAAAAACATTCTGCCTGCAAATTTTATTAAAGAGATTAATGCCTTTGACGAGATAAGAATAGCAGGTAATAATGCAGCTCATCCACAGCAAAAGTATCGAAGGTCTAAGACAGAAGACATTATTCAAAAGACTTATTATCTATCTGTTCAATTCTATAATTATCTTCAAAACCAAAATATTTCTGCTAAACAATTTTCATTCCTCAAAAAGTCCAATGTACAGCAAAAAGAATTTGAGTTAACTTTAGCCGCAAAAAACAGAGAGCTTGCTTCTGAAAAAGAACGAATTAAATCATTAGAAGAGAAATTAAATTTAACCGCAAAAGAATTATCGAAAATTACACATGAAAATAATCCAGAAAAATTCGATCAACTAACTGAAAGACAAAATGAATTAAAGACACAAATAAAGATTCAAGAGGAAAAAGAGAAAAATCTTTCCTCAGAAATTCAAAGTAAAAATGAAGAATTAGATAGAATTAAAAAAGAAAAGAAATCCATTGAAATTCAAAAACAGAAGGAAATTGAAAATGTTAATAAAGAACTAAGTGAAACTAGAGAGCGAAATAAAAAATTAGAAAAACAAACAAAAGAGCAAAAGGAAATAATTAAAAATCAACATGCCGAGTTAATAGTCGAAAAAGCAGAACAAGAAAAAATAAGAAAAGAAAAAGAAGTTGCGATAGCCGCAGAAATCGCTGCTAAGAAAAAAATAATCTTAGAAAAAGACTCTGAACTAGCTTTAGAAAAAGAAAAGATAGAGGCTCGAAGTAAAGAAAAGGAAGAAAAAATCAAAAGTAAATATGCGATAGTTCCTTTAGCTATTATACTATTCTTAGTTTTTTTATCATATTTTCGCAATAACCAAGAAGCTCCAAAGAGCGATTCAAATTCAAAACCAACAACCGAAGTAGCAATTGAAAAACCGAAACTCAATGAAGATAATTTTTCTAACGACCAAGGATTTATGGATTGGTTTAAAGCACACGAGAAATGCAAATCTATCAAAATGCGTTTACCTACTAAAGAAGAGTTAAGAACTGCCTATTTACAAGGACTTACCAAAACATGGCGACATGGCAGATACTGGTCTGACACTGAATCAGTAAAAGGCAGTGCATATATGCTCGATACATCTGATGGCTTTTTCCATAGTGCATTCAAAGATGCTCTAAAACTTAAAACAAAATGTATTAAGTAGTATTTAGTCTCTTGTATTTTTTATAAAGGAAGATAATGAATAAATAAAACAAAAAACTCAGAAGTAGATTTATCAATAGAAAAATCGCAGTGTAATTTTCAACTCCAGGGATAAGACTGAATAGACCGTGAATTAAATTAGGAATGACTCGAATTGCATTCGAAATCCCTTTTATAAAGTTAAAAAAATCTGCTAAAAACAAAAATGTAATAATGCCAAAAATAACTTCTAGCTCTTTATAAAACTGAGAAAAAAAATGTTTCGTTACTAAATGGACTAAATACAAAACTAGGAATAATGTAATTGTAAAATGAATTAATTCAATATAACCATACGAACTAGTAACCATTTGAAAAACAGTATCTGTATCTTTGTTATTTAATTTTAATACAGTCGCACCTAAATAAGCTGTTAATATGTTTCGTTGTAATTGTTTTTTTGTATTCGCTTGTTCATTACTTTGGTTAGACGAAATAATTTCATCTTTTTGATTTTCCTTTTGTTTCTGAATATTCTCTTTAGGCTTCTCTAAATTTTCTTTTTTTTCTATTACCTCTTTAACAGGGCTATCCATCTCGACCTTATCGTCAACAGAGTCATCGGATTCCTCGGTGGCATTTTCTACTGTTGGCTGTTCTGATTCTAAAATTTTAGTTTGTGGGATATCCTCTTTTGTTTCCTCCGATACAGAATCTACGTTGGTGTTCAAATTTTCAGATTTTTCTTTCGTGTTTTTATTTGAGATATCTCCCTTTTTACTTTTTGAATTTTGAGAATTGATTTGAGCTACTTTTCCTGTATTTGTATCTTCTATTTTTTCGGCAGATGGAGTTTCAAAAAAATATTTTCCCCAACCATTAAATAGCTTTGGTACAAAATTTTTATCCACCAAGTCGACCCTATCTTGTTCCCTGAATTGAGGTGGAGGATCATTCACATTATCCGAATAGACAATTAGAAGTTTATTATGAAAACGATATTTCTTATCTATATCTATTTGTTTTTCACCTGTTACTGCTAACATCTTAGTAATATAAGTCCAGCCATTATAAACCATTTTAATTGATGAAACCTTAGTATTTATTTCGTCTTTATCTACCACTGGATTTTTATCTAAAAGAAGCGGCTTTGTGTCCGTGCCAAAAGTATATAGGTATAATACATCTTTTGAACCCATTGTATCTAAGTGTTTAATTAAACTTTTTTTTGCCTCTTGGAAATAGGGTGCCATACTTCCTGATTCATCAAAAGCTATTAAAAAAACTACATTTTTCAAGTTAGTAATATTTGGAATTTCGGATAAGTTATCAACAACTCTAGTTCTAATTGGCTGAACAGCAAATAGTAAAATAAGTATTGCTAATGAGAATATAATAAACTTTGTTTTCATAATTTTTAACCCTCAGCTACCCTAGATATTCAGGTGAAGATTTCAAGAAAAATTTATCATTTATTTACTCTGGTTTACGATTTTTGTATTATTACTTTTCTCCTATAAAAAAGAGCCTGTCTTTTACAAGGATTACTTTATCTAATTTTAAGAACATAAAACATGATTTGTCTACAATCTATTTAAAAGAATAAATTACCGTAACACCCAAAAACAAAAAAAGCCCCACTGTCNNGTTTGTCAGTGATAGTAACTTCGGTAGTGAGGATCATAGAACCGATAGACGCCGCGTTTTGTAGAGCAGAGCGAACAACTTTAGCAGGGTCAACGACACCAGCTTTGATCATGTCTTCCCAAACCATAGTAAGAGCGTTAAAACCGATGTTGCCATCTTTTCTACGAGCTTCTTCTACGATTACAGATCCTTCAAGACCAGCGTTGTTTGTGATCATGCGGATAGGTTCTTCTAGAGCGCGT
>DDBL01000003.1:6776-6942 GCA_002333425.1 Leptospiraceae bacterium UBA2033
CTTTTTTCTCTTTCATTTCAACTTCAGTAGCGGCACCAACGTGGATAACAGCAACCCCACCAGCTAGTTTAGCAAGGCGTTCTTGTAGTTTTTCACGATCGTATTCAGAAGTAGTATCGTCGATTTGTTTTTTGATTTGAGAAATTCTTCCTTGGATGTCTTTAGA
>DDBL01000161.1 GCA_002333425.1 Leptospiraceae bacterium UBA2033
AGTAAATTGTTTTCGATACTAAATCTTTTATCCGTGTACATCAGTGTTCATCCGTGGTGAAAAATTATAATCCAGTTAAAGCAAGTGGAACACAACTGTATTGCAAGAAAACGAGTAAGAATAATGTAAATACTCTAAAGAGAAAAAGGAAAGTTTTCATGTTTTAGCCTCTGGTATTTTCTAATAGTATTAGAAATAGAACCCGTTGTTAAAAAGTCAAGAGTACAATCAGGTCTGATTTAGTTTTCTGGGGGTTTAGGCTTACTGTCACTTCTGCCAAGTGAAGGGAACTCTCAAAGCTTACCACCTATTCGAGCGATAGTGAGAATGGCTTTCTCCGTGCTATCAGTAAAAGATGTGCGAAAGACCACCGATAACAGGAGGATAAAAAATGATATGGATTCATATCATTTTGTAATTATTTAAGAATTATCGTTCTTGTATCCGTGTTCATCGGTGGTAATCTTTTATGAATTCTCGCATGTGGTGACTTGGAAAAAACTAAAAGCCTTCTAGTTCTCGGGAAGATTTTTTGTCTTTTTCGTGACCTGCGTTTTGTAGGTATCCGTCAATTTTGTAGATGGAGCCAAGTAAATTGGTATCAATGGTTTTGAGAGTGCGAAGTTTTACGTCAGCCGAAAAGTCTTTATAATTCTCGGCAGTAGTCACACCTTTTGCTTTTTGTTCTACTTTTTCTGTTACAATTCTAATACTTTCAAAACTTCCGGGTGTCATGTAAAGAGTTCTATAAACATAGATTACATTATCTTTGAGAGATTTCTTTTTATAAATAAATCGAACTTCTTTGATTTTATTTAAACTTTCAAATTCAAATTCAAGATAACGCACAAT
Source organism: Leptospiraceae bacterium UBA2033 (assembly GCA_002333425.1). Classification (GTDB taxonomy): domain Bacteria; phylum Spirochaetota; class Leptospiria; order Leptospirales; family Leptospiraceae; genus UBA2033. The sequence continues at coordinate 853 of DDBL01000161.1, forward strand.
GCTATACGGAACATGTTCTTCGTAAGTAGTGAGAGTATTTTCATTTACGATTGTAATTGTTTTTTGTAGACGTTTGTCGTAATCAACTACCTTGGACTGAAGTTTTTCGATCTCTGCAACTTTTGCATTAATTGAAGTTTCAAATGCTTTTACATTATCTTGCAAAGCTTTCTCACGTAAACTATCTCCCGGGTCTTCGGTTGTAACAGATGCATGTCCCGTGGCGGCGGCTTTTGACTGTGCCGAAATTCCAAGGCTAATAAATATACAGATGGCTATGAATAACTTTGCAAACATAATATTCTCCTCTTTATAATCCTTCTAGTTGGTTTTTATTTTTGTCGTTCTTAGTTATTTGACTTCTTTGGATAAATGAATCAAGACGATAAATAGTTGTTAACAAAGTTGTGTCAATTGCTTTGAGTGCGTGTAATTTTACCTCTGGCGCAAAATCCTTATAATTCTCAATGTCAGGAGTTCCGAGCACCCGTGAATCCAACTTATCTACGGAGACTTTTATACTATCTAAATTGCCTGGCACAAAAGAAATTACTTTTATTACAGAATTCACGTCATCGGTAAGCGACTTATGTCTAGAAACCACACGAACTTCTTTGATCTTATTACCACCTTCGAAAGTATATTCTACGTGGTGCGAAATTAGGAATTTGTGGTAGTCATTTGTGGGTAGTCTTGCTTTTTCATTGATGATGAACATTTCCTTAGCAAGGTTCTTGTTAAATTCAACTGCTTGTGATTGTAATTTTTCTAACTCAGAAACTTTGATTGTAATTTCTTTTTCTAAATTAGCTAACTTTTGCAAAACTGCTTTTTCACTTGGGGTATTTGCAGTTGCATTACTCGATTTACTGTCCCCTTTTTGTTGAACGGCTCCAATTGTTTCTCTGTCGGAATTTGAAATTTTTGTTTGTGCAAAAAGTAATCCTGTAAAAAAAACAGAAATTACTAGATAGATTCTTAGTAGCATAAAAATGTCCTCGTAATTAAATTTATCGGCAACGACTCTACAAAAATATTGCCTAAGTCAATAAAAGTTTTTTTTTCTTAATTCTACAAGGATTAATTTTTTTTTATTCGTAAAATCAAAATCTTACACTTGACCAAACACAAAATACAAAAAAAATGAATATGCTTACGTAAGAATATTTGCCACGGAGGCACAGAGTCACTGAGAGAATTTTAAAAGAGTTTTTCTTTATTTTGCAATTTCTTACTTATATTTATTTGGATTCTTTTTGAAAGCTTTACCGAACCCTCTTTAACATGATGCATTTGAATAAACATATACCCAAACTAGTAACTCAGTGCCTTTGTGTCTCTGTGGCAAAACACAAAATACAAAAATAATTATCACGTGTTCTATAATACAAAACTTCGATTTCTAATTTTTCTTTTCCTTGGACTTTTCGCATTTGTATCCTGTGAAAGAATTGCGAACTCAGTATTTTCTGATAAAGACGATCTGGAAATGGGAGCAAGTATCGACAAAGAAATTCGTTCTAAACCAAGTCAATTTCAAATTCTAAACAATCTAGCACTTCAAAAATACATCCAGTCGATTGTAAACCAGCTTACTAAATCCCCAGCTATCCGAAAAAAACAAATCTATACCTACAAAGTAACAATCATTGACGATGACAAAACGATCAATGCGTTTTGTACACCCGGCGGTTACATTTACGTTTACACCGGACTTTTAAAATTTCTAGACAATGAAGCAAGTTTGGCTGCTGTTTTAGCTCACGAAATTGCCCACGCGGAAAAACGCCATGTAAGACAAAGAATGTTGTCCGCTATGGGATTACAACTGGTTCTTTCTGCCATTTTAGGAGGTCAATCTTCTGTTTTCCAAGAAATGGGACTTCAAATCGCGGGAAGTCTAGCTCTACTTTCCAACAGCAGAGCAGACGAGTTAGAAGCAGATGAATGGGGATTTTTGTATTTACAATCTAGTCCCTACTACCAGGGAGCGATGTCTTATTTTTTTCAGAAAATCGCCAAACAAGAAAAAAGTTCCAAATTTAATAAAACAATCGAAAGTTTACTCTCCACTCATCCAATTCCAGAAGAGCGGCTAAGGGCAAATACAGAACGAATCAAAAAACACAAAGTAAAACCACCAAGTCCTTCAAATCTACTTGAAACTAGGTACAAAAAGGAACTTAGAAAACAACTTAAACGTGGAAGTACAATCTACGGTGAACCAATAGAGGATAGAGGTTAATTATGAGTAAACTCTATATATTATAAATTTCTTCTTCTGTGTGGCTGACTATTTCGTGGACAATTCTATCAAGTTCTTGGGCTGATTGAAATAAATAGGAAATATATTTAGCGAGATCTTCTCCAGCTAAATTTTCTTGGTCATTTATGTGATTACATAAACCCAAAATATTAGCTACATGCCTTCTTACAATATGGGATTGGTTCCAAGCGATGTTTTTTAATTTTTCATTCTGTTTGATTACTTTTTGTTCCTCTTTTTTTCGTTTACTAATATCTATAGAGTTGTAGGTAACAGCGATTACCTCATTAGCTGAATTATATACAGGAAAAAAACTAGCCTCTGTCCAAATTGTAAATTTATCAAACTTCACTTCTTTTTCTAAAGTTATCACCTCACCCGAAAAAGCCTTTTGGATATGTTGCAAAAAACTAGAACGATCACTTGACATGATAAAATCTAAAATAGAATCCATTTCTTCTATTTCTCTATTAAATGCCTTTTTTGCTAGATCATTTGCAGATTTACTAAAACTCAAAATTTTTAAATCAGGATTAATCAAAATATTACTATCAGTAGTACTATCTAAAATAGCTCTTAGTTTTTGTTCTGAGTAAATCAATATCTGTTGGAGTTTTCTTTCGTTGGTAATGTCTCTAAAAAAGATAGTAAGTCCTTCACTAGATGGATAAGCAACCACATTAAACCAACGTTCAGAACTAAAATGATAATCCTCAAAACGACTTGTTTCATTATTATCCATAGCATCTTTAAACTTTTGTGGATAACTATATTTAGGCGAATCTGGAAAAACATCCCAAAAAATTTTCCCAATAAACGAACCGTGGCTAATGCCAAATATATCCTCTGCCACTTGATTCATTGTAATTACTTTCCAATCTCTGTCTAATACATAAAATCCATCAGTAATATTTTCAACCATGGATTCAATTTTTTCGGCAAACTCTTTTTGTTTGCGATCGGCTCTTTTCATTTCAGTAATATCATTTCCAATACAAAGTATACCTAGAGGTTTATTCTCATTATCCTTAAAAAGAGAAAACTCCCATTGAGTCCAATAAAAATCTTTTCCCGCCATTTGTGGTTTACGAATCTGTAGGGAAATAGATTTATTTGGATTCATTATACACTCTATAGATGCTTGGTTGCATTTTTCTATATCATCAGGATGAACCGTTAGTTGCGATGGCATTCCCAAAAAGTCCGTAGCCAAAAAAGAAAAACGAATTTTGAATATAGGATTTACATAGATATACTTTCCTTCCAGGTCAGTAATCGCTAAATAATAATTGTTTGAATTTAAAATCCAATTTGGGATCAGTTTTTCTATTTCAGTGCTATTCATTTTTTGATAGGTATTTATTTACTTTTGGGAATGGTGAATTTAAACTTACTTCCTTTACCTTCTTCACTTTCTACCCAGATTTTTCCACCATGTTTGTCGATGAACTCTTTGCAAAGAATAAGACCAAGCCCTGTACCTTTTTCGCCATTTGTTCCATCGGTGCTAAAATGTTTTACGTCAATTCTAAATAAATTTTGCGACATAGAATAATTCATTCCAGTTCCAGTATCTTCAATCGTAATTTCAATAAAAGTATCCACCTCTCTAGAAGAAATCGTGATACTTCCATTTGTATTTGTATACTTAATCGCGTTACTAATTAAATTACGAAATACAGTTTTAATCATTTCGTAATCGAAGTAACCTGCTATACCGCTTTGTACTTTATTTAACAAAGAAATTTTTTTATTATTAACTGATGATTCAAATAAAAGCATATTAGACTGAATCAATCTTTGTAGATCAAAGTTGTCCGGATTATATTGAATATCCCCTCTTTGGGATCTTGACCAAGTTAATAAATTTTCTAATAGGTCTTTAATTTTTTTTGAGGAAGATTGTAATAAAATTAAATCCTTTTGAAATTCTTCCTTTGAAATTTTGTCAGATTGGTCAGTCATAAAATTTAAAAATGAATTCAAATTTCCAACCGGTCCCTTGAGGTCGTGAGCGATGATAGAAAAATATTTGTCCTTCGATGCGTTGAGTTTATTTAACTCTTCATTACTTTTAGAGAGTTGATTTACTAAATTACTTAATTCTTTATTTTGTTCTAAGATTGTATCTTTAGATTTTTTTAATTCAATATGAGCTTTTACTCTAGCCAAAAGCTCTAAGGTATTAAATGGTTTTGTAACATAGTCGTCAGCACCCAAACTAAATCCATGAACCATATTATCCACTTCCGTTTTTGCTGTCAGAAAAATAATTGGGATCTCTCTTGTCCTTTCACTACTTTTTAAAATACGACAAACTTCAAACCCATCCATAACTGGCATTGCAATATCTAACAAAATCAAATCAGGAAGAGTTTCTTCTATAACAGATAAAGCTAATTTTCCATTCAAAGCAAAACTCGTATCAAATCCTTCTTTGCTTAGAATATTGCCGAGTACTTGCAAATTTTCTCCGATATCGTCTACGATTAGAATATGAGGAATTGTATTTTTCATTGTTTATTTCAAGCGGTTATAAATTATTTCAAGTTCATTTAAAGAATTAGAAAGTTTGCTAATTGAAAAAGAATTTACTAAATGTTTAAGTTCTATCGCAATTTGAATAAAAGGTTTCACTTCATATCTTTCGCTTAACGTTTGTAAATCGGAAATATATTTTTTTAGTCGATTTGTATTTAGCGATTTTCTAGCCAATTCACTCTCGTGAAACCATATCTTATAATTATTTATAAAGTCCACAGGAAGTTGATTCTCTTGCAACAAAATATCTACATCCACTAAAAACTCTGTCTTTTCTTTGTTGTATTCCTGTAGATTCAAAGGAATAAACTTGGACAACTCAGTAATTAAACTAGTTTTTGTAATTGGCTTAGACAAATATCCATCAGAAAATGTTTGAAACTCCAAAATATCCTCCTTCATGGCAAAGGCTGTCAGCACTATGATTGGAATATTTTTATATTTCTCATTTTGTTTGATTAGTAAGGAAGTTTCTTTTCCACCCATTTCTGGCATTTGTATATCCATGAGTATCAAATCAAAATCTCTTTCTTTTAACATTTCCATCGCAACTTTTCCATTAGCTGCTTCAAAAATGGAAAGATTTAGATTCTCTAAAAATCCACACACAACTTTTCGATTGGATTCAATATCTTCCACAAGTAAAATATTGGAGGCTTTAAACTTTGTTTCATGGGAATATGCGACAGGTACAATTGGAGTTTTTTCTGTTGGATGAACTGCGACTTGCACATCTTTTATGATAATGCTAAACTTGGATCCTTTGCCTAACTGACTTTCTAAACGAATACTTCCTTTCATCATTTCTGCAAGACGTTTTGCTATAGACAAACCGAGTCCAGACCCACCATAACGAAGATTGTTTTGTCCTTGTGGTTGTTTGAATGGCTCAAAGATTGTTTTTATTTCATCAGGTGCAATTCCAAATCCTGTATCTTGTATTTCAAAAATCAAGTCCACATTGTTTGGATTTGTTTCATGAAGAAAACTTCTAACGTTCACATTGATTCCACCTGTCTCTGTAAACTTTACAGCATTTCCAATCAAATTAAAAAGTACCTGTCTAAGCCTAAGTTCATCTAAAAGAATATTCTTTGGCAAATCGTCATCTATCGTAATTTCAAATTTTAAATGTTTAAGGGAAGTTTGAATAGAAAAAATTTGTTTAATTTCATTTATCACGTTAGCCAAATTCACAGGCGAATAACGAATATCCAAACGACCAGCTTCTATCTTAGCAATATCTAATATATCATTAATCAGAGTAATTAAATTTTTCCCACTTTTTTGAATACCAGAAAGATATTCGAGCAACTCACTATTATCCTCTATTTTATCTTTTAGAATTTCAGCAAATCCAAGAATCGCATTCATTGGTGTTCTAATTTCATGACTCATATTTGCGAGAAACTCACTTTTAAGTCTATTTGCACTCTCAGCATCAGCTTTCGCTTTTTGTAGATTTTCTTCGATTTTTTTTCGTTCGCTAATATCTGTATGTGTTCCCACCATACGAGAAGGGTTTCCGTCTATCGTCTTAATCACTTTCCCACGTGAGAGCACCCAGATGTAAGATCCGTCTTTACATATAACTCTATGTTCAGATTGATAACCAGTAGTAGTTCCAGAAAGATGAAGCTGAATCGAATCTGTTACCCATCCTACATCATCTGGATGAATATGCCTTGTCCATTCTTCATATGTATCCCACATATCGTCGTCACTGTAACCTAACATCTGCTTCCATCTCTTAGAGAAAAAAACTTCGTTGGTATTCAAATTCCAGTCCCACACACCATCTCCACTTCCTTCGAGCGCAAACTGCCATCTTTCCTCACTAATTTTTAAACGTAAATTTGTTTCTTCTAATTCGCGAGTTCGTTTGTTTACACTTTTTTCTAATTCTAAATTCACAAATTTAAGGTGAACTCTAAGAGCATTTAGTTCTAGCTGAGTTTTAATTCGGATTAATAATTCTAAAGGTTCAATTGGCTTAGTAATAAAATCCACACATCCAGAATCATATGCTTTCATAACTTGTGCGGAATCACCCAGACTATTGATACACAATACTGGAATTTCTTGGGAAATAAATTTAGATTTAATGTAGGAGCATATTTCTTGCCCATGTATATCTAAAATGGATATATTAAGTAAAATCAGATCTGGTATTTTTTTTTCTAAATGAAAACTTTCTAGTTCAAAACTAGTTACGGGTAATACCAAATAACCCTCTTTTAATAATATATTTGATAGTATATTTTGTTCTTCTTTCGAGTCTTCAACGACTAATATTAATTTTCCGCTACTATTCAAATTATTTCTCACTTAATTTATTATTTAACATTTTATAAACTAATTCTAAAGTATGTAACTCTTCTATAATTTCTGAAATTGAAAAATTTTGAATCAACCGAAATAAATTCAAAGTAAAATTAGTTAAAGGTGTGATGTTATATTTTTTACTTAATGTTTGTAAATCCATTATGGACTGTAAAAGCTTTTTTGTGTTTAGGGATTTTCTTACGCTCTCTGTAACCATAAACCAATTATCAAACTCTTCTGTGAAATTATCATCCAATGGATTTTGTTTGATAAAATCCTGCATTTCAGAATAAAAATCACCAGAAATAGAGGCAAACAAATTGTTATCCGTTTCATTTTTTTTGTGAGGAAGAAATTTTGCAAGTTCATTTATTAATTCGTATCGAGTAATCGGCTTTGATAAATAACCATCTGCAAAACTCAGAATTTCTTCTACGTTTTCTTTCATTGCTGAGGCTGTCAAAATTAGAATTGGAAGACTTTTAAATCTTTCATTCTTTTTTATGGCTAATGTTGTTTCTTTTCCATCTAACTCAGGCATTTGCATATCCATTAGAATCAGATCGAATGAATTTTTTTCTAAAATTTCTAATGCGATTTTACCATTTTGCGCTTCGGTAATTTTAAAATTATGATTTTCTAAAAATCCAGTAACTACTTTTCGATTTGATTCCATATCTTCCACGAGTAGAATTTTTGGTTCATCAAAGGTGATTGCATAAATTTCAGATTCATAGTCCAAACTTTTTTGTACGAGAGAGGATATTTCTAAGTCTCTAACTTTTACACTAAATTTCGAACCCACACCTAATTTACTCTCTACAGAAATTGTCCCGCCCATCATACTTACTAATTTTTTTGTGATAGAAAGACCAAGCCCAGAGCCACCAAACTTATTTGCATCTTGTCCACGCTGCTGCCTAAATGGTTCAAAGATAGTTTCCAATTCAAAATCAGCAATTCCTATACCAGTATCTTCTATTTCAATCACTAGATCAATCGAACTACTCTCCCCACCTTTTGGAATGCTTAACACACTAACTTTAATACCACCTCTTTCGGTAAACTTAACAGAATTCCCAATTAGATTAAACAAAACTTGTCTAAGTCTTAATTCATCCAAAAGTAAACTTTTTGGTAGTTTGTCATCAACCCAAATTTCAAAATTGATTTTTTTGTTACTTGTTTGAAGTGTAAAAATTTGTTTTACCTCCTGTATCAAAGTTAATAAATTTACCGGAGAATAAACTATCTCGAGTCTACCTGCTTCAATTTTTGCTAGATCTAAAATATCGTTAATTAAATTGATTAAGTTTTTTCCACTTTTTTGAATTCCTGAAAGATAGTCTAGGATGATTGGATTATTCCCAACTTTGTCTTTTAGTATCTCTGAAAATCCTAATATAGCATTCATAGGAGTTCTAATTTCATGGCTCATATTAGCAAGAAATTCGCTTTTTAGCCTGTTTGCAATTTCTGCTTCTTCTTTTGCTTTGATTAAATTAATTTCAGATAACTTTGTAGCTGTAATATCTTGGGATAATATGATTACTCCAGTGACTTGATTTTTCTCTATAAATGGCGTATAACGTATTTCAAAAAACTTATTTTTACCATCTTTCATATCAAAATTATTTACATAGATAACTGTTTCTCCTTTGAGTGCTTTTTGGTAATTAAGATAAACTTTCTCAAAAATAGATTCGCCAATTATTTCTTTTACATGAACACCTTTACAAAATTCAGGAGAGACTTGAAAAGTTTCTGCAAATGTTTTATTCACAAATTGAAATTCTAATTTTTCATTGACCATCGAAATGTTTACCGGAACGTTATCCGCGATTATCTGCAATTCACTTTTTTTATTTGCTAACTCTTGTTCTATCCGAATACGTGTAAGTTTTAGGAATTTTTCTCGATTTAAACTTTCAATCTGGTCTTCTTTTTTTTGTAATAAGATAGATTTCTCCAATGTAAAAAACCCAGAAATTAATATAAATAAAATCAATGCAAAAAGTATAAGTATTATTTTTTTGATAATTTCTTCTGATTCAAGAACAAAACTATAGGCTTTATTATTTGCAAAATCAATTATGTATAGATTTAGTTCGTCTATCTTGTTATACAAAACATCATTAGAAACGTTAGAAATTTTTGGGGTATAATAAAGTTTTCCTCTGCGAACAAGGTCTAACTCAGATTGCCTAATTAACCTCCATTCTTTTAGGAGGTTTTTAAGTTCTTCTACTTTTGATTTATCACCTAAAAATTTTTTTTGGATGAGGGATATATTTGCATCCATCAATGTTTCAATCATTAAAATGCGATTGAAATATTTTTGAATTTCTTGTTTGTCCTCAGTCAATAATATCTGGAACATTATACTTTTAGTTTCTAAAGTGTTGTGCCTAAGTTCGATTGCAGATTTGCTAACAGAATACGGATGAAAATAAAAGTCTTTGGCTATTTTTTCTAAACGTAAAACAAAAGGAGTTGCGATAATACCAGTAAAGATTAAAACCAAAAGAATCGTTAGATACCAAAGAGTAACATTTCTTACAATCTGCGACTTTTTATATCTTGCAAAAAAATCTAACTTCATGAAAACATCTTTTAAAATAAGACATCACTGTAAAAGTAAATTTCAATAGAGTTTCAAGATATTTCAAAAGGAGAGAATTATGCCTTATACAATTTGTATTATTGATGATGAAGAAGTGAGCGAAAGAATGTTATCTGCCATTTTAAAAATAGAAGGTTATGAAATTATATCTGCCTCCAATGGAAAAAAAGCTATCGAACTATTCAAATCCAAAATTCCTGATTTGATACTTCTTGATGTGGACATGCCTGAAATGACTGGACTAGAACTCATTTCCATAATCAAAGCAAAACAAGAATTAAAAGATATTCCTGTAATATTTATAAGTGCACATGTAGATCTAAGTACAAAAATTGAAGGTCTGGATTTGGGCGGGATTGATTTTATTTCTAAACCATTTCAAAATGGAGAAGTTATTTCGCGTGTGAAAGTGCATTTAGAAAATAGTTTATTACACAAACAACTAAAAGAATTAAACAACAAAAAAAATAAATTTCTATCCATCATTGCAAAAGATATGAAAACAAATCTAGATGAAAATTTTGCAAAAATCCAATTGTTCGAAGATTATCTAAAGGCAAATGACACTAAGTCACTAAAAGAATCTCTATCCAATCTGGTAAAACACAACCAACAAACTAGCAACTATCTTCGTAACTTAATCTATTGGTCAAGACTTGAAACAAATCAACTTCAAATTAGCCCTACACCAATCAGTTTGGCGAGGATAACAAAAGAAATCCTAGCGGAACATTTAGGCACTATCGAACGAAAAAAAATTGCGATTCAAAACTCATTTGAACAAGAAGATATATATGTTTTTTCGGATGAATATTGTTTGCGGATAATCATGAGTAATCTATTATCCAATGCGGTTAAATTCACAAACTACCATGAATTTATTCAATTAAACTACACAATAGATAATGAAAAAGTATTTATTTCTATCATTAACAAGGGAATGTTTTTTACAACAAGCGCACAAGAAAGAGTTTTCAATTTTGAATACCATCCAGAAGAAACGACCAATGAAGAAAACAAAGGCTCTGGTCTTGGACTCGCACTAGCAAAAGAACTGGTAGCAAAGGCAAACGGAGAATTTGCAATTGAGGCTAATGGTAATTTAACGGAAATAAAATTTTCCATGCCTCTGTATAAAAAGTAAATACCGATTATGCGAAGTTAGATTGATTCAAAAAATGGATGAGACTTTATATCATTGTAATAGTCTTCTCCAAATACATCTATTGTATCTTCAGGAGCTTTGTAATGTTTAATGATTGTCTTCGCTAAATCTAACTCAGTTTCTAATATTGGAATATGTAAGAGTCGTTTAGAAATTATATCTGCTACTCTTAAAATCCTATCAAAGTCATCGACTGAATTATAATTATTTGGTTCAAATCCTTGGTTTTTCATCATTTTTAAAAACACTGGCGGCATCTGCCAAATTTTAAATATATAAAAACCTACATCTATATGATTTACATCAAATTCATCCTTTTCAAACTTTGCTAAATCACTCGGAGTATTTTGGTATTGAGTTAAAATTTCTGTATAATGACTCGAATTATGCAATGCCAAGATTGTCATTCCGATTTTGCACATCATTGCAGAAAGAAACAATTCTTCTCGTAAAGATTTTAAACCTAGTGGAGCAGATATATCCAACGCAACTAAAGCTGTCAAAATCGGATACTCCAAAAGATGTTTCTTAAACACATCTGAATATACGAGGTTACGCCCTATATACTTCTTGGATTGAAGCATAACTATATTCTTGATTGTTTTAAGTCCAAGTAAAGTAATTGCGTCTTTAATTGTTTGGATCTTTTTGGCTCTTGCATAATAGGCTGAATTTGCCATTCGTAGTATATCAGCACAGATTGATTTATCAGGAAGAATAATTTGCTCTAGCTCACTACTTCCACTTACAGTATCACCTTCGAATAACAACACTTTATGCGCAACACTTGGTAATGGCGGAACATTAAGCTCTTCCAATTTAACAGCATGTTTTTTGGTGGCTAACTTAGATTGCAACACCAGATCTTTTCGACCTAATAGTTGGATTAGTTTATCGTCTAACGTATTTTTATTGATTGGTTTTAAGATATAGGAACTTATTTTCAGTTTGATTAACTCTGTAATTACGTCCTTGTTTGTATTTCCTGTAACTATTACAATCATGATCGCTGGATACTGAGGTTTAATCGTTTTTATAATTTCAACTGCATTACCAGGTTCCATCTTATAATCTAAAAAAAGGATATCAGGAACTGGACTAGAATATTTAAGAAAATCTAACACTGCCTCCCCACTGGTAACTTCCGCCAAAACATTAAACTGAGAAGCCTGCAAAAACCTTTTAAGTAAAGCCCTTTCTTCAAAAGTGCCGATTAGAATTTTCCCTAGGTCTTTATCGTAAGATATAAAGGAAGGTTTCATTGGCGCCTTATAGTTATACTCCTCCATAAGAATGAATCTGTAATCATGAATCGCCTCTGTTTCAGGTAATTCTTTAATTTTATTAAAGTCAAAAACACGAATCACACCTTGTCCTGATCTAGAATCTGCGACGTGCAATTTGCCATTCAACACAGCAATCCCACCCGCGTGCATCACTCCTGCATGCGCATCTTTCGACGTGTCCACGTCCTTATCATAATAGGTCTTCTTATCTTTGTCAACGAGTAGTATGTGTCTGTATTTGAGAGAAGATAATTCAACAATTGAAATCCTCGCTCCTCTTTTCCTATAATCAATATCATCTTCTACTACTTGCAGCTTACTTCCTTCTTCTTGTCTTCCATACCAGCTCACACAAATATACTCTTTCCCACCGTCTTTTAATCCCGCGATTCCCTGTGGTCGAAATTTTTTTGTTTTCGAGTCATCTGAATCCCATAGAAAACCTCTATTGGCTGAAGGGAACTCATCCTTTTTTTCACCACTCAAACTAACTGCTTGTCGATTTAGGAATTTTTCGCCTTGAGCGACCCATTTCCCTAATGTATTTTCGGAACCCACAGCGTTCTTACTCGGAACTTCTTTTTGCGCAACTATTCCTGAAAATGAAATAATTGTAAAAAATAATAAAAGGTGAATCGCTTTGTTAAATTTAAAAATGTTTTTCATAACATTTATCTCCCTATTGTTTTGCTTCACCCACAATCACTCATTTGAATTTTTAAATGTTTAAACTAGGGTGTATACAGTCCTTTATTAATTCATGCCAGAATTTTTACTCGCTTTTTTTGTATTTAATCAGAAAAATAAAAAATCCCCCAATCTCCAGACTATTTTTTATCATAACCAGTGAAACTTTATCCAGTTTAGTTCTCTTTCTCGCATAGAAGCGGCTAATACGCATTTAACTATTCTTTTTCCTTCCAACCACGCAAATGAATAACTTTAAGTAAAATCGGATTGCGCTTATTCATTAAAAAGGTGTTTTGAGGGAAATGGGGGGATTTTTTTTCACATCCAAATATTTAAGCGAAATACAAAAGTATAAATTAGAAAGAGGTAGTTTCTAGAAAAGAAAAAGTTAAAAATCTTTTTCTAACCCTCTTCCATTTTCTTTTAACCACAGCTTTGCTTTTTCATAGGCTGGCAGTTGAATTGAAACTCTGTTCCAAAACTCCGTGGAATGATTTGGTTCTATTAAATGAATAAGCTCATGCACGATAATATAATTAATCACTGTCATAGGCGCTTTTATTAGTCTCCAATTTAAATGAATATTATCTTTCGGCGTACAAGAACCCCATCTGTATCTTAGTGAAAGAATATTTACTTTATTAACTGTTACTCCTATTTGCTTTGCATAAAAGTCAACCTTTGGAATAAAAAGTTCCTTTGCTGATTTTATAAACCAATCTCTAAAAAGTTGGTTTGCATTTTGTTTATTTTCCTTACTTATAAAAAATTTGTTATCAAATTTAATTCCATTGAATGGCTCTTCTACAATTTCAAGTTGGTAGTGCCTGCCTAAGTATAATAGCGATTCACCGGAAACAAATTCTTTTGTTTGATTCTGAATAGAAATACTTAGCTTACGACTGATTTTTTCTTGAATTAACTTTTTATGTTTCTGAACTTCCCTATCGATTTTCTCCTGACTAATTTTTATAGGAGCACGAACAATTACACTACTGTCTCTATCAATAATTATACTGAGTGATTTTCGCTTAGAATAAATAACTGAATACTCAAGATTCATTGTCAATCCTCTGAAAAAATAATTGCCGATGTCATTCTATCATCTTTTGCCCAGGCTAAAATCTCTTCCGCAATTTGGTTTCTATTGTTAAATGCATTGGTAATTGTTTGGCATTGGTCTAAAATATAGTGTGCAATCTCCCCTTTTAATTTTGCAATAGAAGCGGGATTATTCCAAAATCCAACTAGGCTCAATTCAACCTTTAACATTCCAAAAATATCTTTCGTCCATATAATTAAATTATTAATCTCATCATCAGTAAGATTATCTTTTTTCTCATATATAAAGACATGTAATTTCCTAAATATAGGCATATGGGTTTTTCGATTTAATCCATGCGTGTTTTCTTCTTGAGCTGTCTTCATCTTTTTTCTTAGCTCTTCAAGTAATTTATATATCATATCCCAATTATCTTTAAACTCACTCAAAATTCTCAAAATTTCATTTGAGAAGGAGGCGTACAATTCAGGGTCATCATCGCAGTTAATCTCAATTATCTCCTTGAGAGCATGTTCAACCTTAGCCGCCTTTGCTTTTTTGTTCTTCTTGGTCTTAATATTTTCAAAAAATTTTTCATCCAGAATTGAAATCGGTTCTATTTTTGTAGAAATCCCTTTTGATTTTAAATAGGCATCTGTTACACTTCGTAGCTTTTCAGAGACTCCTTTCATGCTCATTTTCTTATCTCTAAAATGTTGTGCAGCTAATGCTTGTATCTCTGCAAACCGATTTAGTTCAGGGATATAATCCAGTGCTTCTTTTTTTGGGAATATATTGTCTAGTGCTTTTGAAAATCTTGAGAATACTTCTGTGAATCCACTTCTAATTGTTTCATCATAGAAAATATTGTAAATATCATCTGGGTCAGAATACTCTGACAATCCTTTATTTGTGAAATAATCTATTAATGCTTTATGTGAATTTTGTAACTCTGCAAGAAGTGCTGTAGTATCTAAAAGACATCCAGTTATCTCTTCCAATTCTTTTTTTAAATAAGCATGTAAAGCATTTTCTAAATGATTCCCCATGCCAACATAGTCTATTACAAAACCTACTTGCTTATTCTCATCGTAAACTCGATTTACGCGCGCTATTGCTTGTAATAGATTGTGATTAACGATGACTTTGTCCAAATACATTACTTGCTCAATTGGTGCATCAAATCCAGTTAGAAGCATATCGACTACAATTAAAATTCCGATGTTTCCATTTATTTTAGATTGATTTGAAATGCCTTTCTCTGTTTTACCAAATTTTAATTTAAATCCAGCAATAGCTGCTTTTCTGTATTTTTCATCATATTCTTTTAAATACGGTTTGTCATTATGATCTACTTCAGAAATAACAACTGCTGTTTCTAATTTTTCTAACTTTTCAATTTGGAGATTATGCGGAATATCCGCTTTTAAATCCGTAAGCAATTTCTGAATAGCTTCGTCAAAAGCCAATTTATATCTATGTGCTGCATCTTTAGAAATACAAACCACTTGCGCCTTATAACCATTAGGCAATACTTGCGTTACATAATGTTTCAACATGTCTTTGGCTTTTTCTTTGATAGTCTCTATTGATTCCAGATACGCCCTCTTAGCCCCATAAATTAATGCTTCGATTTGTTCATTTGGTTTATAATCTTTGAACACATCTTGAAATTTCTTATCAGCATTTTCTTTATCGTCAATACTCGCAGTATGCGTTCTACCTTCATAGACAATTTCTAATGTAACTCCATCTTTTATCGCCTGACGCATTGTATACTTGTCAATATAATCTCCGAATGTATTCTCTGTTCGAGTAATTGGAGTTCCTGTAAATGCAATTCGAATTGCATTGGGTAAAGCTCTATCTAAATTAGAACCAAGTTTAGAATATTGAGTTCGATGAGCCTCATCAGTTAAAATTAATATCTTATCACTAGTATTGAGTTCAGGAAAGGAAGCAGTAAAATCTCTCTCTTGAAATTTATGAATCATGGCAGAAACAATTTCAGTATTGTTATTTTTTAGAACTGCCTTTAATTCAGAAATATTTTTGGGGTCGTTAATTGTGTAACCGATTGATTGTGCAGTCGCCTTGATTTGATCGTCTAATTGTGTTCTATCAGTAAGTAAAATTACTTTGTAAGATTGTAGTAGTGTATGTAAATACATTTCTCTAATCAAAAATACCATTGTGAGAGATTTTCCTGACCCCTGTGTATGCCAGATGATTCCTCCTTTTTCCATTTTATTTTTTCCATTAAATAAACGCTCAATCGTTTTTTTCACAGCGCGGAATTGTTGGTATCTCCCGACTACTTTGATCAAATGTCCATCGTCAGTAGTTGACCAAACAGAAAAAGACTGAATGATATTAAGCAAGTTTTTAGGTTTGAGCATACCATGAATTAGTCGCTGTTGGTCGTTCGGTGATGTGCGTATCTCTAGCGGAATATCTTCATCATCTTTACCATCTGCATTCACAAAGTAAGTTTTCTGTGGATTACAGTAATTAGCCAAATCTTCCAATGTTTCAGGATATGGGTCTGTCCAACGATAGAAATGTTTTTCGATAGAAGTAGTCACAGTTCCAAACTTAGCTTTGCTTCTACAAGTCGCAATGATAAACTGATTGTAATAAGCTAAAAGCTTAGAGCCTTCCTTTACATAGTTTCTTTGTTCGCAGTAGCGCATCAACTGATCAATGGCGTCGGGAATTGGTTCTTTTGCTTTTGGACTTTTGCATTCGATTATGACTACAGGGATTCCATTCAGGAAACAAATGATGTCCGGATAAATATGCTTATCCGTTCCTTTGATTCTTATTTTAAATTGCGATATGGCAATAAAACTATTCTTCTCCGGATTCTTAAAATCTACATAAAATACATTTTCGTTTGGCTTTCCTTCTACGGCAACTTTTGTTCCTTTGGTGAGAATATCTAAAACATGATTGTTATTTTTAGAAAGATTGTCTGTATCAAATCTTTCTATATCAGTTAACGCTTCTGTAACTTGCGCTTCATGCATCCAGGGATTGATTCTTTTTAAGGCAGACTTCAATTCGTTTTTTAGAACGACCTGATCAAAGTTTTCTCGTCCTGAGTCTAATGGCATTTGTCCGCTTCCATTTTCTAAGCGTAAAACTTTCCATGGCAAATTTGGCATTGCCTCTAATTGTTTTAAGAAAGGCTCTTCTACATGATTTTTTTCGTCTAGGTGGAGGTGGTTTAAGCTTTGCATTTTAGATTTTTATTTGAAGTAAATTGATTTTTAATTCAGGAAGTTCTTCTTGTATAACTTTAAATACTTGTTTGAAGTTTACACCAAAGTATTGGTGAATGAGGACATTTCTAAAATCAACAAGAATCCGCCATGGGATTTCTGGATATGCGTTCATGCACTCAGACGAGATTGCATTTGCTGCCTCTCCGATAATTTCAAATTGGCGAACCGTAGCATTATGGACAAGTCGATGTTGGATAAATTTTTCTTCCGTAAAGCCTTGCGTATAATCCTCAATTTCCGCAATTGCATCTAGAATATGCCTGATTCTGATTTTATCTTTTTCGTTCATAGATAAGTACAAGATCTTTTGTAATAAGCGGTAAAATATAAGGCGATATTGATTCTCTAGTTTGAAGATCCACTTTTCTGTTGACTTTATCCTCTAACTCTTGCTTCAATTTAATAAACTTCATTAAGCTGATTGTTTCTTTCATATCAACAAGCAAATCCAGATCACTAGTTGCTGTTTCTTCTTTTCGTGAAAAAGAACCAAATAAAAATACTTTTTCGATTAGTTTATTTTCTGCAAAAACAGACTGACAGGTTTTTATAATTGAATCTCGAACTTCTGACTGTGCAATCGCCGTTTCAATGCTGTTCATAATTCATATCCTAGTTTGGAAATATCCAAAGGCAAGTTATTTTCCATTTCGAAGAGCTAAGTAAGTAGTAAATAAAAAACTAGAAATCCCGCTAACAATCATAATGACCTCAATATATTCTTTGTATTCTTTATAAGTATAAAGTAACCCAAATCCTAAGCCAATCATTAAAGTTGCAAGAAATACAAGCAATATACCAGACTTGTCATCGTGATCCATTTTTTAACTCTTTGGCTACTCGACTTGCGATAATTCTAGATACACCAATCATCATAACAGTGACACCGCAAGCAATGATTAAGATTCCACAGGCGAGATACCACAACGGCATTTGTTCCATAGCATTCACTCCTTTCCTTCTCTTAAATAATAAAATCTTTTACTTCCAAAGGCAACTCTTTTTTAACCTCGGATTTTTCAAAGATTGCCACCGATGAATGGTTCGACACGCNNCGAACCACACCGATGTTTTATTTTTTTCCACTCAACAAATCCTACATGAGTCCTGTCTTGATTGATTGGAGCTTGGCGAGATTGGCTTTTTGATTTTGAATTATTTGTAGAGTATTGTTTAAAATATCAGCTATCTTTTCTTGCTCAAAAGTAGATTTTGGTAAGCAAACAAATATTTCCCTTAAATCGGCGATGTTAATATCAATAAATGTTGTACCTTTTACTAATAATTCTATTTGCCGTTTATTTTTTTCAGATTTTAAAAACCAAAGTAAAAAATAATTACTTATTTCCTTTTTAGGAGAAATTCTTGCAACACCTCTAGTCGTATTCACTCCTTCTAATACTTTGGGAATAATATTAAAATCTCCAACAGATGCTCGAACATTGCATACTAAATCTCCTTCTTGTAGTATCGTTCTTTTGTAGACATTGGAAATTTCAGAAGTGGTTTTAAGTAACTTTGAATAGTCGATATGGTCATCTTTTAAATCAACTGTTCTTAAAACTGAAATTCCTTCTTTTTGATGTTCTCCTGTTTGTACAATTCCATAAGTAATAACCGTTCCTTTTTTAACACAATCCTTCAACCTCACCACATCCCATTCCACTGGAACTTCGATTCCGTTTTTCTTTACGAACTTGTGGGTGCGTTTACTAAGTATATTCCCCTTCTCGTCAATTCCACAAGTCAACAAGTCTTGCATAAGTCCTGTCTTGATCGATTGGTATTTAGCAATCAACGCTTCTGTATTTGCAATCGCTTCATCGGCAGTGCTAAGAATTGCGGCTATTCGGGCTTGCTCTGATTTAGTAAATTGATCTACATTTAAACCGAGTAATATTTCTTTATCGACATGCGGAATTCCAGAACCATTCGTTTGAGCCTTTAAATAATTTTCAAAGCTCTTTAGTTGATAGAATAAAAATTCTTTATTATACTTTTTGAAACTATAATTTAATTTAACCATAGTCGAGGAAAGAATTCCTTTTTTACCAATAAAGAATTCACCAGCATTTGACCCGTCCCATAAAAGGAGCAAATCCCCATCTGCCACTTCTACTTTATTTGGAAAATCATTTATCATATTTGGCTCAGATTTTCCGCGTAAATACTCAGGCGTAAGGTATAACACTAATTTACCAGAAGTAAACTCTTTCTGAGGAGACTTTCCTTTTTTGTATGTTAATATTTCTTTTAGTAACAATTTGAATAAATCCTATCCGTGCGCTGTGGTAAACTCTTATTATCCACTTTCATAATTCGATAAACTCAGAATATTTAAGTATTGGGATTTTTTTATAGGGATTTAATATTAGCAAATCGTCATCGCCAGTCACGATATAATTAGCTTTTCCATTAACACCCATTTCCAAAATGAAATTATCTTTAGGATCTCTGCAATCGAAAATGTTTCCGTATAGTTCAACAATCGTTCCAATATTCTTAAGTGCATTTTCTAGCTCTAGAATTTTCGTCATAGGAATTTTATCTCTAAACTTTGCTCTTTTTAAGACTCCTATGACTTCATCAATTTGTTGATTAGATGTAATTAACTCATATTTTTGAAGAATAATATCATTTATAATTCCAGAGGTTAATTTGCCGAGTAAGGAGCTAATTAATAAATTTGAATCAATAACTACTTTCAAGCAAAATTTTCCTGCCGATAGTTTTCAACTTCCATTGTTATTTCATCAAAGCTGATAGATAAATTTTTTCCAATTTCTAAAAATTCATTAGCTAATTTTTGAAACTCAGAATGTTTTCTTAATTCCATAAATAGAAATTGCTTTTCACTAAACGGCAATTGTAATATTAGTTCGACTATTTCGTTAACACCTACATTTAATTTAGCTGGCATAATTTTTATCCTTTTTCCTAATCATAAGGTAGAAATATCTAAAGGCAAGCTCTTTTTTCATAAATACTTCAACTCCTTTAAATAGGAATTTAACCGTTTCAAGCTGTTCTGTCGATTCGTTTCGAGAGTCTGTGCGGGTAAGGCGTATTTGTCCCAAAGTTTTTCAATGCTTGCGATAAGTTTTCTTTTTTCTGAGTTTAGATATTTTAAAAGTTCTTGTTGGATAAGCTCGTTGTGTTTTTGTAAGATGAGAAATTTACATTCACCAGAGGTGATAATGCCACCTATGCTTTTTAGAAATTCATCTAATCCATTTAATTTCTTTTGAATTTTGCCATTATCCGCTTCGAGAGAAGAGATGGACTTTTGTAGCTTTGCTTTTTCCTTTGCGTCTTTGGACTCAGTAGCAGTTTTCAATATCTGTAATAGCTTTGAGATTTTCTTGTAGTTTTTCTAATTCTTTTTTTGTAAGATTAGCCTTTAGCTCTTCGATTAAGTATTCTTTAATCAGTTTAGCTGTGATTTCTTTTTCCTCGTCCTCTGAGTCCTCAGATTCGTATTCGACTACTTCGATTGCCTCTTGTAAGGATGCTTCTTTTTCTTGAATAGAAGTTTCCAGTTTTTCCAATTCTTCTTTTTCTTTTGCAAAATACGTATCAATGAAATATTCCCTTGGAACGAGACTTGGAACCCATCCTGTTGTCGCTATTGTTTTTAGATCGTATTTTATATTTGTCCACCAATTGTCTAAGGCGGTTAGCATTTCCGTTAAAGTTTTTTGAACAGAAGAGTTTTCTTCTAAGCTAGATTTGATTTTAGATTTGTCAGAAAATTCAGAATTAAATTGGAGATAATTTTCTCTCAAATCTGAAAAGATAGATTTTGTTTTTAATCCGAATTTTGCAAATTGAATTTTTAATTCTTCAATTTCTTGGTTTGGAATTCCACCTATTAGATGCGCTTGCACATCTTCTGCTTCCGGATCAGGTGTATTATCCACATACCTTCGAATATTCAGATTATAGTCATTATCCGCAATCATTTTGAGATCAACTAGTTTACTATATTTATCTATTTCTACTTTGTGAGTAAAAACCCGCCCTTCTTACCAGCCGTGTCAGCAAAGAATTTAATTAAGTATTCATAAGCAGCACCAAGCAAATCAGGAAATTCAAAGTTTTCGTTGATTAAGGCAGGAAGCTTTCCATTAAAATGATTGATCAAATCAATCCACCGTTGGTCTGGAATTGATGACTGACCTTTTTTTACTGTAAAATTAATTCCCTTTAGGACACTACTTAGTAACTCAGGGTTAGCATCTTCAATAGCGATTAGCGCTTTACTAAGAGCAGAACCTACATTATTTTTTTCATCTTTGAGTGGTGGGTTCTCCTTTCCATTTTCATCTATCCAACTAGAATTCCACCTGGCACGCGGAGGGATAAAAAAATTAGTATAAGGCTTATAGCAAGTTGGATCTTCTAAAAGTTCCTTTAACTTTTCAGGTGGTAAAGCTTTATGCCTAGCTTTAATTTTCTCCGTTGCAACATCAAACTCATCTGAGAGTCTCTTTAAAAATAAAATTCCAAAAATGAATTCTTTAAATTCAGAAGCATCCATTTTCCCGCGTAAAATATCACAGGCAGCTAGTAGAAAATTTTCCAATTGAGAAAGTGTGATTTTTGTTTGTTTCATTTTATCTTTCTAGCGGCTATCGCCTAATTTGCATTCAACTTCTCCCATAATTCTTTTTCCTTTCTATCCTACAAGTTAAAAGCTTAAAGCAAAANNCTAAACGGGGTAAAATTTTTCCCTGATTGAAGAAGCTATTAGGCGAGGTATCGAATTTGAGTTTGTTGTTGCAGATGCATGGTATGGTTCCAGTCCTAATTTTACTGACTATTTAGAGGCTAAAGGATTAAAATACATCGTATCCATTAAGAGTAATCGAAATATATTTTACAAATTTCCAAATGATTTAAAAAGCAGTGAGCACAAGATAAGTGAGTTAGTTACACTCATAGAGCCTGACGCATTTCGACCCCTTGATATTAAATTGTCAGATGGTTCGAATAAGAAAATTTATTTCGTTCGGATGGACTTGAAAGTAAAAGGATTAAGTGGAAAAAGAAGAGTGATAATTGAAACAGATAGAATTGGTGATTGGGCAAATGCAGAGGTAAGTTATTTTGTTTCCAATGCAACCGAGTTGCGGGATGACACTGTTATCCGCTATTATCATCGGCGGAATTGGATAGAAGTTTTTTATCGAGAAGTAAAAGACTTTCTAGGTGCAGACGAATATCAAGTAAGAAGTATGGATAGAATTCTCCGTCACTGGACATTGTGTATCGTCACCTACAGTATGATGCAATGGCTGCAACATGGAAAAGCGATCAAGGAGTTCGTAAAAAAAAACGACTGACCTTTGGAGATGTTCAAACTGTATGTAGGGTATATTTAAAAAAAAGAGTTATTGAACTCGCTACTTTGGATTCTTGTATTTTTCTAAAACATCTTGATGGAATTTTATTAGCCCTCTAAAATGACAAAGTAGCACTAGTTAGGTGAATAGGAATTAGAGATTTCTCTACTGTTAAAAAATTTCCTAGTTTAATTTTAGAATTGGTATTGTAATTTTAGAATTGGTATTGTAATTTTGGAATAATACTGTATTTTTGTAAACTTTAACATAACTATGAAAATAAAACTAAAAAACTTTTTAAAAATTATATTTCTTTTTAT
This sequence comes from Leptospiraceae bacterium UBA2033, assembly GCA_002333425.1. Lineage (GTDB taxonomy): Bacteria > Spirochaetota > Leptospiria > Leptospirales > Leptospiraceae > UBA2033. The sequence continues at coordinate 23,743 of DDBL01000161.1, forward strand.
TCCCTTCTCTATATATTCTTTAGATAGAATCGATTTGGCAAAATCCTGTCCTGAAAAAAAGAACTGTAACTCCCAGGTCTGGTATATCTTAGATTCCTATGAACCATCTTTTCTTCAATTAGAAGAGCCAGGGGAAAATTGGAAAAAGATAGATTCCTTCCCAATTTGGATGAATAAGTATTTCCAGAAAGAAGGAAATCTCGCAACGTATACTCTATTAACCTATTTTGATATTTCAGAGGATATTCTGAATTATCCCAAACAGACTGGAATTCGTTTTGGTGAAATAGGAGAAGTTTTTGAAGTCTACATAAATGGACATTTGATTGCAAAAGAAGGCGAAATAAAAGACGGAAAAGTTTCTTATCATCGGACAGTCCGTGGAGTTGTCTACCAGGTTTCAAAAGAGTTTTTAAAGGCTAATCACAATCAGCTACTAATCAAACTTTCAGGTCATCCCAAGTTTGATCACACCGGTTTTTACCTGACTAAATATTACGACTTCGGAATCTATGACGAAATTCGCTACGATGAACAGGATAGAGTAACGCTTGCACTTCTCACAGTCTATCTTACCGTAGGACTTTATCATTTGTTTTTATTTTATCGCAGAAGAGTAGAGCTTTATAATTTTTATTATGGTGCTTTTTCTTTTATTATAGGTGTATATATTTATACAAGAACCTCTGCCATCTTTGAACATCCCTGGGATACAGCGATTATCCAGAGAGTTGAGCTTGCTGTTCTTTATCCCATGCTTTCATTTTTAATTCAGTCTCTAGATGTTTTATTCTTTCATAAGGCTAGAAAGTGGACTAATTGGTATAGTTATTTCTCCTATACTATTTGTGGATTAACTTTCCTTTGCCCGGAAATGTATCAAGCAGAATATATACTCAGGCTATGGCAACTATCGTTTTTATTTGTGGGACTTCCACTCATGGGAAGAATATTTTATCATGCAATCAAAGAAAATGTTCACAACGCAAAACGATTATTAACCGGTCTTGCCATATTTATGCTCGCAGCTATTTTTGATATTATGGATTCTCTTATTTTAAATTCAGGGCTTTCTTTTTCTAAGTATGCTTTTTTTATTTATATACTTGGATTTGCAGGGGTTCTCGCAAATCGCTTTATTTCAGTTCACAACGAAATTGAAGATCTAAACAAAAATTTGGAGAGTAAAGTAGACGAAAGAACAAAGGCATTAAATGAAACACTGAAAGAAGTAAAACTTTTAAAAGAACACCAGGATGGAGATTATTTTCTTACTACGTTAATCATACAACCTCTGGCATCTAACGTTTCAGGTGATGGAAATATTAAAGTTAAAATTCTCACTCAACAAAAGAAGAAATTTGAATTCAAAAATAGAATGCACGAAATTGGAGGAGATATTTGTATCTCTGAAATCATTCACTTAAAAGGTAGAAAATACACTGCTTTTGTGAATGGGGATGCAATGGGAAAATCCATTCAAGGAGCAGGGGGAGCTCTTGCCCTTGGTGTGGTATTCAAGTCTATTCTTTCCAGATCAAAAATTTTCTCCAAAGAAGAATCTGTCTTTCCAGAACGATGGCTTAAACTTGCTTTTCAAGAATTGCAAAGTATATTTGAAACCTTTGATGGTTCCATGATGGTTTCAGTTGTGATGGGGTTAGTGGATAACGAGCGTGGATTTATTTATTACATCAACGCAGAACACCCATTTTGCGTTCTTTACCGCGATGGAAAAGCATCTTTCATCGAAAAAGAATTAAACCTTCACAAAATTGGAATGATGGCTGCCGAGTATTCAGGTGAATTTCGGATCAATACATTCAAAATGGAAAATGAAGATGTTGTTTTTATGGGCTCTGATGGTAAGGATGATATTCGTATTGGCATCGATGATAAAGGAGGACGCATCATAAACGAAGATGAAAGTCTTTTTCTTTCTACCGTAGAAGAAGCAAATGGAGACTTAGAAAAAATATTCACTCTCACGGAAAAGAAAGGAGAGTTGACAGATGATTTTAGTCTTCTAAGAATAGAGTATAATGACAATAAACCGCAAGAATTCGAGGAAGATAATTCAAAGCTTAAGCTGGCTCTAGAGCTTTACAACAAGGAAGATTTTCGTCAGGCAAGTGAAATTATTTTGCAAATTGAACCAAACGATACAAAGTCTTACTTGCGGCTAAAGGCAAATATTGCTTACAGACTAGGGAATTACAAACAAGCATCTCAAATTTATGCTTACTTTATTGATTTATATCCAGAAGAATCAGCCTTTTTATTTGCAACGGCTAAAAGTCATAAAATGATCGGTAACTTAGAAGTAGCCGCAGACTATGCAGAGCGTTTAAAACTGAGAGAGCCTAAGAATGTGAACAATCTTATCTTCTTAGCAGAAATATACTTAGAATTACCAATCCCCGGTCGTGCGGGGAAAATGTTTGATCTCGCTACTTTACTCGATCAGGAAAATCCAAGGCTAGCAGAGTTAAAAAATAGAATGGGATGATTGATTGGACAAAATTTTACCCCGTTTAGTTCATAACATCTTATTATGAAAGAGACGCAATCCGATTTTGCTTTAGGCTTTTAACTTTGTGGGATAGAAGGAGATAGAATTAT
>DDBL01000182.1:0-8920 GCA_002333425.1 Leptospiraceae bacterium UBA2033
CATTGTGTTTTCCTTTGAGTTTAGTTCCAATCCATTTTACGCTAGATTTAGAAAGATCTAAACCAACAGATGTTCCATCTACTTTCACAGCTTCAGTAGGGTTTGTTGTGTCAGCTTTAGGGGCGTTTGGTGCTTTTTCGCAATAGGTTAGTCCCAATGCAAGTGCGAGTATTAAAAATTTTTTCATAAAATAAGTCTCCTTTAATAGTTCGATGTTTAACTATTTTGTCCACTGTAAAAACCCTTCTCTTTTATATCAAGTCCTTTTTTATACTTGTTTTGAAAGAATACTCATGGATAGTGAACCTTGTTTTTCGGATTGTATGGGCGATTCAAAAAATAAACTTAGGAGTTAATTATGGAAAAATTCTGGAATGTAATGTTATCCTTGTTTAAAAAAGGTTTTGCTAGTCTCCAATTTATTACAATCATTGTCTGGCTTTTGCTTTGGTATGTAATCACTACTTGGCTTGTGCTTGGAACTCTAAGCTCTCACCAATTCCAACAGCGGCTAACGAACGTTGTAGACAAACAAACTAAAAAAAACTATTCCGTTCCAGCTCTACTTCGTTTAGCCAATCAATACGAAAAAAATCAAATTAAGATCAAAGAAATTAAAACTCGTATTTACGAAGTTCTAAAAAAACTGGAACAATCTGACAGAAAAGTAACTGTGTATAAAGCAGAGCGCACAACGTATGTAGCAAATTTTACAGAGCTAGCCAAAACTCTAAAGTTAGAATTTGCAGATGTCAAAATGCAGTATGCCAATCTTCTCAGCCAAATTCCAGCCAAGGAACCAAAAGATGGAAATGCTCCACCGGTTAATACCAATACTCCCACAACCATTCCTCCACCTCCAAGTCCAATCAATAGCCCTGACAAAGTATTACAGATATTAGCCGACAAACACGAAGAGAATTTAAAAAACTTAGACAAATTAATCACAAGCCTAGAAACAAACCAAAAGAATTTAGCACAATCCGAAAAGGAAATATCTGAACTATTAAAAGGTTTATTACTAGCTGTAGAAGAATTGGAAGTAGCCGAATCAGAAGAAGCTAAAATGGACAATGATGAATTAAGAGATTTTCTTGTAGAACTTCGTTATCTAACTAGACTTAGGTTTGATATTCTAGCTACTATGCCTGCGCAGTTACTCACTCTTATCCTCACATTGTCAATGGGCTCTTTGGGAAGTGTGATTTTTTTGACTAGAGAGCTTTTCAGAGAAGGAGAAAAACATTCCATCAACTGGTATATATTTCGCCCTTTTCTTGGAATGGTGACTGCTATTGCTATCTTTGTTCTCGCGAAGTCAGGACAACTTGTAATTTCTGATGGGGGCAATCCAGAGTCCGGTAAAATGTCTGAAACTCTAAATCCATTTTTCATTTCATTTCTCGCAATCATTTCAGGAGTATTGTCAGAGCAAGCATACGAAAAAATTCACAATACAGGAAAATCATTTTTCCAAACAGGCATTGGCGAAAATGCAAGATGGGCAGTTCACTTACGAAAAATTATGGAAACACAACATAAAACACCAGCAGAGGCAGCAAAATATTTAAGCCAATCTATTGAAGTAATCCAAGACTGGATGGACGAACAAGCGCCAGTTCCAGAAAATGCACAAAAGATTATCGCAGCTTGGCTCGACAAACCAGGTAGAGAAATTTTTAGCGACCAATCCCCAGTAGCCACAAAGAAAGAATCATGATTGCAATAGAATTACGAAATGTAACAAAAATTTTTAAAGACCTAACAGCCGTCAATGATCTAAGTATACAGATTAAACGGGGTGAATACGTTGCCTTGCTCGGACCAAATGGTGCGGGCAAAACAACGTTAGTCGAAATGATTGAAGGAATTCAAAAACCTGATTCTGGTGAAATTTTTATCCTTGGTAAAACATGGAAAGACAACGAACAAGAATTAAAAAACAAACTTGGTTTTTCTCTACAAGAAACTCACTTCATTCCCAAACTTACAGTAGATGAAACAATCAAACTTTTTTCTAGCTTTTATACAAAACGTGATAAAGCTTCCGAAATTCTAGACATCACAGGACTAGGTGNNAGTATTGCACTGATTCACGACCCAGAGATTCTAATACTAGACGAGCCTACAACTGGACTTGATCCAACAGCTCGGAGGGAAATATGGAATATCCTCCAAGCACTCAAGAGCCGTTCGACTACTCTCATATTAACCACACATTATATGGAAGAAGCGGAATACTTGTGTGATAGAATTCTAATCATGAACCAAGGGAAGTTTATCGCACAGGGTAGCCTTGATAGCCTACTCAGTGAATACCAACTTGGAGAGATAATCGAGTTTAGCCTCAGTGGAAATTCTAAAGATCTAAGTTTCAAAAAATTTGCCGGCTTAAAAGAATTCAAGTGGGATTCAGAGACCAAAAAAGGACAATTGATTGTCCAAGACATTGTAAAAGCGATGCCAATATTTTTAGACAAAATCAAAAAGGAAAAATTTCATTTGGAAAAGTTTGAATGTAGACAAATGACGTTAGACGATTTATTCCTTTCTATGACAGGAAGGAGGCTCGATGCTTAATACCGTTTACCAGTTAGTAACCGCTCAGTTTAAAGAATTTTACCGCAACCCCGGAATTCTTTTTTGGGCTTTAGGATTTCCACTTATCATTGCAACCATTCTCGGATTTGCATTTACTAAAAAACAAGAAGTCAATCGAAATGTGGGTGTTGTAATTTCAAACTCGGATACAACGATTCTGACGGCTCTTAAAGATAAAGTTTCGGATAATGACAGTTCTTCGAAGTTTACCTTTATTCCAATGAGTTTAGAAGAAGCAAAACTTGCCATGAAAAGAGGGAAAATTTCACTCTATATGGAAAAATATAGCCAAGTGAAAAAAATTCCCTACAAAGGTTACAGATACTACTTTGATTCTAATAATTCGGAAAGTTATTTGACTTACCTACTCTTAGATCGTTTGTTAATAGGTGTAAAAAATCCAACAAATCAAGTTATTCAACTTTCAAGTAAAGGAGATAGGTATATTGATTTTTTAATTCCTGGGCTTCTTGCATTGGGGATAATGAACTCTTGCCTCTGGGGAACAGCGTGGAGTCTCATGGACATGCGAAGTAAAAAACTCTTACGAAGATTAATTTCTACACCACTTAGAAAATCTGTATTTTTGTTTTCACACTTTCTCTCTCGTTCGGTATTAAGTGGAATTGAATATGTTTTACTCATCTTATTTGCTTATTTTGTATTCAATGTAGAAGTGCAAGGAAGTTTACTTAGTCTATTCGTTCTATTTGTCTGTGGGAATTTTGCTTTTAGCGGAATAGCAATCTTTGCCTCAGCAAGAGCAAGTAATTCCCAAATCGCAAACGGAGTTATCAATGCTATTTCTTTTCCTATGATGTTACTTTCTGGGATATTTTTCTCCTATCATAATTTTCCAAACTGGGCAACTTCTATCATCCAATACTTCCCGCTTACTCTACTTGCAGATTCGATCAGGTCTACTTTTATAGAAGGGGCTAATCTGTATTCGACGCTTGGTTCTTCTTTGATTTTAGCAAGTATTGGAGCTGTGTTTTTTGGAATTGGTTTAAAGATTTATAAGTGGGATTAAGTTTTGCAATGAAATTTTCTATTGTATTTTTTTTATTCACAACATTTTCAATCCTATCACAAGAGAGTTTGGAAAATTATGTAGAGCCTGTTCCTGAAACTAAACCAAAAGAGGTTAGTTCTAAGAATCCGCATATCGCAGCTCTACTTGGAATTGTCCCGGGTGTTGGTCAAGCCTACATAGGTAATCATTATACAGCAGCCGGTCAAGGTTTAACTTTTCTTGGTCTCTACAATATGGAAAGAAATTTTAGAAGACAACCTGATTATATAAGGTTCACAGACAGGGAAGTCAAATTTGACTTAAACGATGCGATTGTAGGATATGAATTTCAAAAAAATGGTTGGGTATACAACGATTTGCCTTTTAAAGCTGCCGTAAAAACAAATGACTCTTACCAGAGTTTAGGATTTCCTCTATTTTCAGAAACAAATTTTGATAGAGATGTTAGGCTTTTAAAAGAAAAACAATTAGCAGAAGAAAATACTTTGCTTAAATATGGGAATTATTCTCGCACAAGTCGTAATACAGTTAATGCAGATATGTTAAATAATCCGATTCTTTCTACCATGATGTATTCTGTTTATTCTAGCTATCGAGATGCAGGTGGAACAGGCGAAGAGAGAAAATCAGAAACGTTAAACGAATTAGCCTACGCACCATTTAACTACAAAATTTTACAAAAACCAGAAGTTGCGATTCCGATTGCTCTTTTAACTTTGTTCATTGGTTCAGGTGCTAGAGGTGGAGATCCAATTTTACTTCCTACGAGCGTTAAGCGGGATGGTTCTCTTTATGTAAAATCCTTTATCGACGGAATGTCACCTGCAATTGGAGAAGAGGCTTTTTTTAGAGGATACTTAAATCATTCCATTAGTACGAGTTACGGACCAGTAACCGGTATCGGAACCTCCTCCGTTTTATTCATGTTAGCCCATGAAGGAAATGAAGATGCAAGGGAGGGACGAGCTGCCCGATTTCTTGCCGGAGTTTATTTTGGCTGGATTCACTATCGAAATGGATACGATATTCGCCCTAGCATAGCAGTACATTTTTGGAATAACTTTATCATTGGACTCGCTATGATGTCTAGATACAAAGCAGATCCAAACTATGACAAAGGTCAAAAAGATGTATACTTCATGCCAATTCAGTTTACCTTCAATNNTTAGGTTATGCAATCGGATTTAAAGCAAATGAATGTGGGAATTATCCAAATTATCCTCTCTTCATTGCATCTGGCTCCGCTAAACCAGCACAAAGAGATATCCAAGCGTGTAGTCTAACGATCATCCAACAAAAATGTCCATTTACGGATTATCCCTATTACTGTCTAAAGATATTTAAAAACTTTGAGTTTAATATTGAATTGAAAAACCCGCTAAATGAAAAGAAAGATTAAAAGATTACCACAGATGGACACGGATGAACACAGATAAAAAAATAACATACACANNTTTACTCACTGTAAAGCGTTTAATGGTGATAATCCACAATCTTTGTTTGATCTAGTTTTTGCTGATGGTGGAAAACGAAATCCTAAGGTGATATTTAAAAAAGAGGTAAATCTTGATTTAACGCCAGAAAATGAATTTGTTTATATTATTAGAAATGGAAACGAAGAAATTTTGGCAGTATTGGATCAAAAACAAAAAAATCTTCTATTTAAAAAAGTTTTTACCCTTTTAAATATTGGTCCAATTCTATATGACTCACAAAAGAAAAAATGGACAGCAAGTTCTTCTGAAATGCAACCAGATGCTCTTTATATTATCAAAAGTTTACTTTTTACAAGAATCTCAAATGACACGTATGATTCCATTTTTCTAGAAATTCTCTCGGAAGAACCTCCGTTCGACTTGTTTTCGGTTCCTTTGGTGTTTAGAAATTACAATTTAGTTTTCGATGGGTTTGGATTGTTTAAAGATTCAAAACTTTTAAAAGAAGTAAATCGAATTCCAATAACTTATATACCGGAAAAAAATGGAATTCAGGTATTATCCGAAAAACCTGTCTTCGATAAGTTTTATAGTTTGGAATAAAGTTTAACTTTTTTGATTGACTAAGAGTATTCATTTTATATAGAACTAAACTTATGAAAATAATTATGAGTGTAGGACAATGTAATCCAGATCACAGTGCATTGTCTAATTTTTTAACAAAACATTTTGATTGTAAAATCATTAGAATTGATTCTACACAAGAAGCTATCACTTCATTACAAAAAGAATCTGTGGATCTAGTTTTAGTAAATAGAAAGTTAGATGTAGATTACACTGATGGCACAATTCTAATAGAGCAAATGCAGAGTGATACAAATCTGAGGAATATCCCGATTATGCTCATCTCTAATTATCCTGAATCGCAAGACGAAGCAGTCAAACTTGGAGCCAAAAGAGGTTTTGGAAAATTAGAATTTCAATCCGATGAATCAGTAAAAAAAGTAAAAGAAGCTCTCATGTTATAATTAACCAAATTTGAGAAATTGATATACTTGAGTTAGATTGGTTTTAGCAAATTGTCATCCTGAGCTTAGTTTACACTGAGCCTGTCGAAAGATACTATTTCTATTAAGTATGGATTCGACATGCTCGCTAGAGCTATCATGACACCGAAAATCAAATTAACTTCTGTATATAATCTCTCTGTGACTTGGCAAAATTTAATTCACAATAAATTCTCTAAAGTAAACTTCTTTGATTTTACCGTTAGTTAAAATATGATTGATATGTGCTTTAATTTCTTCCCGTAAATCAAGTTGATCGTTTAACGTTTTTAAATCTTCTTTCGTTTTACGCGAGATAATCAAGTTGATTATATTTTGCATTTGTGGAAGACGAGTTGCAAGCTCAGAGCCTAATGACTGTTGTCCGGCGTCAAAACCAAATGTCAACTTCAACTTGATAAAATGCGCTTCGCCTATATCAGCAGTATTAATACGAAACTCATCTACAAAATTAAAAGTTTCGAGTGGTGGCGGTGCTTTTACGAGTGCAATATTCTTTTGTTGTTTATACACACTTGTAGCTGTCTTCTGAGCGACAAACGTAGATATAACCGCTACAAGGATAATACCAAGTATCCCCGCCGCTATCCATATTAACCATTTTATAATTGGCGACGATGCTTTCGGCTCCGCCGCCGGTTTACCGTCTTCGTCTTCTAATTCTGCTGCTGCATCACCCATAGTAGTTCTCCTTGCATAATTCTATTTTTAATCTTCACCTTCTACGGTTGTTTCCGTATTCGGTAATTTTGTATCTGGCAATCCGTAATTACTTTCGGACAATTTACGTTTTACTGATTTTTCAGATAATATTACGATGTCTATTCGACGATTGTAAGCTTTGGCTTCTGGACTTCCTTGGTCTTCCACTGCAAAGGGACGAGCCGAACCATAACTAACCGCTTGGAATAATCCTTGTGGAAGTTTCCCAACATTTATCATGTATACAGTGGAGTTAATCGCTCTTGCCCCCGCTAAGTCCCAGTTATTGATGTAAGTTCTTTCTTCGCGTCCAACGTTAGTTCCAGGAAGAACTGCATCCTCGTCACTATGTCCTTCTACTTTCACAAAACGATCCAAGTCTTTTATTAACCCTGATGCTTTTTTCAAAACATCTTTTACAGGCGGAAGTAAAATCGCAGACGCAGGATTAAAATAATCTGCTCCAATCAGAGAAATAACAAGTCCTCTTTCGTCCTCTGAAATTCTCACACGACCTTTTTCGATTTCGGATTTGAATACTTGGGTTGCTTGGTTTCTCGCTTTAGAAAGTGCTTTTCCAGTTGTTTGAGAGGGAAGGCTTTCTATATTCATACCAAGTTCTTCTAAAGAGCCTTTGGCTAAAGTCTGCCCACCGTCAAAAAAACCAGTAGAAGATTTGAATACAGAGAGGATAATTTGCATTTCCCTCTGATTCGTTTTTCCAGTAGTATACAGCATAATAAAAAAGCAAAGAAGTAATGTCACCATGTCTCCATAGGTTAACATGTACTCCGCAACTTTTTGAATGCAGTCAGGGCATTTTTGTTTTTTAGCCATAAATCAATCTTAGTCCTTGCCGTCGTCTTTTAACACAGCTCTTTCTGAAGGTGCTAAATAACTAGAAAGTTTTTCTTTCACAATACGAGGATTATCCCCTGATTGAATAGAAAGAGTTCCTTCAATCATAATTTGTTTCATAGAAAGTTCATCTTCACTTCGTTTAGCTAATTTTTTGACGAATGGAATAGCAAGTAAGTTTGCGGCAAATGATCCGTAAAGTGTTGTAATCAAAGCCGCCGCCATCCCTTCCCCAATCGCTGAGGAGTCACCACTACCAAGGTTTTTTAACATCGCCACAAGTCCGATAAGTGTCCCAAGCATCCCGAAACCAGGAGCAAGACCACCGTAAGTATCCCACCACGCTCTACCTGCCGCATGACGGCTTGCGATATTGCTTATTTCAGTTTCCATGATATTACGAACCAGTTCAGGATCTGTTCCATCCACAACCAATTGAATTCCTTTTTTTAAGAACTCATCTGGTAATTCATTCACATCATCTTCAAGAGCAAGNNGCTCCCCCAAAGGTAATGAGAACGGATGGAATATTTAACACATCCCCTGGTCCTAAGCCGGCGTAAAGTGTCCCAAAGGTTAATAGAAAAAGGCCGGAACCTATACCGACAACTGTTGCTATATCCATTTTACCTACTTCTCCTCATTTGCTGAAATATGTATTGCATTTTTGAAAACCTTTCTCTGGTATTCGATGATACTGTTTATGATTTCATCTACTTTTTCTTTCACGATAATTTTTTTATCATTCTGTAATGTAATTACTGAGTCTGGAGTTGCCTCGATACTCTCTATTAAGTTACAATTAATCACAATCTCTGAGTTGTTTAATCTATGTAAGGTAATCAAGGACAGTCCTATAGAGTTTAGTTTTCTCTTATCTGTCTATCGACCTGATTTTTTATTTCATTTATGAATTTTTCTTCAGTGAAACGATTTATGCTTTTTTGGAAGTCTTGGGTTTTAAAAGACAATTTTTCAAATCGGGAAATGGCATCATTCAAAGAATCCACCGTCTGCTCGGGAAAAAATACACCCGTTTTTCCATCTAGAACTGTCTCAAGTGCTCCCCCTTCCCCAAAAGCGATAACCGGCGTGCAGTATCCTTGTGACTCAACAGGAGTAATTCCAAAATCCTCAAGCCCAGGAAAGATAAACGCACGAGCTTTTTTGTAGTATTCTACGATCTCACTGCGCGGTTTGCCACCTAAAAATTCGATGTT
>DDBL01000182.1:8946-31421 GCA_002333425.1 Leptospiraceae bacterium UBA2033
CGATGAGCGGATGTTACATCCCAAGACCGGAGATAATTAGAAATAGCCTGAATGACAAAAAATTTGAGTCCTGATTTTGCTGGAAAATAATCATAATAAAGATCCCAAACATATCGCATAGGAGAATGAACATAGGAAATATGAATCGCATTTGGTGGCGGTATAATGCCCTTAGCCACACAATGAGAAGAGGAAATGATAAGATCAAATCCACGCAGATCTAAAGTTTCAATTGCCATTGGAAACAAAGGAAGATAAGAGCGATATTTACTTGCTTTGAAAGGCAAATTATCCGTAAACGCAGTATGGATCTTTCGATTCTCGATTCTTTCGTTTAAAGTACCTTTATTGTAAATCAATGTAAAAATTTCAGCATTTGGATAAATTTTAAGAAGTGAGTCTAATACTAATTCTCCCCCTCGCATTCCAGTTAACCAGTCATGTATTATCGCTACTTTCATTAAATATAATTTCCTCTTAAAACTGTGATGTGTTATTTTGAATTAGAGCACTTTCCATTATTACAACTTCCACCAGCACACTGACTATCGGAATAACATTTACCGCCGGCAGTGGAACATTGACCACTGTTGCAGGAGCCGCCAGGACATTGACTGTCGGAGTAACATTTGCCATCTGCGGCTGTTGAGCATTTGCCGCTATTACAAGATCCACCAGCGCACTGACTATCGGAATAACATTTACCGCCGGCAGTTGAGCATTGACCACTGTTGCAGGAGCCGCCGGGACATTGACTGTCGGAGTAACATTTGCCGTCTGGAGATGTTGAACACTTACCGCCGTTACAAGATCCACCAGCGCACTGGCTGTCAGAGTAACATTTTCCACCTGCGGCAGTTGAGCATATGCCATTGTTACAAGATCCTCCTGGACATTGACTATCAGAATAACATTTCGCCAAGATCGGATAGACGGAAATTAATACAAATAAGATTACGAAGTAAGTTCTTAGAAAATGGATTAGTTTCATATTGTATATGATTTCTATTTTCAAACTTTCGGAAAGTTATTTTTACTAAGGGAAGATTTTTATGGACAAAACCCCAGTTTGCCTCTTGTTTTAGATTATTTAACTATGTTTGAAGCACAAAAACCTATTCAGGTTTATCTGCTACTTTTTTGAAAATGAATCTGTATGGAAAGTAAAAAGAGCTTTACAAAATTAGAAAACCTAATAGCCTGACTGCAATAGTTGCATCTTGAGTTAATTTATGTCGAATGCTCCCAATGTGAAATACAATTCTGATAATGATTTTTACTACTTTCTTGCTGTCTTGGATGACGAGTCGGTAAAGACAACCCTTCTCCATTTTAACCTAACCGAAATTATCAATATGAGCAACCAAATCAAAAAGATCAATTTTGATGAGCTAGAAAAAGAAGAAATCGTTGAGTTTCTACTTAAAACATTCAATGAAAAATGTTCCACTGATCCAGCAAATATCCAAAAAATTGGACAACGTTTCCAAATCACAGACAACGCAATTAACACGGAAAAGAAAAACTTCATCAATACACTTTTAAAAAATCTAAAAAGTCGAACTCCCAATTTTTACAAAAGCAATATTAGAAATCTTAAAAAGAAAAGAGATCTGAATGAAGAAGATAGTCGCAAACTTGGAATGAATGAAAGTGCAAACAAACTCATTCATGACAACAAAAGAGAAGTGATTATCATCCTAAAAGCACTTTATACTTTTAAAAGATTTGAAAATATAGCTCTTTAGACTAACTTTCTAAGAGCTTCTACAACTTTGAACATAGCGTACGTATCCATTTTACAATAATCTAGCAAGAACTGATAAATTCCTTCAATTTCTTCTTGCGGCAAATTCATAGTTTTCGCTCTTAAAAATTCTAAATTCGCCATATTCCCATCATTGATTCCAAGTTCTTTATAATCTAGACCTGTTAATGCTGGTAAAACTGCTTTCAAAGATGCACTTCCATTTTGATTTGGATGATAGTAATAAAAATACTTAAATGGATCAGATAAGTCCTTAAAGTTTTCATTGATAGATGAATACCAATCTGAGTATTCTGGAAACAACTGAACAGATTCTCGAAGACATCTTTTCTCAAAAGTATCATTGTAACAAACGATAGTTCCTATAGGTAAAATCAATTTAGAAAGTTCAGCTAATATATTTAAACGAGGATCCTGTTTTCCTGAATCAATAAAACTATAATGTTGAAGGGGCAAATCAGGTGTTTCCTGAACATGCAAAGAATATAAAAAAGGAACATGTTGATAAGGTTTTGTTTTGTTATATAGCGGCAACGCAGGATTAACCGTTTCAAAATCTAAAAAATACAATGGATACTGTAACGAATCTACAAAATTCTTTAACTTTTCTTCTTGAAGATAAGGAGTTTTATTTCGTTCTGCTTCAATCTGAATTTTTTGGGAAGTAGATAACTCTGTATCGTTTGGAATATCTCTTAAATAGTGAATACCAGACTTGTAAAGTTTTGAAACCAAATCTCCACCTTCCCGCAAATTAAAAATGTCACCATCCTCTAAATCTTTCCAACAAGTTTTTAAATTACAATTTTTAGGACTTGAGCAAGAATATTCGTGGTTCATTTGTGGAACTTCTGTTTTTTTGATTAAACCTTTGAGATATTCTAACTGCCTATGAAATTCCTCTTGCGCAAACTTTATCTTATCCGTTAGAGATGTTTTAACGAAGAATTGACTGATAGCAAGATTGCCATCATAAACATAATCTGGGTTTATATTCAGAATAGAACAATTATTGATTTGAAGCCCACAAAGTTTTGCCACATGAAGTTGGAAAGAAAGAGACTTTACATTGTCTCGTTTGATGTTGATAGATGATTTGATTTCGATAATTTCCCATGAATCATCTTGGGTCGAGGGAACAAGTATATCTGTTTTAGAAAAATATTCTGAACTCAAAAAACTTGCATTGTAAATAGTTTTTCTCTCTTTGATTAATTTCTGAGTTGTATGATGGGCAGAATACATATTGGATTTTTTAGAAACTTCAATTCCGTCTGGATAAAGACTTCTTGCAAATAATAAAACAGAATCATTTTGAATGTTCATCCTATGTAAATTACTTTCATTCTTTGGCGAATAATGCATAGTATTCTCCGAATGATATTGGTTCCATAAAAGTAAGTCACACTTTAATCCAGACATGAATCTTGATTTTGTAAGAACCTTTGCTCTAGGCTCTTGGGGAATGGTTATTGCAGGTAGGTCAAAATTTCTTTTGAGATAGTCTTTAAAAAGAAAAAGTTTTAACATTGTTTTGATTTCAATCTTAAATTAACATACCTATTTTGAATAGCATTAAAAGAGAAATGACGATACTAATTTTATGAAGTTTCTTTATTCCTTTTTTATTTTCTTTGCTCTATTTAAGATCTATTCTGAATCTACAAAAATTCCTAAAAAAATCACTCCCGTTGATGAAAGCAAAACCTTTTCATTGGGAGTTACAATTTTATCGAATAAAACCATTGAAACATCACTCCCATTTACTTCTGGAATTAGGCGCGATCTATATGACTCAAATGGAAACCTATTACAATCAGAATACTATGATAACAAAGGCAACTCAATTGAATTTGATTCAAAAACTGCAACTGAAAAAAGAACTTACAACTCATTTAATTTTCTAGAAAATGTAAAGACATTCGATAAAAAGAAAAAATTATCCTCACATCTAAAAATTTCCTACGATGAAAATTGTTTGTCACTAAAAAAAGAAGAAACCTGTGTTAGTGAAATTTCTTTATACGATGGAGCAGGAAAACCGATAGAAGACGAAGCAGGAGTTCATAAATATCAAAAAGAATTTGATACAAATTGTTTAAAACAAGAAACAAAAAAAGTTTCTGACTGTAAAAATCTAGAAATAATGTTAAACAAAAAATTAAAACCTGTAGAGGATAAGGAAGGTTATGCGAAAGTCTACAAAACATTCGATGAATTTGGTAATCTAAATCTATTGGAAACATATGACAAGTTCGACAAAATAAAACATAAAGTAATCTATGCTTATAATTATGATTGTATAAAACTTACAAATAAACCGTTAGGCTGCATCATATTTCAAGAATATTCAAACCAAATTCAGAAAGATAAAATTAACACAAATACTTTGAGTTATGGAAAAAGAATTTTATCTTATGATATGAATTGTATTAAAACCAAAAAAAATCCTGAACAATGTACAAGTCTTGAAGAAAATTACGATATAAATGGCAAATTAAAAGATACAACTCAAAAATTTACATTCGGATGTATGGATTATTCGATTGAACTAGGAGCTTTCGCTAAAAAAATTTCTAACTTTGATAATAATGGAAATGAAATTACTAGAGAGTTTTATAACTCAAACAATCAGTTAATCGAAGATTCATCTGGTGTCGCAAAATATGTATATACCTACAACCAAGAATGTCTTGACCAAAAAAATAAATTGCAATATTGTAGAACTCTTTCTGAAATTTATGATAAAAATTTAAAACTCAAATATAAAGCAATCTATGATGAAAATTGTGTAAAAACAGGTAAAGCAATTTTAGAGTCACCCAACTACTGCACTACGTGGAAAGAATCGTATGATAGTTTTTTACAAGATGGAAATCCAAAAGAAAAAATTAGAATTATCAAGGCAAGTTTTGACTCTAATGGATTTAAAACAAACTTGGAGCAATATGATATTAACCGCAAACTAAACATCAAAACTGTATTTTTTTTTGAAAAAGAAAAATTAATCAAAAAAGAAAACCAGGATATAAATGGAAACATCATAGAAGATTCAGATGGAATTGCAACTTATTCGTATCAATATGGAAATGAAATTTTTACTACATTAGAAGAAACTCGGGATGTAAAAGGAGATCTAAAAGAAAATCCAGAAGGAATTGCTAGGATGGTATTTACCTACGACGAGAATTGTTTAGAAAAGAAAAAAAGTAGATACGAATGTACAAAGTTAGAAGAATTTTATGATGGAAAAGGGAATTTAGTAGAACAAAAATCAAATACAGAGAATACTCGTGGTTATGCGAAGATGGTAAGAGAGTTTGACAACAATGGAAATTTAATCCTAAAAGCATTTTACAATAAGAAAGGTAAACTAAAAAAAAATCAAATTGGAATTGCTAAGTATAAATTTTTTTATGATGAAAATGGGGATTTAAAAACAGAAGAACATTATAATAAAAAAAATTCACTCAAACAAAAGATTCTATATACCTATGACCCAGCGTGTAAAATAGTATCAAAGGATTTTATTTGTAATACTTCCATTACTTACCTAGACAAAAAAGATCATCTTCTAGACAAAGAGAAGTTAGATGATATACCTTACGCAAAAGAAGTCACTTCCTACAACCAACTCTGCTTAAAAACAATTCTTGATCCAGATGAATGTATAGAAAAAAAAGAATACATAAATTCTAATAAGGAAACCGTATTTGCAGAATATTTTCAATTTACTCCTGTGCCAAACTCCCAAAGCGAAATAAAATTTATTAAATTAAAATTGACTCAAAACAAAATTCCTATTAGTATAGAATTTATCAAATAAACTAAAGCGTTGTTGGAAAGTGTAATGTTTAATTTTATTAAAAAACTTTTTGGTTTTAAACCAAAGTATAAATCACATCCAGAAGCAGTTGTAATTTCCTGTTTCTTTAATCCACAAAATTCACCTTATAGAGTAAAGGCATTTAACGAATTCTATGAATCTATACAAGACGTGAATCACTGTATAATTGAATGTGTCATAGGGAGCGCCAAACCGCAATTACCCGAAAATGAAAATATCAAACGTATCTATACAGAAAATTTACTCTGGCACAAAGAAGCTCTTCTAAATAAAATTATTTCAGAATACCTTCCAGCGAAGTATAAATATATTTTCTGGGTAGATGCAGATATTCTNNTAGAAAAAGATGAAACAGAACCTTCTTTTGATCTAGACAAACACAAAAGTAGAATTTTTGATGAGAGGTATACAAATCGTAGACTCTGGAGAAATTTTTCTGCAAACTTCAAAACTGCAAACTTGAGCCATGAACAAAATGAAAATTACAACATCCATGGACATGTAGGATTTGCTTGGGCTGCTAAACGTGAAATTCTAGAAAAAGTACCGTTATACGACAGAGCTTTAATTGGTGGAGCTGACCATATCATTGCTCATGCAGCCGCAGGGCAAATACCGCATAGCTGCATCACTAAATCATTCACAGATAATTTGGATGAAGTATTAGCTTGGTCTAAAAAGTTTTATAAAGTAGTGCAAGGAAAAATTAGTTATGCCAAGGGAGATATCTATCATATCTGGCATGGTGACATTAACAAAAGACAATACTTAAAACGAATTCAGGATTTTACGGCTAAGACCAAACAAATCGTTCACAAAGATAAAAATGGACTGTATGTAACTCTCTCCGGCGATGACGAATATATGAAAAAATACTTTAAACATAGAGAAGTTGGTGCGGATAACGATTATTTGTCGTCAATGGGTGTTGGTTATTTGGGTAGTTCTAATCAAAATTCCTCCTTTGACGATGCAGTTATTGCTGATTCAGTTTTAAAAGACTGGAATGAATCGACACAAGTCCCTTCTGATTTTGGTGGTGGGACAAGTGGTGGTGGGGGAGCAAGTGGCTCTTGGGATGATAAAGGGGATAATGCTGATTTATCAACCCAAGCAGTTGCGTCAGATAATTTTTCTTAAAACAAATCAGTCTACTCTACTAATTGTTAACGAAGTCGTTTTACAGGTTTCCTTTGGGCTTAAAGACTTTTCATTCCAAATGGAAACCTTACCTTCTTTTTTAATTTCCTTTGTGCTAATAATTGCGGTTATCACAAAACTACTATTTTTTCCTTTTGTTTCATTTCCAAGCCAAACATAATTCGAAAATGTATTACTTTCAATTTTACCCGAGCTCTGTAAATAATTGACTTTCTTTTTATCACTGGTATTGGATTGGATTAAGTGGTAAAAAAATTCTCCAGTCACGTTAGTCGCAAGAGTAACTTTTTGTTTGGCTCCATTTACGGATTCATTTGGTTTGGGTGATGTAAAGTTTATTGTTAAATCTTTTGGACAATCAAGCGAAAATGCCTCAACTCCAAAGATCATTGTGCATACTACAATCAATTTATAAATTTGTTTCATGTCTATTTCCTTTGCAAAATTTGTTCACTAATTTTTCAACAACTCTATTAAATCTACCGGTGTCAATGTGTGGTAAAAAATCTTAGGCTGACAACATTCGATTTCCTCAAATCTAAAATTTTATACAAATTTTGTCGATACTTAAAACTACATGAGGCTTCGGAAAATAATTCATATTGATATGGATGCATTCTATGCAAGTGTGGAACAAAGAGACTTTCCTGAATATAGAGGCAAACCAGTAGTAGTCGGTGGTGATCCAAATAGCCGTTCAGTTGTATCAACAGCTAGTTATGAAGCTCGTAAATTTGGAATTCATTCTGCGATGCCAACATCAAAAGCAAAAAGACTTTGCCCTCATGCTATTTTTGTATTTCCTAGATTTTCGGCTTATAAAACAGTCTCAAGACAAATCAATGAGATTTTCCACGAGTTCACAGACTTGGTAGAGCCACTTTCTTTAGATGAAGCATATTTGGATGTTACTGAAAATAAAAAAGGAGTTGCAAGTGCTACACAAATTGCCAAAGAGATTAAAAAAAGAATTTTTGAGGTAACAGAACTCACTGCATCTGCTGGTGTTGCTGCAATTAAATTTATAGCCAAGATCGCATCAGGAATGAACAAACCAAATGGGCTAACAGTTATTACACCCAATGAAGCAGAAAAATTTTTAGAAGAACTCCCTATTGGAAAATTTTATGGGATAGGAGAAGCAACTGAAAAAAAAATGCTTTCTTTAGGAATTAAAACAGGAAAAGATCTAAAACAGTTTACTCAGAGCGAGTTGATTCGACACTTTGGAAAATCTGGCTCATTTTATTATAACATCGTAAGAGGAGATGACTTTCGAGAAGTAGAACCATATCGAACTCGAAAATCGATTGGAGCAGAAAATACTTTTTCTGTGGATATACTAGATAAGCCCACACTAATAGCGGAATTAAACGACATAGCGGACGTGCTTTGGGATAGAGTGGAACGATTAGGGGCTAAGGGCAAAACTCTTACACTCAAAATTAAATATGATGATTTTGAATCGATTACTCGCAGTATTAGTTTTAGAAATTCTATTGATTCAAAAGAAAAAATAATAAAGTTTGGACAAGAGTTATTAGAAAATTCGGAGGCTGGTAATCGTAAAATTCGTTTACTTGGTCTGAGCATATCGAATCTTATAGGTAAGGATGAAGAGGATTTAAACCAACTAAAGTTTTCATTTTAATAAAAAATATCTGAATTTGCGATAAGTCAAGAATCTATGTTTCAACACGTTTAGAAAAAATGACTCGACTGTACTTGCGATTAGGAAATACATAAAAAAACAGAACGATTAGGAGTAAATACGTGAACGAAAAAGTAAAAGCGGCTATCATCGGTGGAACAGGTTTGTATGAATTAGAAGGAATGGAAGTTTTGGAAAATTATTTTCCTGATACTGCTTGGGGAAAGCCGTCAGACGCCATAACCATTGGGCGTTACAAAGATAAACTTATCGCTTTTTTACCACGGCATGGAAGAGGTCATTTTATAAGTCCTTCTGAAATTCCTAATCTCGCCAATATTGCAGCTCTCAAAATGTTAGGGGTCGAAGAAATAGTTGCGTTTAGCTCTGTTGGAAGTTTACGCGAAGAAATCGCTCCACGTGATTTTGTTTTACCAGATCAAATCATTGATCGAACAAAAGGAATTAGAGAATCTACTTTTTTTGTAAACGGTGTTGTTGCTCATGCAAGTTTTGGTGATCCCTTTTCTAAAAATCTTTCCGACAGAATCTATGCAATAAGCCAAAATCTTGGAATCAAAATGCACACAGGAAAAACATTGATTTGTATGGAGGGACCACTTTTTTCCACTCGCGCCGAATCCAAGATGTATCGTATGGTCGGAGGGGATATTATCAATATGTCTGTACTTCCAGAAGCAAAGTTAGCTAGAGAAGCTGAAATTGCTTATCAAATGGTTTGTATGTCAACGGACTATGACTCATGGAAAGAACACGAAGAACCTGTTACAGTCGAAATGGTGATTGGAAACTTAACATATAATAATGCAACAGCGAAAAAGTTGATTGCGGATTTAATTCCAGCTTTAGGAAATGGGGATGATCTTTCCTTAATTGGAACATCTAAATTTTCCATTTTCACAAATCCAACAAAACGTAACGAAACACAAATGAAAAAAATTCGAACTCTATTTCCAGAGATTTAGGAATGAATTTTTAAAATTTCACTAGGAAATAAATATGAAAATAATAATTCTGCTCAATACTTATCTAATAATACTTAGTTTTCTAATTTCTTCACAAAGTATATTTGCACAGGCTAATAAGAAAAAACCGCTCATCAAAAAAGAAATAAAGGTTCTAGAAACTATTAAAGATCCTAATACAATCGTCAAAGATGATGAAATGAAAGATGTTGATGACGACGACAGGTCTGACAGGTCCGAAAAGTCTGACAAGTCAGATAAAAATGAACCGATTCAAGAAGATAAACCTCATTATAAAGTTGTAGTAAAAAATGGAACTATACTTCGCGACAAACCAAAGTTATCCGGTAAAAAAATTTCCATTATCCCTGAAGATACGATAGGAGAAATACTAGAAGAAACAAAGGAACGAGAAGTCATAGAAAATAGAATTGGAAATTGGTTAAAAGTAGATTACAATGGAAAAATGGGATGGATTTTTTCTGGCTTTACTATTGTAAAAGAAGATAAAGAAGATTTTCAACCTCTTACTATTATGGGTTATTTTTTAATTAAATCCCCAGAGCCTATTTTCTACAGAAAGCCAGGGAGAGAAATACTTGGTGAAATGCCTAATTATCCAGAAAAAGGAGATGTTGTTCCTGTTTATAGAAAACGAACTTATTACGAAAATGATTATTATTATTTTGAGTTAAAATCTTCTAAACCAAATTCTGAAGATCTAGTAGTAAGTTGGATTGCAGCAAAAAGTGGAAGTTTTCTTTCTGCGGAAGCATTTTCAGCATACACACTAAAATCACGTAAAAAGAAACCAAAAGGTATAGAAAAAGAAATCATAAGTGAAATGATAAAACAACAATCAAACGAAGAACAAGCTTTTAATTATAAAAAAATAGATATACAAATAATTCCATTCAAAGAAGGAACGAAAAAGAAAAAGGCATACATAGTCGGTTACCCAACAGGAACTAAAACAAAAAATGGTTTTGGAAATTATATTGTAACTTATTATTTAATGTGGAAGGAAGGGGATAACTTTCATTCTCTCCTCGCGGGAAGCAAAAAAAATCAAAAAATCCAAGACATCGACAAAGATGGAATTCCTGAAATTCTAGCTCAGTTTGAAACAAAAGGAGAACCACCTTTATGCCATATCTATACTTACCAAAAAGGAATGTATGAACAATTATTTCCTAACTATCTATTCTGTGATACGATTCAAATTCTTCCTGATGGAATCATAGAAATTCAAAAAGAAAAAGAAAAAACTTTATATAAGTATGTAAAGGGAAATCTCGAAAAAATTACAGAAACAAAACCAGTTCCGGTTCCAACACCAGTCAAACCGTAGGCTACTGTGTATTATCCCCTTTGAAATCTTTTTTACTTCCCCAAAAAAAATTTACCTGCTCACTAGAATAAAATTCCTCTTTATTCCTAGTTGAGCGGACATAAAAAATTTTATCCTTTCTTTTATTAATTAAATTTTTAGTCTTTGTTTCTAAAATAATCTTATAACATTCGTCCTTAAAAAGCATATGCGGACAACCTAATAGATGATACCCTTCGTGAATCAAAGTAGAGCTTGGACTAGTAAATAATAATTGTAATAATGAGGTATATTTCGATTTGACGATACCGCGAGTATTTGAGGAAGCTTCTACTGCACCATGAATTTCTAATTTAACACCAACAATCGCAAATACCCCTAAACTAAAAACTTCAAATCCAATATCTCCCCAAGTTCGCCCAATCATATACACAAATCTATCACACTCAGGATTCAATTTATAATGTCTTAACTCTTCTAAGACGTCAGTCCCAAAAAAAGCAAATCTCTCTACCTTTTTTGTATTTTTAAAATTAAGTTTAATGTTATATAGTGCTAACTCTTCCGCCCAGTCTCTTTCTAGTTCGGCTACTTCCGATTTGTCGATAGAATTTTCATGAAAAACACAAACATTTAGATCTTGAACTTCTCCAAAATCTATCGCGTTACGAACCTTATCATCATGAAACCCAACAGTCGTGCAATTGGAAAGGAATAGAAAAAATAACACAATTGACTTATAAATTTTTATACAAAACCTCCGTGTCTCAGTGCCTCTGTGGCAAAAATTTACATATCCCAGAAAAAATCTTTATTGGTAAGCGGCAACTCTTCTTTTGTCTCTGTAGATACTTCCTCGAGAGGAAAACTTTCTTCCCCTTGGATAAATCCTATCTGTATTTCAAGGTCTTTAATTTCTTTTTCCCAGTATTCATCTGTTCCGAAATGGGGAAATGCATTTGGAAAAGAAGGATCAACCCATCTTCGTGCAATCCAAGCAGAATAATGAACGTAACGCAGAGCGCGGAGAACTTC
Organism: Leptospiraceae bacterium UBA2033; assembly: GCA_002333425.1. Taxonomy (GTDB): domain Bacteria; phylum Spirochaetota; class Leptospiria; order Leptospirales; family Leptospiraceae; genus UBA2033. The sequence continues at coordinate 20,725 of DDBL01000182.1, forward strand.
GATTAACCGTAAAGAGGAATCATTGAACTCTCTAAATTCTTTATAGCCATCAAGCAAAGCCTCTCGTGCAACTATTCCTTCAGCATTTTGCGGTGGAAGAACCATCCAAATATCTTGAACAGCAGGACCAACTAAAAAATCATCAAAGTCTAAAAAGAAAAATCCATTTTCTCCTTTTAGAATATTTCCCTTGTGACAGTCTCCATGAATTCGAATGAGAGGTTCGTCTCTTAAAAAAGAATCATAAGTATTACAAACTTGATTTACTAGTTCGGTATATTTTTTTTGGAGGCTAATGGGTATAAACTCATTCTGAATTAAAAAATTTAAAGTTTCTATTCCATATTTAGTAGATGTGAGGTGAATTCTATGTTTTGCAACAGAAGATGCGCCTACGTTGTGTAATCTCCCCAAATAACGACCGAGCATTTGCAACTCATCAAAAGAAAGTTCTTCGGGTGCACGTCCACCTGTCCGATTCCATATCGCACAATAAATTCCAGCTTTTTCAAATAAACTTTGTCCTTGGAAAATACGAGGAGCACAAACAGGAATTTCATTTTCTTGTAGGTCAAATAAAAACTTATGTTCTTCTAAGATTTGCTCTTTCGTCCAACGTCCCGGGCGATAGAATTTTACGACTAGATTTTCACCCTCTTCTAATTTAACACTGTAAACTCTGTTCTCCAAACTATTTAGTGCAAAACAATGACCAGTCGGTATAAGCCCAAGACTTTCTACCAATTGTAAAATAACATCAGGAGTTAAATTATAAAAATTTTCATTCATCCCTATCTCCCCGTTTTCAAAATGAAATTGTCAATTTATCCATAAGTTTTCATTTTATTCATCGTAGTAAAAATTTTACTCACGTGTAAATTTATGAAATAAGTCACTGAGTAAAAAATTTTCTAGTCCAGGAATATTTTTATGTAATTGAAGTTTGAAATGATAGAGATACTCAATCTTAGGAATGTTTTCTTCTAGTCCTTCTTTACTAAGTTCATAAATCATAATGGTAGATACTAATTCTAAAAATTCAGTGTAATTAAAATCTTCTGTCCACTCAGGGTGGTCGTCTTTGTATTCCCTGATCCAGTTTTCTAATTGTAAAAGTAAAATAGAATCTTTTAAGTTTTTGGAAATCATTTCGCGGGTAAGAGTAATTACCTCGCTTGGAATTTCATAAGGAATTAAACTTCCTCCAAAAAAATCTTCGCGGTAAAGCTCTAGGTCGGCACTTAGACTTTGTAAAACTTGTTTGTTTAAGTAATGAAATGGAATACAAATTGCGCGGCTAATGATAGTTTGCTTTAATTTATTCAAATCATCTACTATAAATATAAACCTAGAATGAGAAGGAGGCTCTTCGAGGGACTTTAAAAGAGCAGATTCTGCTTCATTATTAATAAGACTTGCATCAGGAAAAAGTATAATTCTGTATTTGGAAAGATGAGGTCTATAATTGAGTCGCCTGTTCTGTAGCCAACGCACTGTAAACTCAGCCGGATCTTTGTCGTCTCCAATTGCAATTCTCTGGTTCACAGGAAATACAATGTAATCGGGATGTTGATTTGCAAAAAATGACTTGCAGGACTGGCAAATATCACAAGCCGTTCCATGCAGACAGAGAACATGTCTAGAAAATCTTTCGGCTAATGCCCATTTACCAACGCTTGATGGTCCGTAAAAAACTAAAAGTGGTGGAATTTTGTGAGGAGATTTTACATAATGCTGAATGTATTGGAGGGCGGTGTCTTGTCCCTGAATTTCCTCAATACTAAAATACTTTCCCATTATTTTAAAAGTTGGTTTAGATTTTGAATCGTTTTTCTTTGGGAGTAGAGGATATATCCGAGTAACCCCAAAATCAGCATTAGTCCAAGACCGTAAACCAAGTTCAAACTTTTTAAACGAGTTTGTTCTTCTTCGATTGCTTTGATATTTTCTAGGTGTGAAATTAGTAAATAAAATTTATCAATATTAGGATATTCTTTCTTCGCTGTTCCTCGAATTTGAGTGATTAATTCTGCTGCATCAGTTTTGTTTAATTTTGCAATCGTATTAAACGCTTGGGATTCGCCCATATTTAAAAGTTCTTCAGCAGTTACTTTTCTTTTTTGTTCCTGAGAAAATAACAAAAAAGGCAGTAAAATTAATATAATAGTAATAACATTTTTTTTCATAGTTAGTTGATTCCAGTTCATCTAAGTTATTTTATAAGTCAAGTAATATCATACTAGGCAAAGACTCTGGACAAATCCAAACTTTTTAATCCAACTTTTATTTCAAAACAGTCAAAATTTTTGAAATTATACATCATGAGTAGTTTAAAGGTAACTTTAATAAATAGATGAATAAATTAAAGTTGACTTTACTTTATTCATATGTAGAGTAAACTACATGAATAGTGCTGAAAACCGATACCTGAATGAACATATAATAAAAACACTAGAAAAAAAAATGGTTTTTATTGGAGGACCAAGACAAGTTGGAAAGACTACACTTAGTTTACAATTCCTCAAACCTGCCAAAACTACTAATCCAAACTATTTAAACTGGGACAACAACACTGATAAATCCTTAATTCTAAAAAACCAAATTCCCTTTTCTGGAAAAATTACAGTTTTAGACGAAATTCATAAATACAGACTTTGGAGAAATCTACTAAAAGGGTTGTATGACAAATTTCATACAGAACACAAATTTATAGTAACAGGCTCTGCAAGATTAGATTATTACAGAAGAGGTGGGGATTCATTATTAGGTCGATATAGATATTTTCGACTGCATCCATTTACACTTCCAGAATATTCTTCTAATTATAATCAGAAAGATTTAGATACACTTTTGAAATTTGGTGGATTTCCAGAACCACTGTTTGAAAAAAATGAAGACAACCATCGAATCTGGATTAGAGACAGAATGGCTAAAGTTGTTTTGGAAGATCTGAGAGATTTAGAAAATGTAAAAGATGTAACACTTGCTCTACTCTTGGCAGAAATACTTCCCTCTAAAGTCGGTTCCCCTTTATCTATCAAAAGTATGGTGGAAGATTTACAAGTTTCTATGCCTACGATTAAACGTTGGTTACAATTACTGGAATGGATGTATTACAGTTATTCAGTTCCTCCGTTTGGTTCTGCTAAAGTTCGCGCTGTCAAAAAATTACAAAAAGTCTATCTTTGGGATTGGTCACAAGTGGAAGATCCAGGAGCGAGATTTGAAAACATGGTGGCTGGGCATCTTCTAAAATACTGTCACTATATAGAGGATACGCAAGGTTATGCGATGCAATTATGTTATTTAAAAGATACCGATGGAAGAGAAATTGATTTTGTGGTTTTAAAAAATAAAAAACCAATCTTTGCAGTGGAATGTAAAACGGGAGAAAAGAATATTTCCAAACATATTAAATATTTCCAAGAGAGAACAAACATTCCAGCATTCTACCAAGTTCACATGGGAGACAAAACTTGGGGAATGCCTCAAACCGGTCGTGTTTTACCTTTTCGTGATTTTTGTAAACAGTTGGGATTAGTTTAAAAATTAATGTAACTACTCAGCATAAGTTNNTAGAAATTGAACCCAAATATTTTATTGGCTCTCTTTAATTCGACGAATAGTAATAAAAATAGCGCAGTCCCATTATTCTCTGTGTCTCTGTGCCTCCGTGGCAAACCACACTGAGTAGTTACAAATTAATTATCTTTCTGTATAGCCAAGTCTATCTTTTAATTCTTGCATGTAAGGAATTTTATAAACAATTAAAATCGCTCCAGCTAAAATTGTATAAGATACAAAACTAATACAAAGAGTCCAAAAAATTGGATAGAATATATTTTCATCCTTCATCAAATCTAAATTCATCAGAACAAGGATGATTGGTGAAATAAAAAGAAGTGATGTCAAATACATTGTGCACTTGATAAAATTGTAGGGAATGATTCTCGCAAAAAATCCTTTTTTGATTTTGTCTGGTGCTGGATCAAATGTCGCGTAAATATCTGGATTTGTGAAATAACTTTTTTTATTCATTGTCTTTTTGTAACCAATCTTTCATTAGCTCTTTGCCTCGAAAGATATAACTTTTTAGCGTGTTGACTTTAATATCCAATTTTTCGGAGATTTCTTTGTAGGACATGTTTTCAAAATAATAGAGCATTAGCGGATTCTTGTAGTTAGCCGGAAGCCGGGAAAGTAAAGATGTTATTTTTGTATTCATCTCTTGTTTTAGCATTTGCATTTCGGGAGTAATTTGTTCTCGCCATTTTTTAATTTTGTCAAAGTATTTATTATGAACTTCTTCTACATCTTCGTGCGCGATTTGAGGACGTGAACTTTCCTTTCTGTGTTTCATTAGAATTTGGTTTCGAGCGATAGAAAATATCCATGTGGAAAATTGGGATTCGCCTTTAAAAGTAGAAAGTGCCTCAAATGCTTTTAGAAAAATTTCTTGTGTTAAGTCTTCGGCTTCTTCTTGGTTGCCGGTAAATTTGATCGCTTGGGAAAATACCATTCCTTGGTATTTATCCATCAGAAATTCAAATGCAGAAAAATTACCTTGTAGGACTGATTGAATAAATGACCAGTCTGCCAGATTACAGAGAATCTTTACCTCTTCGGAAATTTGCGCAGTTTGTAAAATGTCAATAGACTGAGACCGATTGCTAATGGGATTAACCCTCCTAACATAGCCAAAGACTTGCCCAAGACTACGATGAATACTATTGCAAGAGTGGCTCCTGTAAATGTCAACAAAAGTCCAAGAAAAAAGGAATAAGCTCTAAAGTCGAACTCAAAGGGTTTATAAAGCCCTGTTTTGATTAACTCCATTCTTTGTTTATGCCAAAATAGGAAAATGAGACATAGTAGCGTAGAACCAAAAACAATTCCAAAAATGGGAACCAAAAAAAGAACTATTTTGTATCCATTGTTTGGTTCGTGGCTGGTTTGCAACAACTCTAAAATAGATTGGATGTTTTGTTGCATTTGTAAAAATATTTCTTTCTCGTCCTGACTCATCTCAAAATTGAATCATAGTCTATATTTTACAAAATGTCAAGAAGATTAAAATCTTACTTCTGTGTAATACTCAATCGTAGGAAAGGGATCATAAAAACGATGAAGTAATTTTTTCCATTCGATGTATTCTTCTGATTTTCGAAATCCAATCGTATGATCTTCCAATGTTTTCCATCTTACGACTAACAGGTATTTATCTTCCTGCTCAACGCACTTTAGTAATTCATGATGAATATATCCAGACATTTTTGAAATGAACTTTTCTGCCTTAGAAAAGTTTATTTCAAATTCTTGACTTTGCTGATTTTTAATATTTAGAATTGCAATTTCAGTAATCAATTAAAACTGAATATTTTTAATGGAAGCTTCTTCAAAAACGCCGCCTCTAAATTTCTTAATTTGTTTTAATACAAGTTTTGCATCTTTCACGTTGTAATAATATCCCAAATAAAGTTTACCTGTTGAAGTGCGGAAAAGTCTTCCCTGAAATTCTTGCTGATCCTTGATTAAACTAGCACCCCATTTGTTCGCTTCTTCTCTGCTAAAAGTACCTATTTGAATTATATAATTTATCTGGTTTAACTTGGGAGGAAATTTAAGATCTTTATGAATACTTGGTAAGGCAGTTTTTGTAACTTTGTTAGTTACAACTTCATTACTAAATCCATCTTCCGAATTTTCGGGTTTACTCTCACGTGAATTAGTTTGTTCCGAAGTTTCAACAGAAAGCGAATTTTCCGAAGTATTTACATTTCTAAAAGTATTACTTTCATTGCCTGAAAAGTAAGATTCTTTCTGGTCAATCTTCATTCCAATTACAAGCCCCGATGTAAAAAAAAGAATCGCTCCAATAAACAGATATAAAAAGGATAAGGGCTGATGATTGGAGTTGAGGATATTTAAAATAGACCCACTTCCCGAATTTCTCGAGTTTTTTCCCAATGGAATTTTGGGTTCAGTAGAATGTAATCTTCTCTCTTCTCTTTTTAATTTTCTAGAATAGTCTACGTTTTGCATTTCTCTTTAAATTCCCCGTTTAATACTAAGATTTTCGGCAAAACCTTCCTTTTTTTATGGAGAAATTATCAATCATACATAATATTTTTGGTGGAGATTTGCCACGGAGATATTTCAAGAGGGTTTATGGTTGCTCAAAATATTGATTGTTCTCGTGATTCAGGGCTTATTGTAATACATCCAAATCTTTCATTAGCTCTCTTTAAGATGACAACTAAGAATAAAAATAGCGCAACCCCAAAAAACTCTGTGCCTCTGTGGCAAATAAATTTTATTCTTGCTAAATTAGCGATATGCGATACTGTTCGCGGAGAAGTAAAACCAATAAATGAATTGCATACGAGCCTACTTTTTCCGATAAGTACTTTAGCTGAATATGAGTGGTAAATACTATAAATGAACATATATCTTTTTGTAGCTGTAGTCCTTGCACTCGGTATTTTAGCAGTTGTATATTTTATTTTTTTTGGAACTAAAGCGAATACTGTCGAAAAAGCTCTAGCATTAGCCGCCATGGGAAACTTCCTTGATGCAAAAGCAACAGTACGCGAGCAGTTGGATTTAGATCCAAACGACACTAAGATGCTCTACACATTTTCCAAAATCTATGCTATGGAAAACGATCTTCTCAATGAAGTTAGTTATTTAGAAAAAGTAAAAGCCATCGGCAAATACGAAAAAGAATTTCCTCCCATCCAGGTCACAAATCGAATCGCAAATATTTACTACCAACAGGATATGTTTGACGAAGCATTCTTTTATTACCTAGACTCTCTAAATTACGATCCAGTAAATCTAGAAGCACTGATACGACTTTGTTTTATGGCAGTAGGGCAAAAGGATTTTGAAATAGCAGATAAGTTTATGAGACAAATTCCTGACGAAGAAGTTAGAATCCAATCTTACTTTATCGCAAAAGGTGTAGTAACCGCAATGCTCAACCGAGACAATGATTTTGAGTATTTCGAGAAAGCATTTAACATGGATCAAACATCTCCAGTCGCAGGATTTTTATATGCACTCTCTCTTTCAAAAATTCGTAAGTACAAAGAAGCTTTAGATATTGTAAGTCCATTACTTGATATGACCGCAGATGATTTGGTAAAATTTACAATCTCCCAATTTATAATGACATTAAATACTTCAATGAGTGATTATGTATCCGCACTTACAAGTGCAAAAACTTGTATTGATTTGGCGAAACGAAATGATTGGCATGTTGAGGCAGCTGAGTGTAATTCTTATTATGCGATGTTATGCATTGTACTAAATAATCTAGACGAAGCGAGTGAGTATCTAATCGAAGCAGAAGCAGAAAGAGTAGATGATTATGACATCATGAGTCTTGCACAATACAAAGCAGATTTGGAAGATGGAACGGCTACTCCAGGAAAAACATCGGCACGTGGTTATAATTTAAAAAATACAATAAAGGATCTTCCCGAAAGACTTTTTCCTAAAGAAAGATATTTTGAAATATCCGGTTTAAAAGCAGCAGAAACAATCAATATCCGAGGAATGATTAACGAAGAAGGACAAAAAATTATTTCAAAACTAAATCAACTCAGTCCAGACAAAGTTTCTAAACTTAATAGTATGAAAGGAAATACATTTAAAAATATGTGTATAAAAATTTTAAATGAATATGGCTATAAAGTAAAACGGGAACTTCCTGCTCTGGAAGCAGAAGGTGCAAATTATGTTTGTGTAAAAAAAGGAGATGATGATTCAAGAGCAGTCTTTCGTATTAGAAAATGGAAAAATATGACAATTTCCGATGTATTCCTAACAGAACTACTCAATGTAATGACAGAACAAGAGGCTAATAAGGGTTATGTGATAGGATCAGCAGAGCTTACTGCCGGTGCAAAAAAAGTTCTGAAAGCAAATGAAGGTATGATTGTAATCGTAACAGGAAAGGATTTAGAAAGTCTTTTAGAAAAAGTAATTAAATAAATGAAAGTCACTTGTTCTGTTTTAAAATTATGTATTTTTCTTAAATTGAAATATCAAATTATTAGATCACTATTTTTAACTAGCATTCTAATCGCAAGTTCCCTTCCAATTCAAAGCCAAAATATTTCCATAGAACTCAAACAAATTTTTACCGATGGAAATAAAATTACAAATAAAGACTCCGAGGAGATAATACGAATTTTGCGTGATCTTACGATTGCAGTAGAAGAGCAAAATGCAAAGAAAATTATAAAATATATTTCACAAGAAAAAGGAGCCTACTTAGACGTAAAGGGACTTTGGGAATACTCTCATATTTTAGAAGAAATTCAGAAAGAGGATTCTTATCTGGAAATTTATTTTTTTGATCATGAAAAATTAGCAAAACAAAAAAAGAGTGAAGATGTATTAACTGTTCGAGAACTCTTACAAAAATCCGGCGGTCTTGAAGTAGATTTATTTTTTGAAAGTAAAACTTCTTGTGAAGGGAAATTACGATTTAAAAAGAATAAAAAACTCGAAAAAGATATGAATAATCCCTATTTTATAAAAGTAAGAGGAAAATGGTATGTTTACCGCTTGTTTTAAAAATAAAGTTACACAAGTAAATCAGGTGCACCCTTGATTCGATTTTCTTCCACAATAGAAATATTCTCATTTAGAATAATAAATACATCAGACTGATAAGTTTCGGTGTCAGATAAACTGGTTTGGCTCTAAGTCAAAATTTATCAAAGCGTTGGATTTTTCATTGACTAAAAGAAAACCGATTCAGACAATAAGTTGTCAATTCGATCTAGGAGAAAAAGCCATCATAGAATTTTTTAAAACCCCGGATTTAAAATCAGCCCTAGAAAAGGCATTCATAAAAGGTCCCGAACATTTATTTCTCCACTCGTTACCACGGTTTTTGGGCGACCATCTACGAGATTTTACAATGCTTGAGACTGAAGGACTCGAAAATGTTCCTCGTGCCGGTCGAGTTATGCTTGTGCCCAATCATAGCGGATTACTTGGATGGGATGCAACTGTTTTGCAGAACGAAATTTTGCGAGAAAAAAAAAGAATCCCACGTACTATGGCTCATGCTTTTTGGGAGTCGCAGCCATTTCTAAAAAACCTAAGTCGCAAAATGGGACTTATCACCACTGACTTCAAACTCGCAGTCAAAACTTTGAAGAAAAACAAACTCCTAATTATTTTTCCAGAAGCAGAACACGGAAATTTTAAGCCTTCTCATAAAATGTACCAATTGGCTAATTTTAATCCTGGATTTGTAGCACTTTCACTTATGACCCAGACTCCAATTGTTCCAGTAGCAATTCTTGGGGCGGAAGAAAATTATATTAATATTGGAACCATTGATTGGTTTGAAGATCAGATTGGGGCTAAGATTCCTATTCCGCTTAATCTACTTCCTCTCCCTTCAAAATGGAAAATCATTTTTTTAAAACCAATTAGTCTTAATAAGTATACACGTAAAGACGTGAAAAATGAAAAGTTTTTGATTGAGGTTGCGGCTAACGTGCGATTTAGAATTCAAGCTGCAATTCACAAAGAATTAGTTACTCGTGGTATTTTCAAATTTTAAGTAGAAGGATGAAATTATGGTAGATATAGCAACACTCAGCAGAACAGAAATGTTAAAAAAATTAAAAGTAGAAGACCTAATGACTCGTGAGGTTTTAACAATTGATTATGATGATCTAATTGGTAAGGCAGCGCGGCTAATGATAGAAAACCACGTTCATAGTCTTCTTGTTTTAAAATATGGCAAACCTACCTACATGGTATCGACTTACGATTTAATTCGAGTTTCTTATGAAGAAGCATTCAATGAGACTAACGCCGATATGCTCCGAACGCCAGTAGAAGCACTCGTTAAAGGACAAAATCTAGTTTCAGTGTCAACGGATACTACTCTGTTAGACGCTCTTAGCATGTATGTAGAATATTCAATTCATTCTTTACCAGTAATTGACGATGGGAACGTAATGGGAATTCTGACACTTATGGATCTTGCTAAGTGGTACAAAAAGACCCACGAATAAGTTTGTGAACACAGATGAACCATTTTGGTCTGATGTATCAGACGAAGAAATTTCTAGAGAACGAAAAAAAGCAAAAGAACTAAAACAGTCTGCCTGGTGGAAACAAAAACGTTCATCAGGCATTTGCCACTACTGCGGGAAAAAATTTCCAGTTGACGAGTTAACAATGGATCACTTGATTCCATTAATTCGAGGTGGAAAGTCAATTAAAGCAAATTTAGTTCCTGCCTGCAAAGAATGTAATAATAAGAAAAAACACAATTTACCTTTCGATTTATCTAATTAATTTAACATTTCAAAGAATGGATGATCTTTAATCATATCATAATATTCTTTTTGAAAAGACTCCCTTATCTGAGTAGTTGCATTGTAAGAATGAAAGATTGCTTCTTCTACTTGTTTCTCCTCCTCTTTCAGTTCATAACCCAACATCTGGTAGGCAAGACACCCTGCAAGTCTCGTAATCCTATCAATATGAGTCACTTTGCCAACTTCTTCATGAGAAAAATTTTGATGTGTGACTACATCTTGTAATCCTTTGGGCATATTCCATAATTTAAAAACTTTAGAGCCGATTTCCACATGATCAATATTAAAAGTTTCTCGCTCTAGCGAAATTAGATCTTTTCCTGTCGAATTTGAATCATT
>DDBL01000177.1:0-7966 GCA_002333425.1 Leptospiraceae bacterium UBA2033
ATCAATCTGGCTCGAGTATATTTTCATACCATTTGTAATTACGTCAATAATGTTGTCAAAGGTATAATTTAATTACTTGTTGTCTTCGTTTCTTCTATAGTTTTGTTTTCTTCTACTTTCATAGTAATGATTAAAATTACTAACCCCACTGATACGCAAGAATCAGCAAAATTAAAGGCAGGCCAACGGCTGAATAGAAGAAAGTCAGGCCAGTCAAAATCCAGAAAATCTACAACTCCAATGAATTCGCCGTGTTCGATAGGGGTAAATCCGAATTTAACTCCACCACCTTTAGGCATTTTAATAAAAAACTTATCTATAAAATTTCCGAACGCTCCAACCATCACTAAATTCCAGCCCCAAGGATTTCCTATTTCAAAATTTTTCCATCGGTAGATGATTAGAAATACGATTGCAAATGCTGTAGAGAATAAAGAAATAATCGAGTTATTTTGGTAAATCCCAAACACAAAACCAGTGTTAAATGTAAGAGTCATACAAAAAAAATCACCCATGTAACATTCACTATTATGATAAGAGTAATTTTGAATTACCCAATATTTTGTAGCAAGGTCAATGATGGCACCAAGTAAAATAAAAATGATGTAATGTGGTTTTATGACTTCTAGAAATTTTTTATCGAAGAACTTCACGTTAAGATCCTTAATTTTAGTATTTAATATTAGACTAGTTATTTAGATTTTTAAATTAGCTTCGGAAACGATTTTTAATGAATGAGACTAATAAGGATAGTCCGCTTAGAGCACCAATCGAATAAAAAAACAAAGAAGCGTATTGGTTATTCAAACTTCCTAAGAAGTAATTCCCAAAATAAATAGATGCAATTGTAACAACAGTATAAAGTGTCTGAGTTCCAAGCAAGTAAATCACTTCTGTTTGTTTTTCAACATCTTTATTATGAATGACTAACCTTCCTCGATTCAAAGTAAGAAGGGCTTTGTGTAATTCGCCAGGGATTAATAAAGATGTGGCTAATAGTTCTTTACCTTCTTCATTCATCATTTTCTCCAAGATTCCAGAATCCCCAACAGCAATTGTCTGAAAATAGTTTTCCCCATAATCAAAAACTGATCGATATGGATCTAAAATTGCAATATTTCCCATTATGAGACCTAACGTTCTTTCTAACATAACATAATTAGAAGGAACTCTTGCAATTTTTAAAATATCAGAAAGACTAGAATTAATTCCTTTCAAGAAAATATATGCTTCTTCTGGATTTAATTGTTCAATGGAAATGTTTCTAAAAAAATCTGTATTAGTGATAAATCGCTCTAATTTCTCTATAGCAAATTTTACAATTTGTTCTAACTTTTCCTTGTTTACATTTTTATCAAAAAAGCCCATTTCTTCCATGCCTTCGATTACTCCGTAGTAGTCTTTACTCATAGCAGAGGAGATGATTTTTTTTAAGGAAACGGCAGTTATTTCTGTTACTTCACTTACAGCCCCAAAGTCAATAAAACAAAGTTTTCCATCTGTGGTATATATTAAATTGCCGGAATGAGGATCAGCATGAAAAAAACGGTATTGGAATACCATTAGTATATAAGCTCTAACTAATAGATCAAGAGGGCGAGATTTTTTAGCATTTCGTTTTGCTACCGATCTAGTTTCAGAAATTTTTACACCTTCAATAAACTTAGTAACTAAAATTCCTTTTGTAGTGTAATCATGATAAACTGCTGGAAATACGTAATCTTTTTCTGAAGCGAAAAAGTTTGCCATTTTCTCAATGGATTTTGCTTCTTCCGATAAATCCATTTCTCTAGTTATGATTGTTGCAACTTCACTATGAATTTGTTTGTAGTCATAAGTAACAAGATAACGATTGATTCTTTTCATCACGAATAAAATGGTTCGTAAATCTTTTTCTACTAATTTTTCGATTCCTGGATAAAGAATCTTAATGACTACTTTTTCATCCCCTAATTTTGCTTGATAAACTTGTGCTGTGGAAGCTGCGGCTAATGGAGATTTTGCGATCTCTGGAAATACTTCTTCAATGTTCTTTCCAGTCTCCTTATAAAATCTAAGTTTGATTTCTTCAAAAGAGTGGGGTGGAATTCTATCTTGTAAGTCTTGGAATGCCGAGATGAAATAGTCAGGCAGAATATGACCCATGTTAGATAAAAATTGACCAAGTTTAATATAAACTCCGCCTAAGTTGAGAAATAGCTCTTTACAGTCTTTTCCTAATTTGGAATAAATTGCTTCTTCTCTTTTTTGAATTTTATCAGGTGATAAAACTCGTTTCATTACCTTGTAGTGCCATAAAAGAGTGGTAGATCTTTTTAATACGAAGGTGTAGACCAATAAAAAACGGGTGAGATACCCTTTATTTCTATAGGAAAATACTCCGGCAGGCAGTGAATTGTCAATAAATTGGTTCATTTTCTAAAAGTATTACCAGTCAGTAGTATATTCTTAGAAAAGCAAGAATTTCTTATGTCCACATTGCTAAATTTAACATTAGGTCAGATTTTCCCGCGATAAACAGATTGTATGCTTGCAAAAATTCTTTCGTTAGCTTCGAGTGACCCTAGAATTTGATTTGATTTTCCATTTAGCACAGATTCAATTTCTCGGTAAATATTTATCCAAGGATTTATTTCTCTTTTTGGAATTTTTGGTATAGTTAGTGGGGCTAAACTTTTAAAACCTTTATAAAGTTTGGATGACTTTGTTTCGTAAAATTTATGCCCGTCATTACTTAGGATAAATCTTGCATTTTCAGTTTGGATATCAATTTCAAATTGAAAGTAATTTCTTTTTCCGCCCGCTTCCAAAAATACAAAAACGTTATTTGGATATTCAAGAACTGCAATTGCTTGTTCTTCTATCTTGGCGCTTGGGTTTGACTTTACAAGTTTACTCGTAATTCGAATTGGTTTGGACTCAAGCAGATAATCAATATAATCCACAGCATGGGTTCCATCATGTAAAAGTGGTCCGCCACCATCCTGAAATGCAATTCCGGGATCACGAAAAGAAGTTAGGACAGATGCACGAATTACTCGAAGCTCCCCGAAAGTTTTTTCTTGAATGACTTTCTTTACATGTTGATACAGAAAGTGGTATCGTCTTTCATGATTCACCCAAATTCGTAAATTGTGTTTTTTCTTTAAAACGAGTAAGGATTTTAATTCTTGCGAGTTCATACAAACTGGTTTTTCAATCAGTAGATTTTTGATTCCTAATGAAATAGCAAACTTAGTATTCTCAAAGTGAGCTTCTGATGAACTTGCGATGATGGCTAAATCAAAAGACTCTTGTTTAATGTCGGCTAATGTTGATTTAACTTCTCTAGGATTTAATTTCCATTGTTTATAAAAATCTGAAATCGAGTTTTCATTGGTATCATATATTCCAGTAAGCAAAAAATGTTTTTTCCCAAAACTAGAAAATAAAACTCCGGCATGCGTGCAAGGATGGTATCTGAGTGGGTCATTTTCTAGTTTAGATGCAATTCGACCAAGTCCTATCAGTAGAGTTTTAAATTTCAATCGACTCGTTCTCTCTCTAAGTAATAAATAGTTTTATTCTCTAGTTGTTTTTCTCGCTCAAACTTAGAGATAGGAAATTCTTTTCGAATAAATACATATTCAGAGTTAACAGGTTTAAATAAGAAAGATTTTCTAAATGTTCTAATGGCAACTCGTCCGTATCCGCCATGATCAGTCGCGAATAAAAATTTGCCTTTGGGTTTTAGCAAGAAATGAACCGTGTCCAAGAACTCAGAATTTAGAGTTCGGTTATGCCAGTGTTTTTTTTTGGGCCATGGGTCTGGAAAGTTTAAAATTATTTTATCGAAACTATTTTCTAGAAATAACTCTTTTAAAAACCAATTAAAATTGCAACATAGGAGGCGGATATTTTTTAGTTTGTATTTTTCAATTTCACGGATAGTTACTTTTAGCCTGTCGCGATTTTTTTCCATCAAGATAAAACCTGTATTCGGATTTTTACGCGCAAGTTCTACTGCAACCTCACCCCATCCAGATCCAAGTTCTAAAACGAATTGACTGACTGAATTTTCAAAATAATCCCTTGGAGAAATCTTATTTTCAGAATTTAGTTCAATTAAATAAGGAGATTGGAAGGGGAGACGAGATACAATTCCCCACAATTTTTCAGTTGTTTTCTGGTCTACGTTCATGTTTTATTCTCTTTTATTTTCCAATTGGCAAGTAGTTTATCGAAAACATCTTTTGTAATTCTAGCTGAATTTTCCCAACTAAAAAAATCTAAATCAATTTCTGGAACAGATGTAGAATTTTCCAAATGGATAATTTCTTTTGCCCATAGAATTGGATCTTCTGTTTTAAGATAAGAAATTTTTTCACTCCCTATTTCTCTGAATGTGGGAATATCAGAAACAATACATTTACGTTTATGAGCGAGTGCTTCTAGAAGTGGAATTCCAAATCCTTCATATACTGAGGCAAATAAAAATATGCCGCAATTTTTGTATAGATTATGTAAGTCTATATCATTTACATTATCAAGGAGGATAATATCATTATGCTCTTTTATTTCTTTTTTTAACTCATCCAAAAAACTTTTTTTCTCCCAACCAATTCTTCCTGCAATCACCCATTTCATGCTCTTAATGGGCGTGAGTTTACGATATTCTTTGTAGGTTTGTAGAAGAAATGGATAATTTTTTCTAGGTTCTATTGTTGAGACAGAGAGTAGGTAAGGTCTTTGTAAATTTTGAATAAACTCGGAAGGCTTTTTTTGACTTAAACTCAAAACTTCTTTTACATCTACACCAGGATATGCGACACCTGTATTTTCTTTTGGATAGTTAAAATGTGCAATTAAATCTGTTCTAGTTTGTTCGGATATGGATAAGATAAAATCTGATTTTTTTACTGAATAACCTTGTACTAGTTTTTGTTGTAAAGCTGCAAGTTTTCGCATAGTCTCGGGATACTTGTATAAAACTAAATCACAATAAGTCAGAACAACTGGAAGGTTGAAAAATGGAAGAGGGGGGATTACTTGTTGTGAACCCCAAAATAAATCTAGTTTGTATTTTTTTAGAGAAAGTGGAAGTGCTACATTAAAATAAGTCGCACCTTTTTTAGAAAGTAGACCTTTTCCTTGGTAGAATTCTATATTAGGAAGTTCTAATATACTTTTATGAGATTCATGAATAGGAAGATGGCTAAATAAAACGAAAGTATACTTTTCTTTTTCAGGGAAGTGTTTGATTGTTTCAGCAATTAACCTACCTACACCAGAAACACGGGTAGAAAGAGGTCTTGCATCAAGCCCAATTCTAAAAATCGGATTAGCCCCTAACTCCGCCAGCATGTGTCGGATTGGAATTCCCACCGCTCATGTTTATAATATCTTTTATACTTACATTTTGATCTTTCGGAATCGTATAAGTTTGTCCATTCACCTCAATTTCGACTTTTCCATTGGAACCTGTTTTGACTTTTGCTTCAATGGAAATTTTAGTTCCTTTTTTAGCAGGTATGATTTTCCCACCATCCATAATTTCTACTGTCCCTAGAATTTGTGTAATTAAGGCTAGAGTCATATCATTTTTCCTTTTAGAGTTGCGCTGGTTGCTGATTCGATTTTAACAGATACTGTTTTTCCAATCATATTTTCTAGTGTTTGGTTATCGTTAAGAGGGAATACTACCATTCTACCGCTATCTGTGCGTCCGGAAAGTTCTTTTGCAGACTTTCTAGATCTATCTTCTATTAGAACGTCGAATATTTTTCCAATTTTTAATTTGTTTTGGTAATCCGAAATTCCTGTTTGTAATTCGACAAGCTCAGTGAGTCTTGCTGATTTTTCTTCTTCGGTAACATCATCTTTTAATAGTCGTTTAGCAACGGTTCCTTCGCGCTCTGAATATTTAAACATAAATGCCATATCAAATTGTACGCGTTTTACAACATCGAGAGTATCTAAAAACTCTTCTCGTGTTTCTGTTGGAAAGCCAACAATAATATCAGTTGTAATTCCACAATCTGGAACCGTAGAACGGATTGCTTCCACTACATCTAAAAATTCTTCTTTAGAGTAGGTTCTTTTCATTGCTTCCAAAACTCTTGTGTTACCCGCTTGAAGAGGCAAATGGATGTTAGACGAAAAACGTTTTTCCGTTGCCATAAGTTTTAAAAGGTGCATAGGAAAATCTTTTGGGTGAGGGGATGTAAAACGAACACGTTCGATTGTGGTTTCTCGTAAAATTTGCTCAATTAAATAAGCGAAGTCTTTTTCTTCTTGCCTATAGGAATTTACATTTTGTCCGAGAAGGGTTACTTGTTTGATTCCTTTATCCACAAGCTTCTTAACTTCTTCTACGATTGACTGCACATCGCGACTACGTTCGCGTCCACGCGTATAAGGCACAACACAAAACGTACAAAAATTATTACAACCACGCATGATTGTGACAAATGCTTGTATGCCGTTAATTACTTGTGGTTCAATTTCATCATATGTTTCAATTTTAGAAAGTCGAGTAAGGTTTACGCGCTGTTCGCCGCTACGAATTTTTTCGATTAGGTTTGGTAAGTCGCGGTAGTTGTCAGGACCCACGACTAAATCAAGTGGGAGTTCTTGATGAAATAAATCGTCTCCCAAATTTTGTGCCATACATCCTAGAACGCCAATTACTAATTTGGGATTTCGTTTTTTGAGATAACCTAGATTTTGCAGACGGCTATAAATTTTTGCATGAGCGTTTTCTCTCACTGCACATGTATTTAAAAAAATAATATCTGAATTTTCTACATCTTCTGTGCTTAGGTATTCAGCCTTATTCATTAGGCTTTTTACAATGCCAGAATCATATTCATTCATCTGGCATCCGTAAGTTTCGATGTAAACCTTACCAAGTCCTTTCGTTGATTCTATCAAATCTGACTCAGTGACTTCTGTTTTCAAAATTGTCTGCATAAGTTTAAAAATTTAAATATAGTCAGTTTGTAAAGAACTTAATTGAAACTTGAAGACTTCGTAATTGACTAGCCCTTAGGCGGAAGTGGACCGAGTTTTTCAAGTAGTAGTTTGTTCACTGACCCTGGATCTGCTTTGCCTTTACTTTCTTTCATTACTGCTCCTACAAGAGAGCCGAGTGCGCGGTCTTTTCCTTTGCGATAGTCTTCGATTGCCTGTGGGTTTTTTTCTAGGATTAAGTCTACTAGACGTTCGATTTCTTTATCATCTTTTACTACACTTAAACCTTCTGATTGAACGATCTCTTCTGGAGATTTTGGGGATGTTAGCATTTTTTCAAATACATCCTTTGCTATTTTGCCAGAAATTTTTCCGTCTACGATTAGCTTTACTAAACCACCAATACGTTTAGGGTCTACAGCAAATTCAGAGATAGAAATATTTTCCTTATTTATAATTCCGAGTATTTCATCTTTTACCCAGTTGGAAGTACGTTTGGCGTCTCCAGAAAATTTTAGAGCTTCTTCGTAATAGTCTGCGATTTCTCTTTCTGCTGTTAGAACCTCTGCATCATAAGCTGGCAGTCCGAGTGTTTCTTCGAATCTTTTTTTCTTGGCAGCAGGAAGCTCTGGAAGTTTACTCTTGAGTGTATCAACATCAGATTGTTTTAGAACGATAGTCGGTAGATCTGGGTCTGGGAAATAACGGTAATCATGCGCCATTTCTTTACTTCGCATGGAAACTGTTTTTAAAAGAGTTGCATCCCAGAGTTTGGTTTGTTGTGGAAATGTTAGTCCTCTTGCGTATTGGTCTTTTTGCCATTCTACTTCATAGTCAATTGCTTGTTTGACTGCTTTAAAAGAGTTGAGGTTTTTAATTTCTACACGTGTGCGAAATTCTGTTTCTCCTCTTGGACGAATGGAAACGTTAGCGTCACACCTGAGGGAGCCTTCTTCCATATTACAATCAGAAACTTGTATATAACGTAAGATAGATTTAAGTGTGGTTAAATAGT
>DDBL01000177.1:8014-27472 GCA_002333425.1 Leptospiraceae bacterium UBA2033
CCTTTCGGAAGATCAGGATAGAAGTAATTTTTGCGATCAAATTTTGTGAATAGAGAAATATTGCATCCAAGAGCTAAACCTGCCATGATTGCTTTTTGAAGAGCAGCTTCATTTAGAACAGGAAGAGCACCAGGAAGTCCAAAACATACAGTGGAAACCTGTGTGTTAGGAGAACTCCCGAATACAGTTGGGCTTGGGGCAAAAACTTTTGTAGTGGTGTTAAGCTGTGCGTGAACTTCTAATCCAATAATTACTTCATAATCTATCATACTTTCTACAAGTTTTAATACTGGATTTTTAGCAATTCTAAAAAAAGGTAACTGCCCAGTTTGGTTTGCCACAGAGGCACAAAGACACAGAGGTTTTTTGGATCACGTAATTTTTATTTGTATTCGTCGTATGAAAGAGAGATAGAGAAATATTTGGATTCAATTATTATGTCCTAATAACAAGCCTGAATTACGAAAGCAAAAAATATTCCCTGCAATGACTCTCTTGAATCTCTCCGTGACTCAGTGTCTCCGTGGCAAATCCATTATGGTGAGTTACTAGACTATTGACAAAACTATTTTTTTGTTTGGGTCTTGTCTGAAGGGAGCGATTAAGATTGCAAGTATATGAATGTCCATGTTTTTTCTCCTTAATTTTTATTTTCTATTGATTACTTCTTCTAAAGAAATTTCTTCAAATGTATTTAAAAAGGAATAGAATAGTTTTAATAGTTCTATAAATTCTTTATTAATTTCTTGAAGAGTATAACTAGTGAGGATTAATTCATAGTTTAGGATTTCTATTGAAAAGTTGTTTTGGGAAATAAGTTCGTTTACTAGAGTTTTGTTTTTTAGAATTTGAATTGGTAATCGCTCTGAATTACTTTTGATAAAAAATTTTTCTTCAAGTTCGCTATTCTCGCAAATTCCATGTAGAGATTTACGAAATATCCCGCTTTGTGATTTATGGGCTTTTTTATCTTGAACAAGAAAATACGCATCTTTAGGGTTATGGATTGGCGATTTAATTTTGAGAGAAATTTCCTTTTCGAGTTTGCCTTGCTCACCTTCATATACAGCTTCGATGGAAACTGGTTTATCTTGGAGTAAACCTCGAATGATTGGTCGCTCAAAAGGATCTTTTAAAGTAGAAAAAAAATAATTATTCTTGGAAGCAAATTTTTTCCAGCTATCCCACTTACCATTTTCTTTGGTGCTAAAAAGAATTAGAAATAAATTATTTTTTATCATCATGGAAATATATTTCCATGATGATAAAAAATAATCAATAATTTTTTGACAAACTTAAAGTAATTTCTTAAAAAAACGAAGGAGTATAAAGTTGAGCCACTTGCCATCGGGAATTTCCTCAGTTTTTCTTGTAATAAACCCAACATGTCCACCTGATTCAGTCAAAATCGGTGTTAAGGTTGGAATTTTTTTCCAGTTAATACTTCTAAATGTATCCGGTGGAATGAGTGGATCGTCCATTGCATGAATGACTAATCCTGTAGTTTTAATTTTATGTATGTAATGGATACTAGAATTTTGTTTATAATAATCCAAGGCTCCTTTGTATCCAAATAGGGGAGCTGTTACCATATCATCAAAATCAAACATTGTATTTGCGTTATACGCATGTTCTCTGATATGTTCGGGTGCAACTAATACACCTTTTCTAAACTTATTTTTGAAAGAATCTAGGAATACTTTTCGGTAAAAAATTCCAGAAGGGGAATCGATGTGTTCACAGGCTCTTTTTAAATCGAGAGGCGGTGATACAGCAGCAAAAAATTTGGATCGAATGGTTCTTTTTTCTCCAAAGTATTTTAGTAAAATATTGGCAGAAAGAGAAAATCCACAGAGGATAATTTTCTTAGAGAAGTTATTGTATACGTAACTTTCGATTTGAGCTACGTCGTCAGTTTTTCCAGCGTTGTATCCTTTTTTGGAAAGTCCTTCTCCTCTTCCACATCCTCGCTGGTTAACACGGATTATCCCATAACCTTCTAAGAGTGCAGCTTCTGCAAGTGATACTATATAATGGCTGTCGGAACTACCTTCCATTCCATGAAATAAAATTAGATAGTATCCATTGAAGGGAACTGCTTTTTTGTCGGATTTGGAAAGCGGAGGATTATGATCTAACCAAATATAATCACCACTGTCATCTTTGGTTTTTAAAACAAATACATCTGATTCATATTTGGTTTTAAGATTATTTTTAGGTGGAAAAATAGTTGTGAAAATGGTTTGGACATGACTATTGTTTAAAAATTTGGGTGGGTGGAGATTGGTTACTTCAGTATTTCCGTCCATTCTTCTGCTTCTTCTTTATTAAAATATTTTTTTTCTTTTAAGAATTTCAAAAAGTTTTTTAACATTATCTTAGACTTAGTTTGAAGTTCTTCAAAGTTGTCAAAATTATCTTCCAGATAAAAATTCAAAAAATCATCAACTTCATATTCTGTAAAATCTTCTAGTAGTATGACTTCACTTGAATCTTTGGGATCTTCTTCATCTTCAAATAAAAGGGAGAGATAATTTAATATTAATACAATTATCTCTCCATCTTCTTCTCGTTTGGTATGATCTAGATAGAGTCTAAATACCTGTTCTAAATCTTGTTTATTGGACATGAATTGAACTTGCTAACTTATCTACAATTCCATATTCGATAGCTTCACTAGCAGTCATGTAATAGTCTCTGTCTGTGTCTTGTGCAATTTTTTCTAAAGGTTGACCACATGCTTCAGCTAAGATTTTATTTAAAAGTTCTTTTGTTTTTTTGATTTCATTTGCATGAATGCGAATGTCTGTAGCAGGTGCAACAATTTGTCCACCGATACTTGGTTGGTGAATCATTACTTTTCCACTAGGCCAAATAAATCTTCTACCTTTTTCACCAGCGCATAATAGTAATGAGCCCATAGAAGCTGCCATGCCCATACAAACGGTAGCAACAGGAGAAGAAATCATTTTCATTGTGTCATAGATTGTCATACCAGATGTGATTACACCACCCGGGCTATTGATATAAAATGTAATTTCTTTTCCAGGATCAATCATTTCGAGATACATGAGTTTATTTACGATTTCTTTTGCGGATTCATCCATCACTGGTCCCCAAAGAAATATCTTTCTTGTCTCTAAAAATTTCTTTTGAATAAAATTTCCATTTTTAAGTTCTTCTAAGACATTTGGAGTTTTTTCCTCTGTTTCTTCAGCGGATTTAATTATATTTGTTGGATTTAAGTTCATATCTACCACTTTTTATTATTTGAATTTCATGAAAACACCAATTAAAATTGCACCTGCACCTATTATGTAAAAAAACTTGAGCATATTTACTGGTGGAAGAGATTCCTTGGTGTCTTTCTTTTTAAAATGAGATGCAGGTAGTCCTGATGCAAACAGCCTGTCATTGGATTCATTGGAAACTGTTTCCTTGAATTTGATAACTTTAGAATCTTCGGAAAGCAAATAGTATTTTCTTGCTTCCCGAGCGAGCGCAGTTTCATCATCCTTTAGAAATTTCTTTTTAGCTTCTAAATTCATGTTTTCTGTTTCTAATCTATCAACATCTTCTCTGAGCGTATTTAAACGATTTTCCAGAGTCCTCCTTTCTAGTATACCGTTTGATCCAAGGATCACAGAATACAATATACTAAAAAAGAGGATGAGTCCGATAGAAATTGAAATTTGATTTCTATTTAACATGAAGGTTGTAAAAAGTTTTCTTTCCTTTGTAAACCGCAGCCGAACCAAGTTCTTCTTCTATTCTAAGTAACTCATTGTATTTGGCAATTCTATCAGTTCTAGAAAGGGAACCTGTTTTGATTTGTCCAGAGTTAGTTGCAACAGCGATATGCGAAATAGTAGTATCTTCTGTTTCGCCACTTCTATGACTGACTACTGCTGTGTAACCCGCACGTTTTGCCATCTCGATTGCGGCTAACGTTTCTGTTAGAGTTCCAATTTGATTTACTTTGATTAAAATTGAGTTACAAATTCCTTCATCAATTCCTTTTTGCAATTTTTGAATGTTAGTAACAAAAAGATCATCCCCTACTAGTTGGATTTTTTTGCCAAGCTTTTCGGTTAACGCTTTCCAGCCTACCCAATCATTTTGATCCAAACCATCTTCAATTGTGATGATTGGATATTTTGCTACTAATTCTGCGTAATAGTTTACCAATTCTTCACTTGTTTTCTCTGGATTTTTTTCTGCTTTTAAAACGTATTTCTTTTTTTTCTTATCATAGAATTCGCTAGACGCTGCATCTAAACCGATTAGAATATCATCCTTTGCTTTAAAGCCTGCTTTGGAGATTGCTTCTAAAATTACTTCAAATCCTTCTGAATTACTTTTTAAATCAGGGGCAAATCCACCTTCATCGCCAACTGCTGTGTTTAATTTTTTTGCTTTCAATACTGATTTAAGTGCATGAAATACTTCTGCTCCCATTCTGAGTCCTTCTTTAAAAGAACTAGCTCCCACTGGAAGAATCATAAATTCTTGGAAATCAACGTTGTTATCCGCATGAGAACCACCGTTTATAATATTCATCATGGGAACTGGAAGTTCTCTAGCAAAGTTTCCACCGATATAACGATAGAGTGGCAGATTACAGTATTTAGCCGCAGCACTTGCAACTGCAAGGGATACTCCTAAAATTGCATTTGCACCTAAATTTGCTTTATTGGAAGTTCCATCGTCTTTGATCATTTTTTCGTCTATGAAAGTTTGTTCTAATGCACTTAAACCTACAATAGACTTGGAAAGTTTGGTATTCACATTAGCTACTGCCTTTGCTACACCTTTACCACCATATCTTTTTTTATCACCATCTCTAAGTTCCACTGCTTCGTATTCTCCAGTGGAGGCTCCAGACGGAACTGCTGCACGACCGATATGACCGCTTTGTAAATGGACATCTACTTCAATGGTAGGATTACCTCTTGAATCTAAAATTTCTCTTGCTTTGATTAACTCTATAATGGGTGAATTTTTCACGGGAATAAAACCTCTTTAATATAAAAATACATTCTACTGTAATTATCATTATTTTATCCAAGCAAAATTTTTTAGGAAAAATAATAATTTATAATTTATTAACGGTAGAAAAATCCTAAAAGCAATAAACTTTTTATGAGTGATGGTTTCAAATTAAACCGAAATCTATTGTATGAGGGAATGGAAGGAAAGATTTGTATTGGGAATTACTGGCTCTATGGGTGGCGGGAAGTCTACAGTAACTAAAATTTTTGAGTCTCTGGGTGCATTTCGCATATCGGCAGATGAAATTGCCAGAACATTTACTTCTATAGATTCGCCTGTGAAAAAAGAACTCGTGTCTCTTTTGGGAGAATCTATTTTAGACAAAAGTGGAATTTTGGATCGAAAAAAAATTGCGGGGATTGTGTTTTCAGATAAAAACGCGATTGCAAAACTGAATGGACTTTTGCACCCATTGATTCGGCAAAAGACTTTAGATTTGATTCAGTCGATTCAAGATGGAAGAATGATTGCTTGGGAAGCGCCTCTTTTGTTTGAATCAAAAGGGGAGAATATTTGTGATGCAACTCTTACCGTATATGCAGGTTATGAAGATTCTTGGCAGAGAGTGAAAAAACGAGATGAAATTTCAGAGGATGAGTTTCGTAATCGTTTGGCTAATCAGATGGATATTAAGGAAAAGTTAGAAGCTTCCGATTTTAAAATTATAAATGACAAAGACATAGATCATCTTTTATCGGAATGTAAAATTATTTATAGAGAGATCACACAAAGAAGGTTATCCTAGTTTAGGATAAAAGGGAACAAATGAAAGAAAGAACATTTTATACAATCAATTTAGATATTCGCAGAATTACAATTTTTGTTTTTATATTAGTCGGGCTAATGAGTTATTTTTTTATGTTAGGAAATTCTATGGGCAAAAAGAGTGTAGCCGCTAAAGATAACACAACAAAAGATTTGACCCAGACAACTACAGAAGAGCCTAAACACCCTGAAAAATCTCCCTTAAAGCCATCCGCAGAAGAGAATATGGTTCCTGCTCCAGCAGAAGGAGAACCAAAAGATTCAGAAACAGTAGACTTAAAACCATCCACACAACCAATTGATAGCGCAAAACCAATTCCAGTTCCTGTTTCTCCTGTGTTGGAAGTAAAAGAAGATCTTACGAAAAAGCCAGTTGCGGTTACTCCCGCTTTGCCTGCCACTACAGCGACTCAGGCAGCACCTTTAAAAAAACCTGTTTATCCTTATCCGGTAAAAAAGCCAGTACCAGTAATCAAAACTCCGCTTGTTTTAGAAGAAAAAACTTTTTATACAATTCAGCTAGGTGCGTTTAGTTCGCAAGAACAAGCAAATAAATTTAAAGATAATGTTATCACAAAAAATAAATTTCCAGGAAAATTTGTTCCCTATGTTTTAAAACAAAGAGATTTCTTTGTTGTGAGAGTTGGCAAGTCAACTGTCAAAGAAGAGTTGGAAAAAATTGTTCAAAACTTAGATGCAGCAACCCAAGCATCTGCAATGATCGTAAAAAACAATAAAGCACAGTAAGTATAATTATGAGTTAGGAATTTTTAATTATGAATTTGGCTCGAAGGTTTTTGGTTGTTATTTTTTTGTCGGCGGTTTGTGTTTTTGCTGTTGAGCCGCCTACAGATCCAACTGAACCTTTAGTAGAACTAGCTGATAAATCGATTGAGTCTAGTAGAAAAAAAGATTCTAAGAAAGATAAAAATTTAAAAACAGCATTCATTACTGCGAAACTTTGCGATGGTAGGCAAGTTACTGGAAATATTGAATACGAAAAAGAAGAAATTTTTTTTCAGCATACTAAAGATGGAATTAAGTATGATAAAAAGTTGCGGATTACAGAGATTAAACAGATAAAAATTCTTTCTTGGGAATTGAAAAAAGGTAAAAAAACTAAGGAAGGAACTACCTATCAAACTTCTCCTTCCAGAGTTCAAATCCAAAATACTAACGCAGAAACTTTTTTAGTGAAAGGTTTACAAGATACAGAGTTTTTAAATTTAAGCATATCTAACCAAAATGGAATTGCAAAACTCTACACATTTTGGGTTGATTTACAATATGAAAATGGAAATTGGTTCTCCAAACTTAGTCCTGTATCAAACCTTGAAAGAGAAGATTGTTATGTTGACGTCATTCGAATGATTCAATTCAATTGATTCACATGAAATTTTTTATATTTCTTCTAGTTTTTGTTGTTTGTTTACGGGCTGATTCAAATTTAGAAACACGTCACGTAACGTTATCCGATATAGCTTATCAACCATTTATCGAAGAAGGATATTTGCAGGGTTGGAATTTTTTCTTTCGTAATTCAGAAATGAATATAATTGCTACTTTTTTAGTGAGCAACTTGGGACCAAATGATTTGAATAATGGAGTGAGTATTGCCATTGATTCCAAAAAATTAGGATCTGTTTTTGTCACTAAAGAATTTGCGAAAGAAGATCTTTCTGTGGATAATGGAATTAACCTCAAGATGTACAATAATCTTTTGAAATATGAAAATGGTGTTTATGAAATTTCTCAGTTTTATGATGGTATCAAACTTTATTTAAAATTTGAATCGGATGGATTTGGAACGACTCTTTCTGGTGGAAAATACTTTGTTCGTGGTAAAGAAAAGTTTGTGAGAGCAGACATTCCTTTTTCTTTTGTAAAGACTACAGGTTATATTGAATACAAAGGCGAAGTGATTGAACTTGATGGAGTAGGTGGACTTGAACATTTACTTACTAACTACGAAGTTTATAAATATAGCAGCAAATGGGAAATACTTCGTGCTTCCAATTCTAATGGAATGAAGTTGTATACAGGTGGGTTTCATGGAATAAAAAAATCGGCAGATGATTTTTTTAGAACACTAGTCATTCAAAATCAAAAGGGTGAAGTTTTACTTTCTGGTAAATTGACTCGAAGTGAAATTATCAGCTCTGATTTAGATAAGTTTTCTGGTTACACAATACCACTAAAGGAAAAAATATTTGTAGGGGAGAATGGTTGTTATGTGCAATCAGAAAGACTTAGAAGTGTAGGAAAAATAAATATTCTTTCCAATATTTCTGCTGTTCTACGTTTTTTTATCAAACTTTTTTTTGCAAATCCATACCAGGTAAACTATTTGACGAAGCTAACAGTCAATTGCCCCTCTATTTTTAAACAAGAGCTACCTGAATTTACTGGAATTCAGTCGTATTATTTGATTAATCCAAGATAGACAGTTATTAGCTGTTTTTCGAGTTTGCATAAGTTGCAGGAATTTCTACTTCAATTGGTTTATCATAAGGTAAAATAGGAATTTTACTGTTTTCTAATTGAAGAAAATATTTACCACTCTCTTCCATCATTAGATTGGAAATAAAATTATGCATATGGCGATTGAAGTTAAATTTTATAAATTGATCTGATTTACGCATACAAAAAATTTTTTCTTCGTGATCAGAATAAAAATAAAAATCTTGAATTGGAGTTTTACTTTCATCTTCTGCAATAAGATAAATGATATTATCCTCTACAATCGAATTGATAATTTTTAGAAAAATACATTTAGCTCCAATATAACCGTGTTCAACAAGCTCAGCGTATGAGTTTCGTATATAAATTCCAAACTCATCTTCGATAATATTTTTCTTAAAAAATTCTAGAACATTTTCTTGTGTAATTTTTTGACCTCGAAATATCCAATCACCTGACTGGCTAATTCTGATTTCACTATCGAACTTTCTTGGGGTTGTTGTCATGTATTTTCCTGTATCTAAATGGGTATCCTGTCAGTTTTCCCACTTCTTTGTTTGTTTCTGTATATGCCACAGTCATTCCTTCGTAATTTTGTGTATTTATGATGAATGGTGGAATTGATTCTAAAGTTTTTTTATAAACCCATACACCGTCAATTTTTAAACGGAACATTTCTTTTTGTAAAGCAGAAAGCTCAGATTTCATATCAGTTGGGCTGACAAAATTTCTAAATATCACAGTTCCCACCATTTTAAAATCTCGCCTTGGTCTTTCGGTAAGAATTTCTACTTCTTCAAAATTTTGTTTTGAATAAGATGCATTTTCCTCTGAAAAATCAGGATCTGCAATAAAATCAATGCTAGTTCCACAATTTAAAAGTCCTAAAAAAAATAGAATTAGAATGTTTAGTTTCATCTCTTCCCCTAAATCAAATAACCTCAAAATAAAATAGATTTACGTTTTTGCTTTTTTAAAGCTCTAAACTCATTTACTATCTGATTTTCTTTGACTCTATTGTTTTTAGACGGGTATTACAATTGAGTTTAAAAAAGGATTATGATTTACAATTTTAAAAACATTTAAAAAGTATATAAATATATGCTGAACTTAGAAAAGAAAAAATATCTGACTCTCTGTCTGTTTTTTTTTACAACTCTAAATCTTTGTTCCCAATCCAAAGAGCCATTGTCTATAGAAACTAAGAAAATAGATAAAAAAGAGAAAAATTGCACTTACAAAATTGAGTATCCTATATTAAAATTAGGAAAGAATTCCAAGTATGATGTAAATCATATTAAATCGATTGGCAAAATTTTAATTGATGACTTTACCAAATTAGAAATATACGATAACGAATACGAATGCAATAAAAATGATAAAAACGCTCCCAGTTTTTCTTTGAATGTAGGGTATGAAGTAAAATTCAAAAATGAATCCATATTAAGTTTGTATTCCACTTTTTCTAGTTTTACAGATGGAAATGCACATCCAAATAACATTTATAAAACGTATAATTTTGATTTAACTACAGGCAAACAAATTCCATTTGAATCATTATTTAAAACGGATCAAAAATTTTTAATTCCTTTACATAAGTATATGGCGGAAGCATTAATTCTGGATAAAAGTATTTCAGACAAAGAAGAATTTATAGCAGCTAAAAAAAACAAATATGATTATTATCTTTCGCCTGAGGGGATACACTTTATTAACCTCTTCGATGTATATGTTATGCAAGCTGCAGAGGCAAAAGTACCCTATTTAAAAATCAAAAAATATCTGGATACAGAAAAAACTCTTTCCTTTGTAAAATGAAAAAAGAAGAAATTCTAGAAAAACTAAAACTTCCTGGAAGACAACTAGATCGAAATGTCTTAGAAGAAATTCAAAAACAAGCTTCTAATTATAAAGAAGACCTTCTAGCTATATTAAATCGGGAAGCGGATAATCCACAGAATCCGGCAAGTAGAATGGAATACAATGATTGGATTTATGCTATGTATCTACTTGCAGAAATACGAGAAAAGAAAGCCTATCGTCCTATCTTAAAGTTATTTACTAGACCTGGGAATTTTTTAAATCCACTAACTGGGGATATTGTATTACAAAACCTTGCCCAAATTTTAGCTTCTGTCGCGCATGGAGAAGTAAATCCAATTAAAGAGATAATTCAAAATCAAAACATCAATGAATACTGTCGTGCTGCTTGTATCGAAACGTTAGTTATCATGGTTGAAATTGGTGAATTGGAAAGAGAAGAACTTTATCATTACTTTGTTGAACTATTTAATTTATTAGAACGAAGTCCGATTTTTCCTTGGACTGTACTTGCACAATCGGCAATACTAGTTTTTAAGAAGTCATTTTTAAAAGAAGTAAAACAATCATTTAAAAATCAACTGATAGATGATATTTATTTGGATATGGAAGAAGTAAAATCCTATTTGTCCAATCCAGAGTTATCTCAATTGGCATTAGCGAAAAAAAAATATGGAATTATTATAGATGCTGTATCTGCTCTGGAATGGTGGATAAATTTTAAAGAGTCAAGTTAGACTTAACAAAGAGGAAATATGAAACTAAGAGAAAGTAACCTCACTAAGTTACAAAAAGAAAATTTTGATGTAGTGATTATCGGTGCTGGGATTAACGGGGCAGTAGCCGCATCAGCACTTGCAGCAAAAGGAGCAAGAGTTGCCTTAATTGATAAAGGGGATTTTGCAAGTTTTACTAGCCAAAATTCTTCTAATCTGGCTTGGGGTGGAATTAAGTATATGGAGACTTTTGAGTTTGGGTTGGTTCGTAAACTCTGCATGTCTCGTAATAAACTAATGCGTAATTACCCCTCTACAGTAGAAGAAATTCGTTTTTTTACTACAATTACAAAAGGTTTTCGTCATGGAGTTTGGAAGTTATATGCTGGAACTTTGTTTTATTGGCTAATGGGTAATTTTTTCACAAAACCTCCAAGGTATTTAACTAAAACGCAAATGAGTTTAGATGAAGATATTATTAATTTAGATAATGCAGTTGGTGGTTTTGAATATTCAGATGCATATTTACATGACAATGATGCTAGGTTTGTATTTTTATTTATTCGATCTGCCCTTAATTATGGATGTATTGCGGCTAATTATGTTGAGTCGCAAGGAGCTTCTAGAGCAGGGGATATTTGGAATGTTAAAGCAAAAGACACTCTAACAGGTAAAACATTTACCATCAAAGGAAAAGTTTTAATCAATGCGGGAGGACCTTTTGTTGATGAGCACAATGGACTTACAAACCAGAAAACAAATCATCGACATGTATTTAGCAAAGGGATTCATTTAATTGTAGAGCGGCTAACAGAGGTTAAACATATTTTAACATTTTTTGCTGACGACGGGCGGTTATTCTTTGTTATCCCGATGGGAAATAGGACATGTATTGGAACAACTGATACACAGGTTACTTCTCCTTATGCGGAGGTCACACAAGAGGATAGAGAATTTGTCCTTGAAAATATCAATAAAAGAGTGAAACTTACCAAACCACTGACTACAAAAGATATTATCTCTGAAAGATGTGGTGTTCGTCCTCTTGTTGTGACAAATTCTGGTGATCAAACTGCTGACTGGGTAAAACTTTCTCGTAAACATGAAGTAGAAGTAAATAAATCTGAAAAACATATCAGCATATTCGGTGGAAAATTAACTGATTGTATTAATGTAGGCGATGAAGTTGCAGAAATTACAAAACAACTAGGAATAGAATTTCCTTATTTTAATCAGAAATGGTTTGGAGAACCTTCTCTTGAATTAAAAACTGAATTTTTACACCAAGCAAAATTAATGAGATTAGATGAGTTTACGCATCCAGATGCCAGTGAACCATTATCTAAAAGGTTATGGAGAAGATACGGCGCGCAGGCGTTAGGTATTTTAGATGAAATTCGCGAAAATCCTGAAAAAGCAGAAGTATTAATTGAAGGAACTGAATACATTCGAGCTGAATTAGAAGAAGCTGCAAAAAGAGAAATGGTTACTAAGTTGGAAGATTTTTTAAGAAGAAGATCAAAGATTTCTCTCGTGGTAAGAAAAGAGGATTTAGCAAAGTCTAAAGGACTTAAAGAAGCATGCAAAATTTTATTCGGAAATGATGCAGACAAAAAATGGAAAGAGTATTTTGCATAGGAGTGTGGAATGAAAAAAAGAATACAAATGATTACTGTGGGTATATGCTTAGTAACCTCACTTTATGGTGTTGATTTTATAGAATATAAGGTTGTGAGTGGCGACACATTATCTAAAATTTCAAAGGAATATCTCAGTAATCCCCAAGCGTGGAGAGAACTATTAAAATACAACCAAATAGACAGTCCGAATAAAATCAGACCAGGGCTTGTTTTAAAAATTCCAGATTACCTTTCCAAAAAAAAGAAAGAAGAAGCTAAACCGGTTGCAATAGCCCGAATTTCAACAAAACTAGGGACTATCAAATTTAAGAAAGAAGCAGATCTAGACTGGACTGATGGAAAAAAAGGGCAACTTTTAGAGTCAGATCAGGTCATTCGTACATTGGAAAGATCAACGGCTGAGGTTGAATTTTTTGATGATCCAGAGGTTTTAATCCAAGTAAGAGAAAATAGTATCATGAAAGTAAAAATGGATAAGGTCAGAGGAGTAGAGCTTTCTTCCGGCGAAACATTTATCAAATTCCTGACACATTCCGCCAAAGAAACGAAAGATGTTAAATTTACCGTATCAACACCTACCTCTGTTGCTGGTGTCCGAGGAACTGAATTTAATGTAGCTACTGATTCAGTAGAAGGACTTGATAAGTATGCTTGCAATCATGGACTCATTCAAGTATCCGCTCAGGGCGAAACTGTCGAAGTTCCGGCTGGTTTTGGAACAACTGTTAAAAAAGGTGAACCTCCTCAAAAACCTTTTAAACTACTGGAAAAAGTAATATTAAAACCAATGAAGGTAAAAATAGTCGAAGAGTAAAATTTTATTTCGTGCTTGCTTTTTTGTGAAAAATCTGAAAACTTAGCGAAAAAATTAGGATGCAGAAATGAATTTGGATGACGTAAAAGCAGAAATTCGGAATAAAAATTATACAATGGCTCTTCAATTAATGGAGCGGTTTCCTGAGAGTTTGCGAACGTCAGAGTTTTACCTATTGCGTGGGATTTGTATACAACTTCCTAATTCAACTCAACTTGGAATTTCGGATGCGGAGTACTCTCTTAGGAAGGCAGTAGAATTAGATACAAAAAATAAAGATGCAAAGTTAGAGTTAGCCTATTTTCTTTTGAATGTATTACATGATCCGTCTTCTGCTAAAAAGTATTTTTTAGAAGTTCTACAAGTAACACGGGAAGAAGTCCCGGCAGGATTATCCAGCCTTATGGAGTCAAGTCAGGAGTTAAGAGAAATGAACTCTGCTTTTACAAATACTCTCAAAATCCAAGCAGAAACTTTTTTATCCAAGAGTGAAAAGAAAAATTAGTTTATTTCACTAAAGTATATTTTGTGGACAAATTCTTGTTTGCCGCTAGGGCTTATTATTTTAAGTTCTAAGAATGGATTTACGTTTTCCCAGCGTATATCAATCGTTCCAAAATTTTCTTCTACAATAGCACTTCCGACACGTTTGGGATTTTTTTCTGGTTCAATGAATTTAAAAGGTTTATTGAATGAGCTAGAGGTAAAGTCATAGATAGGGTAGGGTAGATTTTCTTTCTCTACGGATAATTCGGACATATGCCTGTCACCACTTAGCACAATTACACGTTTGGCTTGTTTGGCTACGATTAAGTCAAAAAATTTTTTTTTATCTGCTGGAAAATTACCCCATTTCTCAAACGGATGATAGTCATTAACCAGTTGAATGCTTGAAACAATAAAACGTAAATCAGCTTCTTTTTCTAATTCTTTTTCAAGCCAATTCCACTGCTCATTTCCTAACACAGTTGCATCTTTATCTGTATTGGGGATATTTCTTTTTATCCCAAAAATTTTTTTCCAATCTCTTTTTAATTCAGATCTGAAATATCTGGTATCAAGTAGTATCACTTGAACTCTTTTACCTTTCGGTCCGAAGTAGTAGGATTCATAAACACCAGGACGTTTCCAGCGAGGCGAATTGGGATTTTCCTCAAATGCTTCTAGAAAAATTTTTTGAGAATTGATTTTATCTTCATACTCAGAGCCTGAATCATTTACTCCATAATCATGGTCGTCCCAAGTATAAAGCATTTTTGAAATACTTTTTAAGTCTTTGTATTCATTTCGATTGGTTAGTAGGTTGTAGTAATATTTCTTTTCTTCTGCGATATAGGAGTCATAATAGATATTATCCCCTAACCACAAAAATAAATCCGGCTTTGCTTCGAGTATTGGTTTCCATATATTTTGTGGATTCCATTGTTCTAAACAAGAACCAAATCCAATACGTTTAATAATTTGTTTGTTTTCTTCTGCTAATAGAGAAATTTGAAATAGAAAGAAGAGGATAACGAGGATTTGCTTTAACATAGGGCTAATAGTAGAGACAGGTTTGAAACCTGTCTCTACGTGTAAAATGCATACCTATTCGTACATGCTCTTAATTAGTTTAGCATATTTGTCGGAAATCACATTGCGTTTCATTTTGAATAGATTTGTGAGTTCGTCTCCCACTTCCATTGCTTTTGGTAAAAAACGAAAGTCAGAAATTCTTTCAAAACTCTTAAATCCATTTTGACCTGAGATGATATCTTTAATCGCGGTCATGTAATGGGATCTAAGTTTTTCGTTCTTGTTTAGGTCGTCTCCGTAATTGATATTCCAACCTGCTTCTTTTAGTTTCTCAACATCAGGCCAAATTAGGCAAGATAATGCTTTTTGATCTTGACCAACTACCATCACTTGATTGATGTGAGCGTGCTCTAAGAGTAAATTCTCGATTGGGACTGGCTCTACGTTTTCTCCGCCTAAAAGTACGATTGTATCTTTTACTCTTCCTCTTACAGAAAGGGTTCCATTGAAACTTTTAAATCCTAAGTCACCTGTATTGAGCCAACCATTTACAATAGTCTTCGCTGTAGCTTCTGGATTTTTGTAATAGCCTTTCATTACTTGAGGACCTTTTACATGAATAATTCCAAGCTCCCCGGTTTTAACTTCTTGTCCTTTGTCATTTAGAACTTTTACCTCAGTACCAGTTGGAGTAAATCCTACACTACCTTGGATGACTCTGCCAACTGCTCGAACCGAAATAACAGGAGCACATTCAGTCATTCCATAACCTTCGTAAACAGGAATTCCAATTACGTTAAAAAATTCATCTACGTGAGCTGGTAGTGCACCACCACCAGAAATGGTGCCCCGTAATTGTCCACCAAGAGCTTCTCTAATTTTTTCGAATACGATTTTATCTAATGCAGTCGACGGAATAGCAAGATTAGCCGTTGTAAGCAAAGACTGGAGAGTTCTGCTGAATTTTTCCATTCCTTCTTCTTGTTTTGTTTGTAGTTCATTACCTTGGATATAGTCTAGACCTTTTCTATAACTTTTTCCTACTTCATAGGCAGTGTTAAAAAGAAGTTGTCTGATAGGCTCTGATTTTTCTACTTTTGCTTTTATACCTGCATATAAATTTTCCCAAAGCCTTGGAGCGGATGCCATAAAAGTTGGTTTTACTTTGGTAAAATCATCGCGCAAATCTCTTACGTTTGTGTAATAAATCGCTGCACCAGATGCAACCATCGAATAATCATTTGCTCTTTCAAAGATATGCCATACTGGTAATATAGATAGAACTCGATCCCCTTTTTTTAGACCAACTAAAGGAGGAATCGAAATTACATTGTAAATCATATTACGATGAGTGAGCATTACACCTTTTGGAAGACCAGTAGTGCCGGATGTATAGATGATTGTGAATAAGTCATCCTCTTTGGTGTCTCTTGCTCTTTTTAATAACTCTGTAAGTTTAGATGCTCTAAGTTCCTTTCCTTTTTCGATTGCATCGTAGATATTAATCACATTCTCAGAAGTGGATTTGTAATCTTTGTCGAGTACGATGATTTTTGTGACAGAGGTTTTTGGAATCATTGGTAAAACGCTTTCTAAGAGTTTTCCATGTTCAATAAAACAAAATTTACTTTCGCTATGCTCTAGAATGTATTGAATTTCCTGCGGTGTAGAATCGGAGCCTCTTGGAACATTGGCTGCTCCATTGAGAAGAACTGCCATATCTGCTACAGCCCATTCAACGCGATTATCAGACATTAAACCTACTTTGTCACCTGGATTTAATCCAATCGACATGAGGTAGAGACCAAGGTTTTCGCCTTGTGTGTAGGCATCTCTAAAAGTTACACCTTGGAATTTTTTATTGGTATCTTTTGTAAAGAAAGTAGGAACATTTCCTGAATTTGTATTGATTGAAAAGAACATCTCGTTTAGAGTTCTATAATTACCCATTTTAATATTTTCTCCCAGTTGGCTATTATTTGCCCTTCCTCGAGAGGATTTGCGAAATAACAGAATTATGCTCATAGAAATTGAGATTCAAAATTCTTTCAACCTAAAAATATCTTTATTGCAACTACTCAGCGCGGTTCAATGCTGTCAAGTTAAGAAGAAAAAGATAAACCACAAAGAACACTAAGAGAAAAGCACACAAAGATCACAAAGAAAATCATAAACTTTGTGCNNATTACTATTCGTCGAATTAAAGAGAGCTAATGAAAAATTTTGATTCAATTTTTATATTGTAATGCAATAATAACTAAGACTAAATTACTGAAATAGACAGCATTTTATGAAATAAACTCTCTTTAAATCTCTCCGTGTCTCGGTGCCTCTGTGGCAATAACTTATGCTAAGTAGTTATTCTTTATTGCAAATTGAAATCAAACTACTTTACAGTAGGGAGGCTTTTTTATAATATTGTAAAAAAAGAAAACAAGAGTGAATGTGATATATATAGAAAAAACTATTTTTAGCTGGGTGAGTTTTTATTTTGCCATTTTTTATTTCCTATTTATTTCATTAAGTCCAGTTAAATCAAACGATGTTTATATTGATGACCAAAAGGGCGAATACCCACTTGGAAAAAGCTTATCCTACTATGTTGATAAAACCAACAAACTAACGATTGAAGATATTCTGAATACAAAGTTCGATTCAGAGTTTGTAAATAGTAATGTCAATAATCCCAGTTTTGGTTTTCAAGATTCCACTTTTTGGGTTAAACTTTCTTTTGTAAATACTCGTGCGAAAAAGAATTCTTTTTACATCGAAGAAGCATTTCCGGCGATGGACTTAATAGAAGCTTATACGTTTGAAGACAATCTCTTAAATAAAATTCAAGTGGGAGATAGTTTTCCATTTTTTNNTTGTTAGTCACAAATTTTTTTCTATATTTCTCACTGAAAGAAAAGTTATATATCTATTACGTATCTTTTGCTTTTTGTCTTGGAATGTATTTTTTTGTTTTTAATGGTTTTGCATTTGCCTTTTTTTGGCAAAATTCTGTTTTGTGGAATGACTTAGCTAGTCCATTTTTTATGACACTAACTGCTCTGACAGGTTCAAGAACTGCAATTCATTTTTTGAAATTAGCAGAATACTTTTCTATAATAAAAAAAATACTAGATGGATTTTCTCTTCTTGTTATTTTTAATATTTTGTTTTTATTTATACTTCCTTACAAATATAGTTTCTACTATTTGTACATTCTCATTTTACCTTTGAGTCTTGTTATTTTTCTTGGATCACTTCTGAGTGTGTTTAAGAAAAACCCGTTAGCAAAATTTTTTCTATTTGGATTTTTTGGATTCATTGTTTGTGGAATTTTCACTTCCATGAATAATTTAGGAATATTAGAAGGATATATTTCACCTGATTTAATGCAAGTTGCTTCTGGGTTTGCTATCGTGATTTTATCTATTGGACTTGGGCATCGG
The DNA here is from genome assembly GCA_002333425.1 of Leptospiraceae bacterium UBA2033. Taxonomy (GTDB): domain Bacteria; phylum Spirochaetota; class Leptospiria; order Leptospirales; family Leptospiraceae; genus UBA2033. Next base: position 26,235 of record DDBL01000177.1, read on the forward strand.
TATTACTTACTAAAACAACAAAACTTGGAAATAGAAACAAATTCAGTATTGATTAATTCTCGTTTAAATAGAATTCAAAATGAGTTAGAAATCGCAAAGAAAATTCATGAATCGTTATTACCTGCTAAGTTACCTAGTTTTCTGAATGCAAAAATGTATGCCAAGTATGTACCGTCAGGCGAAATAGGGGGAGATTTTTATGATTTTCATTATTCTGATGACAGACATCTGGGAATTTTTATTGCAGATGTAACTGGTCATGGAGTTCCTGCCGCACTTTTTGCATCTACTGTAAAGTTTTCTTTTTCTAGGGAAGCACAATTTTTAAAAGAGCCTTCCAAACTAATGGCTAATATTAATTTGTCTCTATTTGAACGAATCGGAAATAATTTTTTATCAGCAGGTTATCTTTACTTAGACTTACACACCAAAAAATTAATCTACGCAAGTTGTGGTCATCCGCCTCTTTTAATTTGGAAAAGAGAAGAGAAAGAATTTGTTGAACTTAAACCCAAAGGACGGCTAATCGGAATTGCCCCTGATATTACTTTACATGATACAGTTTATAAACTGGAAAGTGGAGATAGAATTTTGTTTTATACAGATGGTCTTATTGAATGTGAAAATGGAGAGGGTATTCCTTTTGGGGAGAGTGCATTACATAAGTTTGCCCTTGCACATGAAAATTTGAACGCACAAGATTTTTCTAATTCCTTAGTTAAATCTTTAAATTCATACTCAGCTACGAAAGGAACATTTAGCGATGATGTTACATTTATCGTTATAGATGTGATTTGAATCAGCAGATAACATATTCAAAATTCATAATTAAAATAATTGCCAAAAACCTTACCAACTNNTTTCTCGGCTAATGCGCCGGGCTTATTTCCACCCTTTCGCTTGACGCTCACCTTCAGCCAAGCTGTGGGCTTCGCTATCGCTTCGGTCGCGAACTGATGCGACTACCCCTGCGTATCCCTAACGCGGTGGAGTTGTCGGACTTTCTTTTTATTGCTAAGGTTTCACCCTATTACCCGAAACTCTTTTTCCTTCAAAAGTTACACTTTTGAGATTCTCTCTGCTTTCTTTTTCCAGAGGAGGATTATTTTCATTTACCGCTTTCCCAGCGAGGGGGAATCTTCTTACTTTTTTTTCTTTTTTATGTAAAAAAGAAAAAAGTAAGCAAAAAAGAAAAGAAAGCCCGCAGCTCAGACTCTTTCGCTTTAACACTTCGCAAT
>DDBL01000177.1:27606-27774 GCA_002333425.1 Leptospiraceae bacterium UBA2033
ATTTTCCTTGACCTGTCCCAAGTTCAGGAGCGTCTAATCCGCGTAGCCGCAGGCGTTGCTCGATAACAATAGAAAAACCCAAATCAATACGAACCTGTAATGTATCCCCGTCAATGACTCGAAGTAAGAATGCTTTGTAGGTAAACAGCTCTTTTGTGCTAGAAGTAA
>DDBL01000198.1 GCA_002333425.1 Leptospiraceae bacterium UBA2033
TCATTTTTTTCCTTTAAATTTATGTATGTTTTTTGTAATGTAAAGCAATGACACCGGTTTTAAGGAATTGTTTCGTACCGATGAGATCGAGCCTGAGACTGTTTTTGGATTGGAATGTTTCAAATAACCGAGGACCTTTTCCGGCAACGATTGGTTGAACTACAAAATGATATTCATCAATCAAACCCAGATCAGACAATTGGGATGCGATACTCAAACTTCCAACTGCGATGTCTTTGCCAGGTTTATTTTTCAAAGCCATCAATTCTTCGGCAATGTTTCCCTGAACGAGTCTTGTTTTATTTCCCGAAACTTCTTGCAATGTTTTGGAGAACACCAATAAATCTAGCGAATCAAATACACGCGCAAATTCATTGCTTGCCTCATCTTCTGATGGATTCTTGGCAAGATCAGGCCAGTAAGGTACCATGAGCTGATACGTTTTTCGACCGTAGAGAATAACGTCAGTTTTCCGCAACAACTCTGTAAAATAGTTGTGCAACTCTGCATCAGCAATCCCATCTTCATGACTACAATATCCGTCTGCTGTGATATTGATTCCGAAAATTACTTTTCTCATATTTATATCCTTACTTATTTTAAACCGACTGCTTCTTTTAGTTTTGCAATATCAATTTTTTGCATCTTGAGCATTGCTTGTGTTGCCCGTTCTGCTTTTGCAGGGTCTTTATGCGAGATAAGTTCTAATAGAATTTTGGGTGTCACTTGCCAAAACATTCCGTATTTGTCCTGAAGCCAACCGCACATACTTTCTTTACCGCCATCAGCAAGAAGAGCGTTCCAATAATAATCGACTTCTTTTTGCGTGTCTACACTGATCATAAAAGAAACACCCCAACTGAACTTGAACTCAGGTCCTCCATTATAGGCAGAAAACTTTAGACCGTTCAAAATAAATTGCGCCTGCATCGGATTAGCCGTTATAATTTTGGATTTTTTGAAAATCGATGTATAGAATTTCGCCACTTCTTCGATGTTCGCATTGAACATGAGAAAGGGTGTGATGCTATGCGAAGGGGAAACAACGTAATTAAGTTTCACTGCCTTAGATTTTGGTTTTGCCTGAGTCTTTTTTTTCTTTGCTGTTGCCATTTTATTTTCCATCCTTTGTGATTATTAAGTGCATTGCTTTATCGGACATTTTGTATTCTTTGGTTTTATATCCGAGAGAAGGCAAATCTATTCCAAAAAATAAATTTTCTCCTTTTCCTAAGACGTTAGGTGATACAGCTAAATGCATTTCATCAATCAATTGTTTTTGTAAATATTGACGAATTGTTTCCACTCCGCCGCCCACTCGAACATCTTTTCCTTTGGCTGATTCTTTTGCCTTCTGTAATGCTACTTCAATTCCATCCGTGATAAAATGAAACGTAGTTCCTCCTTTCATCGTAAGAGAAGGTTTTGCATAATGACTCAAAACATACACGTCGCAGTGGTACGGAGGATTATCTCCCCACCAACCTTTCCAATCTTCTTTCCATTCCCCTCGATACGGAGTAAACATATTTCGTCCAAGAATCCAAGAACCAATATTTTCAAATCCTTTCACCGCAAAATCATTGTCAACCCCTACAGTTCCATCTGCTCCCCCATTACCGTGCATTTCTTGGAAAGACTTAGTTGGAAAAACCCATTCGTGTAATCCCATTCCGCTAACTCCTAATGGATTTTCCAAACTTTGATTTGGTCCTGCTCCATAACCGTCAGCCGATATACTAAAACATAAAACTTTTACTTTACTCATATTATTCTCCTTTATCATTGTATGCATTAAAAGATTACCACCGATGAACACCGAGAGCACCGATAACTGAACGATGTTAGTATATTTGTTTTCGCTACATAACGTCCGTCGTTTATTCTCGCTTCAATCAAATCCATAACCGATAAAAAAACCATCGTATCTTTTATCGTTCCTTTATCGGTGTTCATTCCACCCTTCGCTCCATGTATTCGCGACCTTCGCCTGGTAATCAGTTTGTTTTATCCGTGTACGTGATCGGGATTCATCCAAAAAATTTCCCAGACATGTCCATCTAAATCTTCAAAGGTTCTAGTATACATAAAACCATGATCCTGTGGATCTTTTGTCTGAACTCCACCGGCGGCGATGGCTGTGTCTACCAATTTATCTACTGCTTCTTTGCTTTCAGCGGATAATCCGATTAATGCCTCTACGGTTGTTTTTGTATCTGCAATCTTTTTGGTTATAAAAGATTGAAAATAACTTTCTACGAGTAACATTACGTATATCGTATCACTTACAATCATACAAGTCGCTTCTGGACTTGTAAATTGCTGGTTGAAAGTGTAGCCAAGTTTCGTAAAGAATTCTACTGACTTGTTTAAATCCTTTACCGGTAAATTTAAAAAAATATTTGTTGCCATTTTATTCTCCTTTTTATGGAGACAGGTTTGAAACCTGTCTCTACAATATTCCTATATTATTCTTACCATACAGTGTACATCTACATCTGTATAGTTTTTATAAACTTCCAAACAGTAACCTTTTGGATCGAGCTTGGGATGTTTGAGTAATTTTTCAAAAGCAGTGCCGATGCAATTGCTATCCTGAAAATGATTCACAATGTACAATGCCGCAAAATTTCCTTTTTCAATTGTAAACTTTTGTAATTCGCTATTGGAAATATTATCAGATGCTAATATTTCCGCACAAGCCTTGTATTGAATCATTCCTGTTTTATCAGGATGAGAAATTCCAAAGTATCTCCTGTTAGGATGATCCGCTAACAAAGCATGTAATTTTTTGTAAGTCGCTGGAACGTTATTTGGAAAGTCAGGTGAAGTTAAAAATACCACTTCAATGTCTTCCTCAATTTTATAATTTTCCATACTACTTCATTCCTGCTTTGATATATTCAACCAACTGATCAATACAAGTTCCCCAACCTTCGT
>DDBL01000230.1 GCA_002333425.1 Leptospiraceae bacterium UBA2033
AGAATCTTTTTGATCATGGACGGAAGAATGGCTTTCCATTCGTGTTCTAGAATACTACGGCGAAACAGAAGAGGCAAAAAAAATAGAAAACAACTCGGATCAAATTTACGGGTTGGGAGCAAGATACTTTTTAAAAATGGAACAAGAAGGAAAACTAAATCAAATTCTTACAGGGGATTTGGATTAAATTTCCACTTTTTTAAATTTCTTTTCTTCGCAATCGAAAGTAAACTTTGCAAATTTATTTGTATCCCAAGATATTCCTTGCATTTGAAATCTATTGCATCTTCCATACTTTATTTTGAAAGTATCATCATCAGAAAAAGTTGGGCTTACTTTATTTTCCCTTTTATAATTTTCGCTACTCAATATAACTTCTAAACTAATGTTTGCACAGCAAATCCTGGAACCTATCAAATCAGGTAGATTATCCTTATCAATATAAAGAAATTGAATTTCCTGAAAATGGAATATTTTAGTCCATTGATTCTTTTTCTTATAAAACGCTGCTTCATATTTTGTTACATCATATTCTGATCTGCCCAAGGAAGGATAAGTGATAACGACTAAATTTTTTTTAGTTCTTTTAATTTTAATATCAGAACTTTTTATGTTTTCTAAAATTTTTAAATTTTTCTCAATTGTCTTTTTTCTCGACTCATTATATTCTGAAAGTTTTCTTTTTATTTCTTCATCTTTGATCCACTTTCTATTTCTTTCACTCTCTTCCTTTGCAAAAAAAAATTTGAGTTCTTTTAATTCTGCTTCGGTATAAATTGAATCTGCAGATAGGTAGGCATTTAAAAGAAAAAAGATAGCGGCAATAATTTTTAGGTGAGTATATTTACGTTTCAAGAAAGTTTCCGAGTAATTGATATATACCGCTACTTAGAAATTTTCTTTTCTAAAGACATTTGTTTTTTTAAAGTTATATTAATTAAAGTCTGTAAATCTATTTTCTTATCCTGAGTTAATTTTAAATAATGCGATTGCACTTTCTTATCAAGGTAAATAGGAATTTTTATTTTCTCTATAGGAACATAGAATTTTCCTTTCTCTGCTTTACTGAAATCATATTCTTTTTTCATTGTAATTTTCCTTCCTTACTCTAAGGACTTAGTATATTGAGTCATTTCTTTCTTTGTTGCTTTCCTTGCCGAAATAATTCTAATTGTATTTTCCAAATTTCTTATTCTGTGAGTATGAATAACAAGGATTATCTGTCCTTTCGGAATAAATCCAAGCGTAACCCAACGATCTTCAAAATCAGAATGATTTACATCTGGAATAGTTAAAGCATTCTTATCAGAGAATACGAATATTGCTTCTTTAAATGAGATTTTGTGCTTTCTGATATTTGCTTTTTCTTTTTGTATATCCCACTCAAATTCCATTATCCTTTATCTTAGATTTGAGAATGAATTTTTACAAGTAAAAATTTGGATTCGGTAAATGATTTTTTAAGTCGATTAGCTGGATTTTCGATTCTTAAAAGTAAATACAATTTTCACTCGACATAAACTCCGCTCAATTTACTTTCAAAAATGGTCTAATACATATTGGAGTTATCAATGGACGAGAGAAAAGCAGAAAAAATTATTCAAGCAGGACTTGATAAAAAAGCAGACTTCGTAGAATTATTTGTAGAAGAAACACGTGGGGCATCGGTAGCGTATAACAACCGTAAGGTGGAGACTGCAAGTGCAGGAACAGATTACGGAATTGGAATTCGTATGATTTATGGAACAGAAGTTTTTTATGCAAATACAAGTAACGATGATGAAGAGCATTTATTGCAATTAATCGAAGCACTTTCTAAAACAAAGTCCGACACAAAAGCTTCTATCCAAGCTGGAAAAGTTATCCAATTACAAGAAAAAGTATTTCCGAGTTTACACACTGTTACCCTCGATCCAAGAAAAATCGGACAAGAAAAAAAATTATCTATCTTAAAACTTGCAGACGAAACTGCTCGTGCGATGTCTCCCAAAATCGCACAAGTAAGTGCTCGTGCATTTGACTCTGTATCCAATATTTTAATTTTTAATAGCGAGGGGCTAATGGTAAAAGACTTTCGTGTGCTCTCTCGTTTTTCCATGTCTGTTACCGCCCAAGATGGGGTAGAATTAATTTCCGCAGGAGAGTCCCCGGGAGCACAAAGAGGATTTGAGTTCTTTGAATCTTTAGACGTAACCAGTTATGCAAAAACGGCAACCGAAAGAGCATTACTTATGTTATCCGCTGGATATGTGACTGGAAAAAAAATGCCAGTTGTAATGGGAAATGGATTTGGTGGAGTGATATTCCACGAGGCATGTGGTCATCCACTTGAGACCGAAGCGATTCGCAAAAAAGCCTCTCCGTTTTGTGACAAATTAGGTCAACAAATTGCTCACTCTGCTGTGACAGCTATTGACGAAGGTGCAATTCCGAATTCGTGGGGATCGATCAATGTGGATGACGAAGGTTATCCGGTCGAAAAAACAGTTTTAATAGAAAATGGAATTTTAAAAAACTATCTTTCAGATAGAGTTGGCGCAATGGAAACAGGTGTGCGAAGAACTGGATCAGCAAGAAGAGAATCCTACCATTATGCACCAGTGTCTCGTATGAGAAATACTTATATCGACAAAGGAAAGGACAAGTTCGAAGAAATGATTCGCTCCATTGATGACGGACTTTATGCTAAGAAAATGGGCGGTGGTTCAGTTAATCCTGCTACCGGCGAATTTAACTTTGCCGTAGAAGAAGGATATCTTATTAAAAACGGAAAAATTACGGTTCCAGTGCGTGGTGCAACGTTAATCGGCAAAGGACACGAAATTCTTCCCAAAATTTCGATGGTGGGAGATGACTTGGAGATAACGGCAGGTATGTGTGGTGCTTCATCTGGCTCTGTGCCTGTGACTGTTGGACAACCAAGTATTAAGGTAGATGAAATTTTAGTGGGTGGTAGATAATGAAATTAGAAGAAGCAGTAGAATTTATGAGTGCAGAAGCTAAGCGGCAAATGGCTGATAGCTTCGATGTAATCGGTGTCGAGTCAGATGAATCAGGTGTAGAAGTATTCGAAGGAAAAGTCAAAAGCACAGAAATAGCAAGCTCAAGAGGAATTGGAATTCGACTTTTTAAAGATGGTCGCCCTGGAATCGCTTATACGGAAAAATTTTCTGCTGATGCAATCAAACAAGCAGTAACAGACGCAAGCGCACACTCTCGAATTACCGATAGAATGGAACTGGATTTACCAGAAGGTGTAAAACTTCCCGATATTGATTTGAAAAGTTATAACGAAGAAGTCGAAATAATTAGCTTTGACCAAATGATTGAACTCGGAATGAAGTTGGAGCAAATCGCTCTTAGCCAAGATAAAAAAATTGTAAACGTTCCTTTTTTGGGAGTCTCCAAGTCTTCCGGTAGGTCAGTGATTCAAAACTCGAAAGGAGTTTATTACACAAGAAAAGGAAATGCAGTTTCCGCAGGTCTGGGTGTAGTCGCCAAAGAAGGGGAGTCGAGCAAAATGGGTGTTTACTCCAACGGTGGTCGCTCTTATTCTATCTTTGATACAGACTTTATGTCTAAAAAAGCAGTCGAACGTGCTCTCGAACTTCTAGGAGCAGAACCAGTAGAAAGTAAACAATATCCAGTAGTATTTTCCAATCGAGTTAGCTCTGGAATTATTGGAATGTTTTTGGCTCCTTATTATGCTGAATTAGTCCAGAAAGGACAATCCCGATTAGCCGACAAAATCGGACAAAAAATTGCTTCAGAAGATTTTACCATGACCTGTGATCCACATATTCCTGGCTTCCCCGGCTCAAGGCTTTTTGACAGCGAAGGAGTCGCTACGAAAAAAACTCCTATTGTAAAAAATGGAATTTTACAAACCTTTCTCTACAATTTAGAATCATCTAAAAAAGCAGGAATCGCCCCAACTGGAAATGGTAGTCGCTCCTACGCTGGAAAAGCAGGAACAAGCACATCGAATCTAATCGTAGACAAAGGTACAAAGTCTGTTGAGGAGTTACTCTTCATTTACCCCGAATGTCTTTTTATCACAAAGCTAGAAGGCTCGTCTGGATGTTCTGCTATCTCAGGTGAAATTTCCATTGGTGTTCAAGGATTTCTGTATCAAAATGGAAAGCGGATAAGACCCGTAGACCGCATTACTCTCAATTCCAATTACTTTGACTTGCTTCATTTGATTCGCGGATTTTCTAATGAATACAATGATGCATTTAGCTCTGTGAAAATTCCTGATATTTTGGTTGAGTCGATGTACGTGGCTGGGTAAATTACACCTTCATCTTCAATTTCCCCTTCAATTCTTTCATCGCCTGTTGGCGGATTTTCGCGTTATTAAAACGGCGGATTTCGTCCTCAGTCTCTGGAATGATGGTAGGAACAGGAACAGGTTTTTTATTTTCATCGAGAGCGACGAACGTTAAATAGGCAGTAGTCGCTCGGACTCGTTCTTGTTTGTAGGGATTTTCTTTGATTACCTGCACGCCGATTTCCATGGAAGAGGTTCCGGTATAATTTACACTCGCACGAAGGATTACATGATCGCCGATTTGAATGGGAGAAATAAACGTTAGCCGATCGACTGAAAGAGTTACTGCTTCCCGTTCACAATGTCTTTGGGCGACCATTACTGCAATCAAGTCAATCCAGGACATGATGACTCCCCCGAAGGCTGTTCCGTAATGATTGGCGTGGTCTGGCATTACGATGTATCTTGTTTCAATCGCACTTTCTTTTGGAGTTTTGGTTTTTTCCGATTTTTGCATAAATTTCTCCTGAATATATGATTGAGTCTTTAATATTAAAATTATATAAATCGACAAGCTTTAAACGAACCAATCATCTAATTTGTCGCTAGGGCTATTTATGAAATTCTGCTCGATGTACAATGCTGTGGCAATTAAGAAAAACATTTGAAGATTACCACCGATATACACCGAGGACACCGATGAAGGATACGATATTAATTTGATTTATTTTATATATTACTCCTAATAAATAAGTTTCGCTATTTTTCTATTCCATAGCGAGAGTAGTTTAGTGGCATGTTATTTAACTCAATAATCAAAATAAAAACCATCGTATCTTTTATCGTTCTTTTATCGGTGTCCATCGGTGATAATCTTTTGGGTTTCCTTAATTTTCTACCTCGTATGTCTTGTCAAAAAGGATTGACCTAAGTTTCAAGCTAGAAAGTCTATCCTTGTAAAATGAAATCTTTAACACCAACCCAACTATCTGAGATTTTACAATCTCTAGACCAACAAAAAATTTCTTATCGAAGAAATGTAGGATTATCTGTATTATCCTCATTTAAGATTGGGGGAATTTCTCCTCTTGTGATTGAACCAGAAAATAACGAAAGTCTTTTGTTAACTTTAGAACTTTTGAAAAGAACTGATGCTCCGTTTAAAGTTTTGGGAGGTGGTTCTAATCTTCTCATTTCTGATAAGCCTGATGACTTTATTACCCTTAGGCTTTCTGGTGAGTTTAAGGAATTTCAAAAAGTAGAAGATGGGATTTTTTATATTGGAGCTGCGGCTAACACCACACCTACCTTCAAAAAGATTTCCCAAATGGGTTATACTGGAGTTGAGTTTTTGAGCACGATTCCAGGTTGGGTTGGGGGTGCTGTGATTCAAAATGCTGGTTGTTACGGCGGAGAACTTTTTAACAAAACAGAATTTGTTGAATTTATCAAAGAGGGAAGTCTTCATCGCAAAAAAAGAGACGAAGTAGAGCACGGTTACCGGTTTACAGAGTTTCTTCGCAATAAAGATTCTATCATCACAGGAATTCAAGTGAAAGTTGACGCGGGCAATTTAGAAGAAATAGAAGCCTCTCTCAAAGACAAACGAGACAAACGAAATTCTTCGCAACCAGAAAACAAAAAAAGTGCCGGCTCTGTATTTAAAAATCCTAACTTGAAAGACGAACAAGGAAATCCTATTAAAAGTTGGAAGCTAATTGACAACGCAGGGCTAAGGGGTGTTATTCGCGGAGGTGCTCAGATTTCGCCTGAGCATTGTAATTTCATCGTCAACCTCGGATTGGCAACTGCGGCTGATGTGCATTATCTCGTACAGACCATTCGAGAGAAAGTTTTGTCTTCCTCTGGAATTTTGTTAGAACGAGAAATTGAATATTTCGGCACTATAGAATAGTTGTAACTATTCTGTTAGGTTTGCCACGGAGACACAGAGAATTTGGGGAGTGCCTTATTTCTATTCTTCGAATTAAAGAGAGGCTACTGAAAGATTTGGATTCAATTATAATATTATAATAAAATAATAACTAAGGCTGAATTACTAAAATGCACAGTCTATTATGAAATAGACTCTCTTTAAACCTCTCCGTGTCTCTGTGCCTCTGTGGCAATATGATATGCAGAGTAATTACGAATAATCTCTACCGCTTTTCAAACTCCAAGCCTATAGGACGATAAAATCTGTCGAGTTTCATATGAATAAGTCTCTTGTCGAATTGCCCACGCGGATTTGGAAAATACAAATGATACTCAGGCGACGCAAGCACACCGTTCTCATCGGGCTTCTCAGTGGTTAACGGACGGTATCTGTTGAAACGCTCTACTCTTTCGATTAACGTTCCATCCGCTTTGTAGGTTACTTTACGTAATGTGCAATTTTCTAGCTCGGTTGTTATTTTTTTTTGAAAGTCAGTAAATTCTTGGAAAAGTTTCAATCCATTCGCCCTACCAAGTACTGAATATAATTTACGTTCCAAATTGTACGATTTTCGGTCGATTCGGTCATTCCAGAAGGAAATTTGTTTTTCAATATTAGGGCTAATTTCTTTGAAGTTCTTTTCTTTTACAGCCAGAATGAGTTTACTCTGAATTAGCTTCCACTGAGAATTGTACTGCTCAATTACTTTTTCTTTGGCAGCATTGTCATAAATAAAATAAGATTGTGCAATTTCTTCTGGGTCAGGAATGTAAGTTTCATTTCCATCTTCTTCTACGACGATTTTATTTCTTGGTTTTAATTTTCCATCTTCATCATATGTTTCTTCGCTTATGCGGTTTCCGTTTACGTCGTATGTCCAAATCGATTGTGCGATTCCTGATTCTTTTTCGTTTCGTAATTCCCCATTTGCTCCATAACTTTCTTCTCTAATTTTATTTCCATTGGCATCGTATTGATAAATTATTTCTGCTACATTTGCCTCTGATTCTTTTAATTTTCCCTTTGCATCGGTTGATTTTTCGGAAGATAGTTTTCCATTTGTATCATAGGTATATACGGTTCGCATTCCTAATTCTCCGGTTGCAGAATATCTTTCTCTTAGAATAACATTTCCTTTCTCGTCATATTTCCAAAAAGTTCGCACGTCGATATAATTTGGAAGGAGTTTTCCATCTTCCCCATAAATTTCTTCCTGAATTATATTTCCTTTTGCGTCATATTTCATTATCGTTCGTGCAGTACCCGTTTCGTAGCCTGCTTTTAATTTTTCCTCTGCATCGTATGTCTCCCTTAGGATTTGATTTCCACTTTCGTCATATTTGCTGACAACCCGAGCGACATCAAAATTATCGCCCCCAATTAATTTTTCGTCCGCACCATAGAATTCTTCCAGAGTGTTATTTCCATTTGAATCGTATTGATAAACATATCTAGCAACTCCGTATTCATCAAAACCGATTAATTTTTCCTCTGCATCGTATGTTTCTCCTAGGATATGATTTCCATTTGTATCGTATTTACTAACATATCTAGCAATACCATACTTATCGCCTGCTCTTAGCTTCCCATCTTCGCCATAAGTTTCATTTAAAATTCGATTGGAATGTTCATCAAATTTAGAGATAATCTTTGCAATCCCAAAATTATCTCCTCCCTTCAATTTTTCATTTGCATCATATCTTTCTTTAAGAGTTTGATTACCTCGTTCGTCGTATTCAAAAACTGCTTTCATTACTCCAAAATTATTTCCCTGCGTTTTACCATCTGCCCGATATGGTTCTACTATAACTTGGAGTCCTTTTTCAAGGCTTTTAAAATGACGCAAATACTGTGCCTGACCACCCGCATCCTCCTTTAATTTTCCGTGTTTATCTAAATATTCTTCTAATATTTCATCCTGATTTTCATTGACCAAACGCAATGTTAAATTAGTCTTATCCGCTCTTATAAAGTCTTCTCGTACATTTAGAAAATGAATGACCGCTTTTTCATACTCTTTGGTTTCGCGGTTAAAGGTATATAGATGTTCTTCGATCGAAGTGTCATCTGAGATTGATACCAATTTACCATCAACTCCATGATAGGTGACGCGCTCGAGCAATTCTTTTTTGTAGCCAAATCGAAATTTGCCTCCACCTGTTGTTCCGTATTGGTATCTGTATTCGTGTATCCCTCTTTCGTCTGACGCAGGAACTGGTTCTAGTTTTGTATTTCTTGCCTCTCCGAAGAATTTTTTACTCACAACTCTATTTTTTTCATCATACGCATAAGTTGTTCGAAAAATTCCTCCTTTTTGTAAAGGACGATTATCCTGTCTAAAATATTGTTCTAAAGTTTTTAGACCTTTTTCATTAAATTGGTTTTCTATTCTTGCAATTCCATTTGGTTTTGCTTTAGGCATTTTTAGTTTATCAAAATAGACTTCGTTTTCTATACAATCTCTGTATGTCTCTTTTCGTTTCGTTTTTTCAATAAATTCGAGTCGAGCTTTTTCTTCGGTTAGCAACGAAAATTCAGGAGTTTCCGCAAGACGATTACTTATAACTCTCTGAACACATACATTGTTGTAGTTATAGTTGGTAATGGCTACATCGTCTTTGCCGCCTGTAAGTTTTCCTGCTCTATCGAAGGTTTCGATACTTTTTAGTTTATAGTCCGAATCATAGGTTAAAATCTTTTTTGAAATTCCTTCTTCATTTTCAGCGAGTGAATCTCCGAGATTAAAATATTCTTCTGAAATAAGTTTTCCTTTTTCTAGGTACAAAGCAGCATATCGATAGTATCCTGATTTATTAGATGATGGGTTTCCATTAGAATCGAAGAATTCTTCCTTGACTTTTTCCCCATTTGTATCCCAGGCTCGGATTATTTTTGCAACGTTTCCATCTTTTACGATATTACCTTTTTCATCGAAATATTCCTGCGAAATGTTATTCCCATTGAAGTCGAACTTTTGTTTTTGAAATCGAATTCTCTTTCTGTCTATGTCTTTTTTATCTTCTTGTGTCAGTGAATAAATCGAATTGTATTCCCAGCCATTTTCTTCGTCCAGTTCCAACCCATGCGAAAATACAGGCTCTTCTTTAAAATTAAATTGTTCCCCTTCAAAGCCATTCAAATCTCCAGAAGAATTTCGATCAAACATATACTTCAATCTAGAAACACCTTCCAGACTTTCCGGATAATATTTACCCGTATCCTTACTCTTTGCGAAAAATTTTAAATCATAACGCTCTTTATTTTTATTAAATAATACTTTAGCGGCTACTGTCCGTTCTTCGGATAAGTCCAAATAGGCTCTCCTTTCTAATTGAACTTTTGTTTCAGGAGGGCGACCATAGGTAATCAGAAAATCCCCAGTAAAACCTCTTTGGGTTGACACCTTGTAAACCGCTTGTTTCGGTTTGGTTTGCGTTGGTTCATCAAGTCCATTTTCCTTGGCTAGTTGAAGATATTCAGCAGCTTCCTGATCAAATTTCTTTTTGATAAAAAATTCTAGACTTTCTAAAGTAATGTACTCCGCAGCAGTTTCATCTTGTATGCCTCCAGAAATAGCCTTGCGCATATAGTAAGTAAATTTGCCACTTTTTAAATCTTCGTCTTCCAGCGAAGCTTCATTAGGAGAAGTTCCAATCAGGATTACAACACCTTTTGCATCGTTAACAATTTGAGGAATTATTTCTTCATAGTTTTTATTTACAATAAAACTATCTTTGAATTTTTTTTGGGGAGAAATACCTTCAGTAGTTTTTTTAGTAATAATTTGCTTAACTGGATTTTTAGATTTAACAGTTTGGTTTGCTTTCACCGTTTTGCTATTTGCCGCTTTGGTTTTAGTGTCTTTGGTTAAATCCTTTTTCTTATTAACAGGCTCTTCTTCTGCTTCTACTTTTGGCAGAGGACTGCGGCACGCATCAATCAAAAAAATAACTTGGTCAATTTCCGATTTTTTTTATCCGCTTCGGCTTTAAAACCATTTGCCATTTCAGTCAGGACAATTCCATTCTTAGCAACTGCCTTATCTCCTTTGAATTCAACATCTACATCCATCGGGGCGATAGAATTTTTATCATCCTTCCCATCTATAAATCCATGACCGGAGTAATAGAACACAAGTGTATCTGGTTTTTCTGCTAAAATGGATTTATAAGTTTCTTCCAAATTTTTCTTCGTCGGCAAATACTGTTTATCCCTAGATTCAACTTTTCCTTTATTTACGATGACTTTTCCATCTTCGTCATTTAACATGAATATCTTTTCAAAATGTCCAACTTGCGAAAAGAGTTTGTACATCTCTTTCGAATCTTTCACTGCATATTTTAACTCGGTTGTGTTTTTGTATTTATTGATTCCAACCAAGAACGCATAACGCTTTTTTTCGTGCCATTGTCTGTTATCCGATTTTCCGCCGAAACTATCAGCATTAGAAGTAGTATGTTGTAAGAGTAAAAATAGAATTAGAGAAAGAAACGATAGGTGAAATCTGAATTTATTCATAGCAACACAGCATACTTTCAGTTAAGAAATGTCAACCTGAAAAGTCTCATAAAAACAAGCATAACCTTACCCACATCTTTTTGTTCTAAGTAAAATATTCAAAGATTACCACCAATGAACATACGAAGGCGGAATGATTACCGATGGCTTTAATTTCTAGGTTTTTTATCGGTGTTCTCGGTGTGCATCGGTGGTAATCTTTGAAATTTCCTTATTCCGAATTCACGCTAAAAAAAGAAAAAATCTTCTAAAAAATTCTAATTTCTATTTGACAAAGAAAGAGATGTGAATATATATAAAAATATACTAAATTAGTGTTTAGTATATGAAAGTTAATCCAGCTTTCTTGACGTGTCAGCAGCGTCCCAAATAGGTTTAGGTCAGCCGGATTTTTAAGAAGACAAATTGCTATCGCAAACAAGCATCTAACCCCTAGAGGTCTTTCTTATCAATCCGGCTTTTTTTTGAGGCTAATGGCAAACTTTATTCTAACGGAATGTCTTTTAGTTTCCACGTTTCCGTTCCGTCTCCTGAAATTGGATAGGGCTTTCCGGTGTATGTCACGTCTGACATTAAATTCATATCAATCCAAGCAAGGTTTCGTGCAAAAAATTCACGGAAACGATTTTTGGTTTCATCTCTGTATTCACGTAAATCAGATTCAAAACATGATACTTTTAAGCCTAGTTTTTCACCGATAAATGCTGCTCTAGGTTGGTGAAATCTTTGGGTAACAATGACAGCATCTTGCACTTGAAAAATATACTTAGCACGAAGCAATGTGTCTAACGTTCTAAATCCTGAATTGTCTACAAAAATATCTTCTTTCTTTACTTTGTTTTTTAGCATATAATTGAGCATTGGTTTTAATTCATTATAGGAGCGTGAGCCATTATCCCCTGAGAGAAGGATTTTTTTTACTTTCCGTTTTTTGTAGAGAAGAAGAGCTGATTTTAAACGATCATTTAAAACTGGCGACGGCTTATTGCCATAAACCGCAGCTCCAAGGACGATTGCTACGGTTGAGTCATTTATTTTTTTGTAATCACTTCCTGAATTAATTGTAATATAATTAATTTCAAAACTTAGATCAATACATATGCTAAAAAATAAAAATAAACCAAATGTATATAACAAAACCTGAGAGTATTTTTTTAGCTTATTCATTTTTTATTTGTTTTCATTTTTAATTTTGAATTCAATTTTTTGAAATACTTTATATAAAAAGCCCAAATCTTCTTTAGATATAGAACTTGAATCAATGATTTTCTTAAAACGTTTTATGGCAAGATTTTCCCTTCCATGGAATTGGTTCATTTCAATTAACTCAAAAACATTTTTTACATATTTAAAAAAATTATCTGTATCTAGAATTTCTTTGTTTATTTGTCTATTTTCCTCTGTAAATTGTCCATGAATAACACCTAATACAAAACTAACAGATTGGGATAGATTCATTGATGGTTGTTTACCTGGAAGTTTAAAATCTATCATAAAATCACAAATATCAATCATGGCATTGGAAAGTCCTCTATCTTCTCGTCCAAAAACTATTCCCACTTTTTTTTCTACCTGAGATTTTATTTTGTTTGTGAGATCCGAAAGGGGAATAAATCCAACTCTATCTTTTCCTTGGATCATGGCGGTTCCTATGAGGAGAGAGAGGTCTTCTCTTGCTTTTTTAGGTTCGGAAAAATATTCAATCTTAGAAAGTTCTTCATTTGAATTATGAGCCATCCATTCCATTTCAAAGTGCAGATCTTTTTTTTCTCCAACAATACGAAGTGGCGGCAAATCAAAGTTTGCGATTAACCTACAAACCATCCCAATATTTCCAGCGTATTTGGGATTTTCTAATATGATATGTAAACTTTTCAAGAGTACCACCGATGAACACCGATGGACACTGATAAAAGATACGATATATCTTCAATTTTCGTAAATT
This sequence comes from Leptospiraceae bacterium UBA2033, assembly GCA_002333425.1. Lineage (GTDB taxonomy): Bacteria > Spirochaetota > Leptospiria > Leptospirales > Leptospiraceae > UBA2033. The sequence goes on from DDBL01000230.1 coordinate 12,673, forward strand.
GGTTTGAATCCATCTCTCTTTTTATCGTTCTTTTTTCGGTGTTCATCGGTGGTATTCTTTTAATATTTTAGTAAATTGATAGAATTTTTAATTGCAATGAAAATCTTAGTAAGTGTGGCTAAAAAAATTATTTTTGGAATCATTGTCTTACTTCATCTAAATTGTGTTACTCTTGCAGGTATTAAAATTGGAAATGCCCTAGATGGCAAATCTAAAAATGCGGAGTCCATTATCCAAGCGACTGGGCTTATTGGTTTGTTTGGAGACGCATACTTAGGAGCTGTAGTCATTCAGCCTCATACAGTTGGTATTGGATACGCTGTATTAGCCGCTTTGTTTTATATTTCAACTGACGGTGGAATTAGTGATAGAATTGGACAAGGGGAAAACTTACAAGAATAGGAGTTCTTATGAATCAAAATATTGTTGCTATTGATGGACCTGCTGGTTCGGGAAAAAGTACCGTTGCAAAAGAAATCGCTGAAAAAATAGGATTTCATTATCTTGATACCGGTTCTTATTATCGAGCATTTACACTTTACTTTCATCGCATTTATAAAAATCAAAATCTAGAAATAAAATTTTCAGAATGGATAGAAAAACAAAACTTAGAAAATGAATTTTCAAAGATTTTGATTCAAACTGAATTTCTTACTGGCGGAACCAATAAAACGATTTTAAATTCGCAGGATATTTCAGAAGAAATTCGCCTCCCTGAAGTCACAGAAGAAATTAAATACTTGGCACCTATACAAAAAGTAAGAGAATTTGTGAATAGTTCCCTACACGATTTAGCTAAGAAATACAAGCTTATTATGGATGGAAGAGACATTGGAACGGAAGTTTTTCCAGATGCAAAATATAAATTTTATATTACCGCTTCGATTGAAATTCGAGCAGAAAGAAGATACCTTGAACTCAAAGAAAAGGGCGTTTCAGTTGACTTGGAAACATTAAAAGCGGACATTCATAGAAGGGATAAATCGGACATGGAAAGAAAAATTGCACCTCTCAGACAAGCAGATGATGCAATCCTAATTGACACTACTCAACTATCGAAAAATGTTGTTATTAATATGATCCTGTCCAAGAT
>DDBL01000142.1 GCA_002333425.1 Leptospiraceae bacterium UBA2033
CTACTTCTTACAGGTAGACCCGCATTAATTACGCCGAGTAAAGCTCCCTGCCCTAGTGTAACTGAGCCTGGACCTCGGATTACTTCTATTTTTTCAATGAATTCCATGTTCATACCATTGATGATAGAATCGGGTGGACCCCAAAACCACTCAGTGTTCATATTGTGTCCATTGATTAAAAGTAGAACTTTTGCGTTATTGTCAGGCGCAAATCCACGAAACCCCGCGATCGTATCATCTTGATCTTCCACTGTAAAAAAACCAGGAACATATGTTGTTAACACTTCGTTAACCGTTCTTGCTCCACTCATTTTAATTTGTTCTTTGGTGATAACGGATACGGATACAGGTTGTTTATTTGCGTCTTTAATAACGTTAGACGCAACACTAACTGTTTGTTTTTCTGCTAAAATTTTAAAAACGTCTGCTGATGCACTTGCTACGTTTTCTTCTGCTATAGGGAAGTTAAGCTCTTTATCTTTTCCTAGAGAGGTCGCTGTGACTGCTTCGTTTATATTCTCTCTTCGTTCGATTCTTTTAGTATTTGTACGTAATCGAATACTAATTTTTTTTGTAAACTCTTCGATGGACGTGTCGCTTGTTTTCTTTGATTCATTTGGATCCAGGGTAATTCCTTCAAGTCCAGATAACTCATCTGTGATATTCAGTGCGTCGATCATAAAGCCTGTCTCAGGGTTGTAAATTTGAGAGTATATACTTAAACTATCCCCTTCGTTTAATTTATACAGTCCATCCACAACAAATTTTGCTTTGTCTGCTTTTGCTTGTAAAAGTAATGTTTTTAGGTCTGATTTAGATTCCTTAATTTCATATCCATTTGATTTTAAATTATCTTCAATACGTTTAAAAATCTTATTTGAAATTGATTCTGACTTTTGTGATTTATAAGGAGAGAAATGATTTATGTATATAACTTTTGAATTATTTTGTGTTTCTTGGGAATTTAGAAGTTGAGTAAATATAAAAAAAAATAAAACTTTGATGATGAGAGTTTTCACCTAATTAACCTCTGGAAAATATTTTGAATAGCTAATAATTTTCATATTTTTTCTGAAATGGATTTTCCTTGTATTGCAATGTTCAAGGTAATAATCTAAAGTAAGTTTTTGAAATCTTGCTACCTGTCATTTTTATAGAAATTGAAATTTAATTGTCAATGAGAATTAGATATTTATTTAGATTACACAAAAAAAATGCGCATAAACGTTATTAACTCAAGAATTCTAATCTTATTCGTTATGCGCTAAATATACTTTTTTAAAAATAAATTTGTAAATACTTAGAATTGTTATATTTACGCTAGGTATATAAATATTGTTTGGAGTTTACATTAGAGGCTAATGACTATTAAACTTAGTTTCCTTTAGTGATATATTTTAATCGGCTAATGGCAAATACTATTGATTTTCTAGCTTCTTCTTTAGGACTATCATTGCATCTCTTTTTTTGTAGGATAACCGTAAGTATTCTAAAGCTTCCTTATTACTTGGAACTACTAATAACGCATTCTCAAAAATTTCTATAGATGCATTGTAATTTCGTTCATTATAGTGATTAATTCCCTTATCTACATATGTTTTCATATTAGAGCTTTCAAAATTTCGTATCGCATTCAAATCATTTGAAGCCTGTGTATTTGATGGAAGTGTTCTTAATGCTGCCATAAACATTTTGATTGCCTCGAAAGGTTTTCCTCGTTTAGCTAAATCGGTGCCTTGTAATCTTTCCTGTTCACTTTGGGCAAGAAGGCTTGCTTGTATACCTTCTTTGGCTGAAGATATGCTAGGATTAATCGTTAGAACTTTTTGGTAATCAGCTCTAGCTTGTGCATATTGTTTATTTTTAAAATTATTCTCGGCACTTAAAAGTAATTCTCTTGTTTTAGTTCCGGAAAGTTTTTCTATAACTAATTGCTGAAACGAAAAAGCAGATTTATTATTCGGATCTCTTTTTAAAATTGCTTCAAAGACAATCTTTGCAGAATTTAATTTTCCTTCATTGATTAAATTAACACCAACATCAAATAATTTGGTTAACTTTGCTCTTTCGACTATTGCATCTGGAAGTTTTATTCCTGACTCTTCAGCGTATTTTTCATTCAGAAAAAAAGAGGATTGATCTGGTAGAACTACACGCTCTTCTGCACATGTAGAAGATTTCGCATAAATTCGATTTGCCATTTGTCCTGTAAGTACACCAATCTTGCTATAATCGGGGCTAATGCCAAATGTTGCACCTACCTTCACAAGAGCAGGAAAACTTGTCATAAGAATGATGTTATTTTTTTTAGAAAATTCTGACAATACTTCAAATTCTACGTTTGAGTAGAGTGGATCGTTTACCATAAAAAATGCATCTGTTTTGCCTTTCAGTTCTTCGAGAGCTGTTTTAAATTCTTTTTTATCTGCTAATTTTTTTCGATTATAAATTAGTTTGTATTTTAAATCAGTATACTCCCCTTCTCCAGCAGAATACTCTCCATCATTTGTAGTGTAAAATGCAGATACATTTTTAGCATTTGGTTTAATATCTTTTAGTGTTTGAAAAAATTCGCCAATGCTAATATCCATACTCACACCACATATACTTCCACCATCTATACCAAGTGACTTGGGAGAATTTACCATGGAAAAAATAATTGGAGTTTTTTTGAGATTCTCTTTTGCTATTTTGGTAGCTGCTGGTCCTATTGTGATAAAAAGAGGAGCACCAGATTCATCAATAGCTTTAAAGTATGCGGCTACATCTGGTTGTTCTGCTGTAATAATATCTAAATAGGAAATTTTTAATTCACCTTCGAATACCGATTGTATGCCGTAGAGACCTTGTTCATAAATTCTATTATCCGAGGAAAGTACAACCTCGATTGGTTGAGTTGCATAAATCGAATGAGTTACGAACATCACGCTAAAGAATAACTGTTTCCATCTTTTCATACTACTAAATCCCTTGTTTGTTTTATTTATGTTTAATTTAGGAAAGTTTACTTTCCATTTTTTCTAGTCTTTTCAGATTAATTTCTGCTGGTTTGAAATCTGTTTTTATTTCTAAACTTTTTGCCCATTCATTTTTTGCTTTTAAATAGAGCCCTTGTTTAAAATAGATTCCACCTAAATTATTGTGTGCATGATAATTTAACGGATCTGTTTTTAGGGTTCTTTGATAAAATAGAATTGCTTGATCAAGTCTATTTAGGTAAGAGTGGCAATTTGCTATTTTGAGTAGAAATCTAGAATTTTCAGAATTTTCCTCATCGAGTAATTGTTCGTATAAAACTAAAGCTGTTTGGTATTCTTTATTTTTATATCTATCTTCTGCTTGTTCGAGTAATGCTTCATTTTCCTTTTTAAGTTTATCTGCAATTGATAAAACCTTAGGAGCACTGTCTCTATTTGCTGCTTTTTCGATAATAGCTTCTCTAATCGTTTCGTATAACAAAGTGGCTTGGTTATTTTCAGGATCAATGTTTAACGCACGCTTAATCATTGATTCTGCACGCCCGTATACTCTAAGTCCTAAGTAAATAGTTGCGAGATTGATTAGATTTAAAAAATGTTTTTGATCTCGTAAATATAATCTCTCTGCAACATCTGCGGCTAAGTTTAATTTTCCGTAGACTCTATAAGTATTTGATAATGCGTATAAATATTCATTATCACTTGGATGAATTGTTAAGTATTGTTCAAAACATTCGATTGCTTTCGGAAAATCAGCTTTTTGAAAGTAGACTTTGCCAAGTAGTTTTAACATGTCAGGAAAATCGCTGTAATCCTTTAAAAAACGTTCTACTTTTTTTACAGCATCTTCTGGATTACCTTGTTCAATGAGTTCCAATCCTGCATTGACTGATTCTGTAACTTGGTAAGGAATTTCTTTTGGAGCTTCAAGTTCAGAATAGTCTTCGTTAAATGAAATACGAAGTAAAGAAAAATCGTCCATGAGTGCGCCGGTCTGTTTTACTCGTTGCATGATTGTGGCTAATTTCCCTTGTCCTTCTTCTACTCGCATTAGGAATTGTTGTTCGTCTTCTTGTACAAATTCAGTTCCGTCTGGATTTTTCATAACTAAATCATCTCGTCCGTCTGAACCGGTAATAATGACATCACCTGGCATTAACTCAAACATTCTAACAGAAAACTGATCTTCTTGATCAGGAGTTCCGATTTTTCTAAGCGCTAATTCATGTTCTAGAAAAGATGCTTTTCCATCTCTATAAAGAACTGTCCATGGATGTTCCGCATTGATATAATAAAGTAGACCAGTGGTGTTATCTATTAGCCCCAAACAAATAGAAATGTACATCGAACCTTCAAAAGATAAAAATACATTATGGAGATCTAAAAATCTTTCTTTGAGCCAGATTTCTGGATAAGTGTTTTGGAATTTTTCTACTCTAGAGCGAATTAAACCAGCATTAAATACTACACCAAGTACAAGTGCGCCCCCTGCTCCTTGGATGGATTTGCCCATTGCATCGCCGTTGATAAATACAGTGTATTCTTTTCCATTTAGAATAATTGTGTCGGTGATACAAATATCTCCTCCGATTTGGGATTGCCATTTTCGGAAGGAAAATTTCTTTTTTTGTTCGATCATAAATTCTGTTTTTACTCTCGAGCTACGATTATTGTTAGGTTGAAGTGGTTCTAGTAAAATAGAAGTGAGATAATAGTCTCCATCTTGCGCAATTTTTAGAGCTTGTACTTCTTGTAATGTTTTGTTTAATTCCTCGGTTCGTTGTGCTACTTTTAATTCCAAATTTTGTGTGAAGTCTTGAATTTGAGAAGTCATTTGGTTAAAACTTTTTGCGAGTTGCCCTAATTCATCAGTACCAGAAAGTTTGATTCGATGATTGAGATCGCCCCCACCAATTTTCTGTGCTCCTTCGGAAAGTTTTTGAATTGGTTTGGAAAAAAATATGGCAGCATAAGCGGCAATGATTATACCTACTATGAATAGAACTCCTGCAACGCCAATAATTGTAGTACGAATTTGCACTACTGGCTCGTAAACTTTCTTTTTATCAAATTCGAATACTGCGATTCCTACTTTTTTAATATCTTTCGTTTCAAATTCTGTTATAAAAATCGGATAGGAAAAACGAAGTATGGTTTGATTAGAAGAAGATTTTACTTCATTCATTTCCAATTTCTGTAAATCCTTAAAATATTTTTTGTCTGAGTCGGTGACTAATTGGTCGATTCTTTTTTCGTTTAAGTCCGCGACATACTTGCCGTCTACATTTACAACGTAGGATTCAAGTAGACCTGTTATATTACTATCTTTTAGGCGTTTAATCGAAGTTCTTGTGGTGTCATAAGTTTCATTCATCAGAAGTTCTTCGGTTGCAAGATTTGAAATATTCTGAGCAAGATTACTACAAACTTCAAAGGTTTTATTTAAAACTACTGCTTGATTGCGGTAAAGTACAATTAGCGAAAGTGGTAAAACGCTAATAAGAACTACGCCGCAGATTAGAATAATCATTTTGGTTCTAATTTTGACGTTTCGATTAAAGTGTTCGAAAAAAGTAGTTATGTTCATAAAATTCTTCTCTTTATTTATGTTTGGAAGCAAATGAAAAAATAATACAATTAACGAGTCAAAATTTTACAATCTCGCAAGAATATTATTACATTTATTAAATACCAATTACAAAATTGGTCTAGCGTTTAAAATTAAGTCAACAAAAAATATTTATTTGTGGATTATTTCGATTTCGCGCTGGATGAAAAAGAGATGAACAGTGTTTAAAATATTTTCAAATTGTAAACACTGATGCTTACTCCTATCTACTTGAGGATACTAAGTTGTTTGCTCTCATTCTATTGTTGATTGAGAACAAGAGTTGCGAGAGCTTCAATAAATTCTGGATAAATTCCATGTGCTGGAATTCGATAGTAATCTTTTACTCCATTGAGAATTGCAATTTCTTTTAATTGAACACCAATTTCTTCTAATGTTTCTAGGTGATCGCTTACAAAGCTGATAGGAAAAACTGCAATTCTAGTATGTCCTTCTTTTCCAAGTTGTTCAAGCATATTGATTGTATTTGGTTCAGTCCATTTGGAAGGACCTACTCTACTTTGAAAAGATAAGAATGTTTTTCCTTTAAATCCTGATTTGTATAGAAGTTCGTTCAAATTTTTTACATTCTCTTCAATTTCTTTTCTATAAATATCTCCTTTTTCAATTAGCCGAATTGGAATTCCGTGTGCTGAATATAAAAGTGTTAAGTTTTCCCAATCTGGAATTTCCGATTTTGTATCTAAGTGTAGAAACTCATCTGATTTTAATTTACCTTTGAAATAATCTAAGATTAAATTTCGAGATGCTTCCAGAAATTTAGGATGGGTATGAAATGGAGCAATGAATCCTGTTTTATTTAGTGGGCAGATTTGACCTTTTTTCTTTGTTCCACAGTGTTCGCCGCAGGAACCTTCTTGTCGATTCGCTGGACATTGTCCAGTAAGACTTTCAATTAACTTTGCAATGCTCATCGTGGTTGATCTAGAAAAATGAGGAAAGAGAGGCAAAATAATATTATCCTTTGACGCAATTAAATCTTCTTTCGGTAATTCTCTTAGATGCGGATAACCACATGCCATTGCAATCTGCACTTTCCAGTTTTTGCCGGTTTTAGTTTGCAGAGTTTTTTCTAATGCTTTGGCTTGTTTCTCTGTCTCTTCTACCAAAGGAGATCCGCCACCAAATCCCATAGAAGCGTAAGTATGGGCAACTTTCGGTGCACGTTTTTTCGCAATAAATCTTGCTAACCGAATTCGTAAAAATTCAGGAATGGGAAGATCAAAAACAAGCGGATCACAAAACAAATCCAATAAAAATTGCTCAATTTCTTCCGTTTTTCGGGGTCCACCCAAGTTGATTAAAGTTACTTTCATAAAAATACTTAGAAATTTGAACTGTATTTAAGTAAATAAAAAGAATGAAACTGTGTAAAAAGGACTTTCAAAGATTACCACCGATGGACACCGATAAAAGAACGATGAAAAACGATACGGATTCAAACCAAATCACAAGTATTCAAAAATTATCGTATCTTTTATCGGTGCTCTCGGTGTTTCCCCATCTCTTTCGCTCATGCTTTACAGATAGCATGGCGAAAGCCCATTCTCACTCGCTCGAATAGGTGGTAATCTTTTTTATCTAAACTGGAACGTAAAGGTTTGTGCCTTTCTCTTTGAATTCCTCTGACTTTTCTGCCATTCCTTTTGCTAAAGCGTCTTCTTCGGAGTAACCGTTCTTTTCGGCAAATTCTCGAACGTCTTGTGTCAGTTTCATAGAGCAAAAATGAGGACCACACATAGAACAAAAATGGGCTTCTTTCATTCGCTCTTGCGGAAGAGTTTCGTCGTGAAATTTTCTAGCCGTTTCGGGATCGAGAGAAAGATTAAATTGGTCTTCCCAACGAAACTCAAATCTCGCTTTGCTAAGTAAATCATCTCGCAGTCTTGCACCCGGATGACCTTTTGCGAGATCGGCGGCATGTGCGGCAATTTTGTAGGTAATCACCCCCGTCTTTACATCTTCTTTGTTTGGTAAACCGAGATGTTCTTTAGGTGTCACATAACAGAGCATAGCCGTTCCCATCCAACCAATCATAGCGGCACCAATTCCAGATGTGATATGATCGTAACCAGGGGCAATGTCAGTAACTAAAGGACCGAGTGTGTAAAAGGGAGCTTCGTGACAAATCTCTAACTGTTTGTCCATATTTTCTTTGATGAGATGCATAGGCACGTGACCGGGACCTTCGATCATTACTTGCACATCGTGTTTCCAAGCAATCTTAGTCAATTCGCCTAACGTTTGTAATTCGCCAAATTGAGCTTCATCGTTGGCATCTGCCGTACAACCTGGACGAAGACCATCACCGAGAGAAAAAGACACATCGTATTTTTTCATCACTTCGCAGATACGTTCAAAGTTAGTGTAGAGAAAATTTTCTTTATGATGTGCAAGACACCATTTTGCCATAATGGAACCACCTCTGGAGACAATTCCTGTTATCCGCTTGGCAGTTAATGGGACATATTTCAGAAGAACTCCAGCATGGATGGTGAAGTAATCTACCCCCTGCTCTGCTTGTTCGATTAAGGTTTCGATGAATAAATCTATGTTTAAATTTTCGGCTTTCCCGTGGACTTTTTCTAAGGCTTGGTAAATCGGAACGGTGCCAATCGGGACGGGAGAATTTCGAATGATCCATTCTCTTGTTTCGTGAATGTTTTTTCCGGTGGATAAATCCATAACTGTATCTGCTCCCCACTTAACTGACCATTTTAGTTTTTCTACTTCTTCTTCGATGGACGATGAGATCGCTGAGTTACCAATATTAGCATTGATTTTTACTAAAAAATTTCTTCCGATGATCATCGGTTCTAGTTCGGGATGATTGATATTTGCCGGAATGATCGCCCTACCCCGCGCAATTTCACTTCGGACAAACTCAGGATCAATTCCTTCTCTGAGGGAAACGAATTTCATCTCTTCTGTGATGATTCCTTTTTTAGCATAATGCATTTGCGAAAAATTTTGGTCTCCTCTTTTGATTCTTTCTTGCACCCATTCCAAACGTCTTTTGGGAATTCCTTGTTTGGGATCAAATCCTGTTGGTCCTTCTGTATTGTAAAGACAGGTTTCGGTTCCATTGGAAAGTTTGATTTTTTTTACGGGGATTTCATGTCCGTCTAGGTTGAAATTTTCTTTGAGTGGAAATTGGTTGGCTAAAGTTTGGAAATTGTCGGGAAATTGATTCATAATCTCATACGTCCTTTTTATAGAAAAATCCGCTGGTGAGATTTGTACAATAAACCTAAAAAGTAAAAATCCGTTTTCCTACGCTGGCATTATCCAGATCAGGTTATCGGGGACTCTCTCAGAGTAATAAATACCCACCCCCAACGGTAATTTCATCTCGGACTTTTGTTCTTTCTAAGTCAATCCATTTTTAGATTCTTATGATAACACTGAAGTCAAAGTTAACTTCTTTTGTGTTAACGTAACTTTTGAATGAGCCTATATAGTTAGAGAATACGTCGTTTTCTGAAAGTCCTCCCTTGGTTCTAAATGATCCTTCAGTGAATTGGCGATGACCTGTAATTCCAAACTTTATAAGAGAATTTTCTGAGATTAGATAGCTTGTTTCGATTCTAGATAAAAATCCAGGTCCGGACGTATGTGAAATAAAATTTAAGGCTCTTTGGACATGAAAGTCTCTTGATTTTGTGAATGTATAAAGTAAATGAAAAGAAGGTTCTATCTTGAAATTTCCAATAGAAAAAATGTATCCAAAACCAACAGGAATTTCTGTAAATGAATAAGTATATGATAAACCGATACCTATGGGACCATAGAATATAGGTCTTGAACTAACAAACTGCATTACATCATAAACGTGAAATTTCGCATAAGAGTATTTAAGACCGAAAGAAAAAAAGTAACCAGACTTTTCTTTCCAAGGGTCTGGTGATCCTTCTTGGAAATGATACCGTAAAAAAACATCTAAGTTGTATTCCGATATAGTTGATCTACCTTTTCCATCGGCAAAATTAGTTGTTCCTGTATATGTATGGGCGGAGTCGTTTAGTATTCCCTGAAAAGGAGAAAATTTTAGACTTTTTTCAGTAGAATTAGATCTCATAAAAAAATCCTCATCTCTAGTTCCGCCAGAATTTTGGAACCAACCGTTTGTAGTAAACTTTCCGCGAAAGGAAAACTTATTTTGAAAATAACCTGCTTCAACTCCTCCTAGATTAAAATTTCTTTGGTATGTAATTCTTGAGCCGCCTTGAATTCCTGAAAGATTCGGATATTTGTTGCCGGTTTCAAAAATATGTTCTCCCTCATTTCTCACGCCAATAAGACCAATGTAACCATCCGCATAAATTTGAGAATAGTAGAATAAAGTTAGGAGGAAAAGTAGTTTAAAATAATTCACTAAGTCATAAATTGTTGCTAATCAGAATCTGTAAATAAACATTCGTAAGTGAGCAGGAAAGAGTTTTACTAACTCACCTTGCGCACTTTGCCTAGGGTGAGCTACTAATAAGGCTTACCGTGAAATGATTTCACGGTAAGAAAAAAGAAACGTTTCGGAATTTGAGGTTTTTGGTCGAATAGTAATTTAGCTATGGTAACTAAAAAAAAGGAAAAGAGTGAAATAAGTCTCAAAGAGGCTTGCGATTTATTTGGAGTTTCACGAAAAGAATTTCTAGATAAAGTCAAAGAATTTAAAATTCCGAGCTTAAAATCTGGAAATTTTAGTGAGTCTGTATTAGAAAAATATTTTACTAAACCAGAACAAAAAACCTACCTTTCTCATATCATCGCTATTTCAAACCAAAAAGGTGGAGAGGGAAAAACTACGATTTCGTTGTTTCTTTCGGAAGCTCTGTCTCTAGAATCAAAAGTGCTACTTGTAGATTGGGATCCACAAGCAAATGCAACTCGGCTTTTTGTAAATGAACCGGAGAGAACCGTCTTTGATTGTTTGGGATATAGGAAAAATCCAAAAGTTTCTGTAGAGACTGTGATTATTAAAATCAATGAAAATTTACATTTACTACCTTCGTCTTTGTCTCTGGCTAATTTCACAACTCCATTCGAGAGAGATGATTTTGAGTTATTAAAAGAAGCATTACTTCCAATTCTTTCTTCTTATGATTTTATAATTATAGATTGCCCGCCATCGCTTGGACTGGGACTTGAAAATGCATTAATTGCAGCTGATTATATTTTAGTTCCCGTTCAGACAAGGGCTTTCAGTGTTCAAGGGCTCAAAGATTTATATGAGACAATTCAGAAAATCCAAACAAAGGCAAACCAAAAACTAAAACTTTTAGGTGCAGTTTTTAATCAGTTTGAAGGTAATCGCGCTTTGTCCGGTTTATCCGAAAGTGTAAAAAAATACTTTCCTGTTTTTAAGACAAATATTTATAGAAAAGAAAGTATTCCACAGGCACAAGCAAAACGAAAAATGTTAAGCGGATGCGATAAAGAAACTTATAAGTCCTTTATGGAATTGGCAAAAGAAGTAAGGAGTAAAATAAATGTCCAAGAAAAATGATTTTTCTACGTTAGATTTAATTTCAGCGTATGAAGGAAAAAGTAAATCGACCGAGAAACTAAGTTTAAAAGACATTGAACCTAGTCCGAACCAACCCCGTCAATTTGGAAAAGAAAATGTAGACGATTTGGTTGACTCTATGAAACGAATGGGGTTGATTGAGCCAATTGTAGTTCGAAAAAATAATTCTAAATATATGATCGTTGCCGGCGAAAGAAGATTTCATGCCGCAGAAAAATTAGGTTGGAAAGAAATTCCAGCTATTGTGACTGAAGCCAATCCTGAGTTATGTTATGAAATGGCGCTGGCAGAAAATGAAAAACGAAAAAGTTTAAATCCCTGGGAAGTGGGAAAAGCAATTCAATATCTGAGAAAGGAAAGAAAAAAAACAGCACTAGAAGTAGGGGAGATTTTAGGTTATACAGAAAGATACGTAAAACAACTTAGCTCAATTGCACGACTAGATTTAAAACATGTATCCGAATTTATCGGTCAAGGAAATGAACCGTCAGTCAAAAACCTTGAAAGACTCCTGAAATTCAAAGAGGGTAGGGGGGGTGAAATCAGTTCACCTTCTCCCAAAAAAGAAAAAATTTCGATAAACTTGAAGACATTATCTCAAAAACAAAGAGACGCTTTTATCAAAGAAATCAAACCTATTGCGAAAAAATATGGGATTGAGATTTAACTCTTTCGAATAAAAATAAATAATTTCGTAGTTGGACAATTTTTCTTCCAAATTTTGCGCACAAAGGAAAACTTTTATTACCTAGTTAGGTATGATTGTATTCCAAGACCAAAACGAATTTCCTATCAAGAATATGAAAGAGATAGACAAAACTGTCTCGACTCTTTTGATACCAGAACATCTAGTAGAAAAATTCCTTCAAAATAGACTCGAAGGGCACGGGAATAATACTTCCGTATATCTTCGAAATCTTCTTTCGATGTATAGAATCATCACTCACTCTGGTATGATTCCTAAACCCAGCAAAATCAAAACGGAATACCAAGAAGAAAACCAAAACTTGAAACGTGTAAGCTTTCGCCCTGATAATTCCGACTGGATCGAACTTGGTCAACTTGCGATAGCTTTTGGTAAATCTCGCTGTTGGATGTTTACTTTTCTGCTAAGTTTGGACTTGGCTGGAATATGGGAAATCTTATCGGAGTCCTCCTTGGGTCTAGCAGTTCCTACATCTCCAAGCTTAGAACTAATGAGTTATCTTATACTAGAGAGATTTTTTCATAATTTTGTAAGGGGGTATTATATAAAAGTATAGAAAATTAGAAAAAACCATTAAAACAAACAAGCCAAACAAAACACAATAAAAGCCCCTAGGACAAACCATGCCCAGACAGAACCGACACCTGCACCCAAAGAACTATGTCCCATAAAAAATCCAAAAGCTAGAATAAATTACTTGAAAAAAAAAGAAGAAAGGGAAACCTATTCGATTTCTTTCGGGGGAAGCAGTCATGATAGCGATAAATACGAGAAAGTATGTTTTTACGGACTTTGTGCAGGTGTTAGAACATATAGAAAATTTAGAGAGGACGCAGTTTGTGGAGACGACGGGAGTTTGGTCGTATTACCAGATATTAAGGCATTGCACTGAGCATATACAATTTTCGATGACACATTTTCCGTATACTTACAATCCATTTCTCCGCAAGACGGTAGGCAAATACCTATTAGCCCGTATATTGGAGCGAGGGTATATGATGCCGGACGGGTACAATGGGGAGATAGAGACAGTGCGAATTGAGGGGGATGATAAAGTTGCGCTTATGCAGTTGAAGAGAGTG
>DDBL01000090.1 GCA_002333425.1 Leptospiraceae bacterium UBA2033
CCCCTTAATCTAATAAGGGGTTGTAAGCCCCAAAAAAGAAGAAATAGTTTTAATCCTCAATATCCTTGTTTGTATAAATTCTATTTGCCCATAAAGGCAAAGGGAAAAAAGAATTTAGTGGGTAAGCTGGAGCATTTTCTATTTTTCTAACTTCCTGTTGTTTTTTAATTTGTGGCTCTATATCTTTAAATTTTTTAGTATTTAGATAAAGAGATAACCGCTTAAAACGATCTGACATATTTTTAATTTCTTCAATTGTTTCAAAAGTAATCCAAGCATCCATCATAGTATTTTTAAAAGTCGTTATATCTGAAAAATCACGATTTATCATATCGTCGATTAGGTAGTTATTTATCTCATCTCTTCCATAGCCATATTTATATAATCTAGAGTCATTATAATATAAATAGTTTCTAATAAATGCTGACACTAGCGTGTATATTTCATTTGCAGGTAATGCTTTCTGATATTGCTGTTTTTTTGTAATTTGCTCAATACTGAAACCTAGGTCAGAATCAAAAAATCCTTTAAAGTATCTAATATCAAACTCTAAAATTGATGCAATAATTTTTGGTATTTGCTCTCTTCGGTTAAAAATATCTGTACGGGACAACTCATACCAATGACTAATTTTTTCTAAAGCATCACTTTGCTCTATTTTTTCATCAATATTAAATCCAAAACGACGAACTGAGGCTCTATCTGCCCCATCGGCTATATTGTTAAGTTCAAATTTAATTTTTTCTGATAACTCATCAGTTTGATTTAAATTAATAAGCATTACTAGACGCTCTCTATCTATAACTAGCTCAATATCATCTTTTCCATCAGATTTTCTAGGTAATATTTTAATAATATTAGAGAATAATTTAGTTTCTTGACTATCCATTTCATCAAAAAATGGGTCAGACAATTGCTTAAATGGTTTTTGAATATATCTCCCTATAGAATCTGCTATTTGCCCCTTAATTAGTTTATATATATCTTTATCTTTATTAAGTATCTCATTGTTTTCTTTAATGAAATCTATATCACTTTCTACATTGAATGGCATAAAAGATTTTCTTATTTTATAACCAGTATCATTTTCAATCACCCTTCTTACTGTGGTGACAGTAATATTGTCAATAAATTCACCTGTTGGAAAAGGTATATGTAATAGTTTTTGAAAAAAAACTATAGGATCTTTTAATATCTGATAGTGGGAATAGTATGAATAGTAGCGAACACAATTTATTGCAGGAGGAAATGCTATTTTATTTTTTTCCATTTTACGCAAAATCACTCGCTTAACACTCAACGGTTTATTTTCTTCTTTGTCATCTAATAAGTACTTAATAATTTGATTACTGCCACTTTCTGACTCCAACATTTTATAAATCTCACGAAAAATTTGTGAGTCTTCTTCACTAAAACCACTTCTGCCTTGGTAACCTCTCCGAGACATAAGCTCCTCTTTTAAGATATGAACCATTTTTATGCGCTGATGAAAATTATCAGATGAGTCACTTTTAAAATATTGCTGCCTAGCATTGATAGCCAAAAGCAACAGTTGCTCCCAAATCATTTTCCAAGCATTCAAAGACAAAGTTAAAAGTTCCTTCTTCTTTACACCCAGTAATGCGTATAAATCGTTTTGCATAAATTACAAACCCTTTACAAAAAAAATTAGCTTTAGTATTTCTTGAGTCGCCAAAAAGCAAACAATCAATCAAACACCATAATTACAAACTATATAGAACTTAATACCATTTTTCAACACATAAACACTGNNTTGATAATTGAAATTAAGTAGATTTTATAGCTGTTGCTTACACCAAATATTTGTCCTATTATTTTCTCAACGATCTAGCATGTCAAGCTCAAACATCAAGTGGTGACTATTAAACAATAGGTGGATTATGAAAATTACGAAGCACTGTGAACGGCGGATGAACCAGAGAGGCCATACAAAAGAAATGATCAAGTTGGCGATGGAAATCGGTGAAGCTCATGGTGAAAAATACGTAACCAACAAAAAAATCATTAAAGTTTTTTTGGCTGATTTGGATCAGAAAATAAAAAGGCTTTCAGGCTTAAAACGCAAATTCAAACATTTGCCTGTGGTTTTCTTTATCAGTAAAGCCATTACGGCTTCATTGGCAATACGGGGCATTGCCCTAAAAGTGCTGGATAAAGGGGGTGTCACAGTGGTTTGTGAAGGTACCACTTTAATTACAGCTTACAACACCGACAGTTTTAATCGTCGACTATATAACTGAGGAATCTATGCAAAACTTAATTTTAGGGTCACATATTGCAGTATCTCGTGGCTTTTACACGCATCATGGCATCTACATTGGCGGCGATAAAGTTGTCCATTATTCTGGTTTTGCACAAGCCTTTAAAAAAGGTGCTGTAAAAGAAACCAGTATTGTAGATTTTTTAGGTGATGAAGATAAATTTAAGATTATCAATTACCCACAATCTCAAGCTGTTTACGATCCAAGTGAAGTCGCAACAAGGGCTATTAATCGCATTGGTGAAGATGACTACAATGTAATATTCAACAACTGTGAACATTTTGCTTGTTGGTGTGTTACGGGTAATTATCGTAGCGACCAAGTAAATAGTGTAATGAGACAAACGTCATCAGCACTTTTATATCACAACTTAATTCGCTCAAAAACAGCTCAAGAAACAATTGGTAGAGCTTTAATATCAACCACAACATCCGCCACTCAAAAAGCATTAATTGGGGGAATGATCGGTGGTAGTGCCGTAACCACAACAAGTATCATTGGGGCTGGAGCAGTAACTGCTGGGTTAGTTGCCGCCGCACCAGTAGCTGTACCAGTGATTGCTATTGGTGCATTGGTAGGTGGTTTTTTTAGCTTATTCGATTAACTCCTCGAAAGCCAACTTATAACAAAGTTGGCTTTTGCTTTTATTCGCAAAGGTAATTTCCTATTT
>DDBL01000155.1 GCA_002333425.1 Leptospiraceae bacterium UBA2033
CTCAGTGCCTCTGTGGCAAACCCCACTGAGTAGTTACGATATTTTCTTTGCTTTTAAAAAGCTGACTGAGTTAAATACCTAGAAACCGCAATTTTTCTGTGATAGCATCTCAACAAATCCAAAAACATTACACAGAAATTCCTTTTTTTGTTGAAAGTTATCCGCATTAAATAAGATAGCAAGAACTTATGGCTAGCCCTATAGTAAATATAATCAAAAATACAAAAATAAAATCTCGTCTTTTCTCTACACTTCTCCTTTTATCTATTCCGCTTTTTTGTCTGTTCTACCTAACTTTAACAACACAAAATCGCGCAATAGAGTTTGGAGAAAAAGAAATTATGGGCGTAAAATACAATTACATCCTGATAGATTTAATCCAAACCTATCGTGACTCGTTATTATTATTCCACAAAAATATTTCAGACCAAGACCAATCCGATTTTTCAAAAATTAAACCCACGATAATTTCAATTCAAAAAAAAGAAAAAGATTTGTACGAGTTAAATCAAGAACTAGGTAGCACACTTGAAACTCAAAATTTATTTTCTACACTTTTATTAGAACAAGATAATTTTATAAAATACAAAGATGCGCAAAATCCCTATGAGTCGCAAAACTCAGCATCAAAAATTTTGGAATTACTGATTTCACTAAATACTCATGTGGGAGATACTTCCAATCTAATTTTAGATCCTGATTTAGATAGTTATTACATGATGGATATTACTCTTATTAAAATTCCAATTCTAATTCAAGTATCCACTCAAGTAGAAAAAATTATATTTGAATCCATTTTACTAAAACAAATTTCACAGGAAAATTTAATCACACTATTTACGCTGTATTCCCAAATAAATGCTACGATAAATCAAATTCTAAACTCCTATGAAGTCTCTTATAAATACAATCCAAAACTAAAAACAGAATTAGAATCTAGAAAAAATGTAAGTTTGATAAATATAAATAAATACCAAGATGAATTAAAGGCAATATCCAACCCCACAAACAAAGAAATCAATATTTCAAAATTAGAAAATTTTACAAATATCATCTCTAACTATAATCAATCAATCAAAGATCTATATTCGATAACCTCAAATTCACAAATGAACCTTTTAAGAAATAGAGTTTCCTCTTTTAAAATGGAGCAGTATATTTCGATTTCCCTCGTTCTATTAATTACGGGGCTAACAGTTTTTATCCAATACTTGATCGTATTTAGCATAACTAATCCATTACAAGAAGCTGTTACAAAATTTGAATTATTAGCAAAAGGAAATCTGAAAAACAGAATCGAATACGATGGTAAAGATGAAATTGGAACCTTATCAAATTCAATTAATTATTTTATAGATTATCTAACTAATCTACTACGAATCATTACAAACCTTACACACCAATCAAAGTTGATCTATGGAGATATTTCTTCGATGACCAATCATCTTTCTGAATCAACAATGAACCAAGCATCCAGCACAGAAGAATCTGCGGCAGCCCTTGAAGAAATTTCATCTAGTTTTAGTAAAATTTCTCTCTCTATTGAAAAAGAAACAAATGATATAGCAGAGATTGGTAATATTACAGACAATATTGCAAATTCTATTCTGAAAGCATCTGACTCTATTCAATTATTAGGAACTATTGTGGAAAGCTCTGCAAAAGAAATAAAAAAAGGGGAAGTTATTATTTCTAAAACAGTAGGCTCCATGAACGAAATTAAATCTGCTGCAGATGAAATCGGTAAAATCATTTTACTAATTACAGAAATTTCAAAACAAATTAGCCTTTTGGCGTTAAACGCAAGCATTGAAGCAGCAAGAGCAGGAGAACATGGTAGAGGTTTCTCAGTAGTAGCCGATGAAATTTCAAAACTTTCTCTAAAGACCGAAGATAGCGTAAAACATATTCGATCATTGATTAGCTCCACAAATTTATCAATCAAAGATGGAATACAAAATGTAGGAAATATTGTAGATGTATTAAAAGTAATTATAGAAAAAATCAACGAAACAAACAAAACTGCTCAAAACGTAAACAAAGAAATCTCTTCCCAATCTATAAATATTAATTTCATTTCCAATAGTCATAATCAATTGGAGTCTTTATCCTCACAAATAGACCTAAGCGCAAAAGAAGAGCAAATAGCGATTAGCCAAATCTCTCAAAGTATGAATCGAATTTCCACTGAAACCCAAGTGATTTCAGAAAATCTAAATTTATTAAAAGAAGCATCTGTAAAAATTGTAAAACTTTCCGATGAACTAGCCCAAACAATTGGCAAATTTGATCTATAACAAATTAAAGATTTTCTACGTATTCAATCAATTCATCCATATTGTAGTAATAAAATGGGAATGTTCTGGTTTGGAAAACTTGGTTTGTGTGCTGGATAATAGGGAGTTGACTCTTGAGAGATTCCAATCTCTGAGTTTGTGCTACAATTAGTTTTGCCATTTCTTCATTTAATATAGATATTTGTTTATGTAATTCTTTTTTATCTGAATCAGGGTTTTTAAATTTAGACTGTAATTCTTTTTTTTGTATTACAAGTGTATGTGACTGGTCTAAAAACTTTTCTGGCGAATAGACAGTATCCCTTAGTTGTAATTCCAAATCTTTCTCATCTATATTAGGAACTGGAAAAAATTCAGTTTTCTCTAAATTCATTGTTACACTTGCCACTTCATAGGGAGCTGCTTCCATTTGGAAAAATTCTTTTATAATATTTTCCGATACTTCCTCATAACGCCCACCACCTTTTCCATGAATAAAAAAATCTGTCATAAAAAGGCGCATAAACATAGTAAGAGTAACCGCTTTCGGGAGTATACAGCAATTATCCATTGAATCTTCTACTCGCATCACATTACGAGTTTTAGTTACAGGATCCAAAATCCAAAAAGGCATTTCTCCAGAAACAAGATTAGGAATAGGCTGTGCATGGTTTTTAATTTTATGTAATTTACGATACTCTATTAGAGATTGATTGTATACATTCATAAAATCGACAAGATTCTCTCGGATTTTTTCCACTAATACTCTAAAGGAATTTAACTTTACAAGTTCGCTTACATTAATATGAAAAATCTGAATAGACCGTGAATTATAAAATTCTTCTCGAATGGTTTCATTGACTTGAAATAGATATTCACAAGTTTTAATTAGTTCTAATTTTCGATTTAATATAGATTCAAACTCTGCTTGTATCTTAGGATTAATAAAATACTTTGTTTCTTCTATTTGGCTTTTAATAATAGAAATTAATTCAGATCTGTCCTCTTCTCTCAAAGTCGAATGTGCATAAATTCGATTATCCGCATCTTTTAAATGCAGAGTTTTTAAATGAGCAAAACCATTTTCTAGTCTTTCGGGATAACTATAAGACATTTCAAAATGATCAGTATCGACTACAATATGGAGCGGCAAACCGTTCGTTAGACTCGCAATTTTATGAATCAATAAATCTTTAAATAAAATTCCAGGATGTTGGAATTCAGGTTGATGACCATTTGCGATAATTGGCTTCGTATTAAAATCAATTTGGAATTTTTCTGATAGAAAATTTCTAGTCTCAACTTTTAGTTTTTTAAATTCCTCGGGGCTAAATCCTTTAGGGACAAAATCTAATTCTTTGTGTTTCGAGATACTTTCATTTAAATCTGAAAGTTTTTTTTGGTTCCAAATAATTTCTTTAATTTCACTCATTTTATTGCCTTTCTAAACTTAGCCTTTTTCTTAACTTTCATGTCAAGTTCTAAGTTTTCCTGAATACTCAATAGTATCTTCTTATGTAACTACACCATAAAAAAGATTGCCACAGAGACGCAGAGGCACGGAGAGACTAAAGAGAGTCTATTTCATATTACACTGTTATTTTAGTAATTCAGCGTTGATTATTATTCTATTACAATATGATAATTGAATCCAAATATTTAATTACCCCTCTTTAATCTGACGAATAGGAATAAAAATAGTATGATACCAAAATGCTCTGNNTGGCAAACCATACTGAGCAGTTACCTTTTTATTGGAAATAAAAAACTTTCAGTTGAAACAATAGGGATTTTTAAAAGAATGTAGATTGTGAAAAAAAGTTGGTTTTTAAATCTAATTTGTATATTTTTAGTTTTTCAGTGCGCTGCCTTTCAAAAAAAGGTGAAGATTACACCTGCCGCATTCGAATACCAATCTATTTCAGAAAATTATTTTTCCAAGGGAAACGAAAAACCATTCCCACTTACCGTTCAGAAAGGGAATAATCTCTATAATTCGACAACTCTAGACGGACATTATCTTTTTTATACAACCGACCATTCGGGTAACTATGACATTTGGTTTAGAGATTTACGATCTGCCATTATTGTCCCAGTAACAACTCATCCAGCTCCCGAATACAAACCTGCCATTAGCCCCGACGGGAAAAAATTACTTTTTGTTTCGGAAGAAAACGATTCATCGGGTGATATTGTTTTAATACAAATCAATCCATCCAAATCAATGGACAGATATTTAGCTGGAGAAAAAGATTTAATTGAAGAAAAAATTTTTCTCACCAATCCAAACTTTCAAGATCCTAAAAAAAGAGATAGCTTTGTAGATACAGACCCAACCTGGGCACCAAACGGCAAACAAATAGTATTCTCTAGTGATAGGTTTTCGCCTGGATTACAAAATCTTGTTCTGCTTGATCTAATAAATCAAAATAAAATGACACAACTCACAACAAAAGGAGCAGCTTCCCCCCAATTTTCTTTTGATGGAAAATCAATTGTCTATATTTCTTTTCAAGATTCAAAACAAGGAGAAATTTATAAATTTAATTTTGATTCAGGACAAGAAGAGAGGCTAACATCGGATAACTTTATAAATTTCTCGCCTAGTCTTTCGCCTGACGGTAATTTTTTATACTTTACTTCTATCAGACGAGATTCTAATCAAAACGGAATTTTGGATTTAGGAGATAATAGTCTAATAGTCAAATTAGACTTAAATACAAAAGAAGAAAAAATACTTACAACAGACTTAATTTCTATCTTTGATACAAAATTTTCTTTATTCAACAAAGGAAGTATATTATACTCTGCGGCACTGTATAACACAATCAATATTTACTTCATCCCAGAGTCAGGACCGATTCCTAAAAAAGCAGATATTGAAGAACAATTAAACTTTGCTCTTAGAATCAAAAAAAATCAAGACAACTACTTTCTTGCACTAGACTCAGTAAAATTATTTTACGAAAAAGACCCACTATTTCCAATTTATGAAGCAAAAATAAATGACATCAAAGCAGAATACAAATTAGATAAAGGAGACAACAGGGAAGCCAAACGAATCCTTGATGAAATGTTATTTTACGAGAATGATCCCAAAAATGCTTTATCCTATGCGTTGGGGTTACGCCGTATTTACCGCCAAGCAGGAAAAAAGGCTGACTTAAAACTTTTAGAATACTATGATAAAATGAAAACTAAAAATACGGACAAACAAGTATTAGCTTCCATTTTAAAACTAGCCGCAGGTGAAAAGGAAAAAGCAAAAGAAATAGGAGAAGCCAAAAAATACTACGAACTAATTCTAAATAACTACCCCGAATACTTTGAAAAAAGAGAAGTAAAACGAAAACTCGCAAAATTAGAATTTACCCCAAATACAGTTATCATACCAGAAAGATATTTTGAATTACTAAATGATAGCTCTACTAGTGTAGAAGATTTAAAATTTATCTTAACCGATTTAGAAAACGCAATTACATTAAATAAAAACTACTTACAACGAATTGAATATACAGACAAACTAATTGAACAAAATAAACTAAAAGAAAGATCGAAATTACTATTCGAGCTTCTTACCTATCTCAAATCCAAAGCTTTAAATGAAGGAAAAAAATTTCAAGAGAGCAATGTCACTATTGATACTTATTTAGAGCCAATTAGAAAAAATCCAGAATGTGAAATAAATCCATTTTGTCAAAAAATTCAGCTCTGTGTAAAAAATCCAATTTGTTTAAAAAGCCATCTTTTGAAATCCAAAAACTTTGAAGGACTTGGATCGGTAACAGGTTCGTTCGATGAACTCAGAGTTTTTTTAGAAAACTACGATCCTGATCTCGGTGTTGAATTAAATAAATCAGAAATCGAAAAAACATTTCGTTATTACGAAAACAAAGCAAGAGACCACGAAGCACGCGGAAACAGCAGCCCCGAAAATCGAATCCACTTACGTGACGCGGCGTTTCACTATTTCTTCAACGTAGAGAACATGTATCTATTAAAAGAGAAAAATCTTTTCGTAGAAGATTTATACAAAGACTACGCAGTTTATTACCAAAAAAAAATGGTGGATTCAATTTTTAATTATGCACAAAAACAAGCACAGGATAATCGAAATAATCTCCTAGACAAACTCAATTTGCTAGGAGAAGGCAAATTAAACGTAGTCGGAAAAACTACCGGATTTCTTTCTGCACTTCTTGACAACAGACTTACTCACTACTTAAAATTCTTAGGAGACTTTAGAGATTTAAACCAAGAAACTGTTTTAGGTAAACCAGGAAAACCGGACGACGCTCTGAAAATCCTAGATGCACATTTTATTCTTGGACGACCCAGAGCAAGACCAGTTTTGTATCTTGCTTCTCTTTATGGTTATTCCTATTATCTAATCAATAAGTCGCTGATCTATGAAACTCATTACAAGTCTACGAATACAATGACTGCAGCGAGAAAAGAATCCATACTGAGAGATTTACGAAATGCAGAAAATGAATTGAAGTGGATTATCTTTGCAGACCCACTCTATGCGGATGCACACCAGTTATTAGGTTGGCTTTACCAATACATAGATATTTTTAAATCTACTAAGTCACAATCAGAAGAAGAAAGTGATGGAGAAGTATACGCTGATATATATGATAAATATTTTTCCGAAAAACATTTTGAAGAAAACATAAACTTATACAAACAAGTTTTAGATATGTTAGGAGATATTCCAAACAAAAAAATTCTATCCGATTTAAATCTAAATCTGGCTAATAACTATTTACTTCTACAAAATTATCCAAAGGCTAAGGAGCATTATGCGAAAGTAGAAAAGTATGGACAAAATATTGTAGAACAAATTCAATTTGAAAATTACAAACAAACAGCTTTATTTAATTATAACTATGCTAGATCTCTCATATCAATGGGGGAATACCAAAAAGCAATTCAATACCTAACCAAAACTGCAAACATCTATTACCAAAACGAATACTACCAAGAAGTAGGAAATAATCCAAGTGGATTAAACCAAAACAAAAAGAAAAAAGAAAAAGTAATCTATGAAGTAAATAATAAATTAGTTCTAATTTATTCCTTGTTAGGTCTTGCAGAAAGAGAAACGGGTAATTATGTTAATGCGATCAACGCTTACAAAAAAGCCTTGGCTTTAAATTATAATTCAGGTTATGTGGATAATATAAATATATATAGTTCTCTAGCGCTTTGTTATCAGAAAGTAGAAAAATATCATCTATCCGATTATTATATTTCAAAAGTTGAAACAGAATATAAAAAATACAAAACAAAAGAACAATTTAAAATTCCTTCTTTTTACGATTGGTTTTGGAACTTAATTTTGCCAGACAGAGTAAGAGTAATTGGCTCAGGAAGATTTCCTGGCGAATTTGCACCTGAAGAACATTACCTATTAGCCCAAGGTATAAAAATTCAAAATCTATCCGAACAAGGAGAGTTTAAAGAAGTTGAAAACCAAATTCAACTAAGAGAAAAATTTTTAAAAGAAACTGGTTTAAATAAACTCATCATAGGCGAAGAAATAATTCTAAATGCAAAATACAAAATAGGATATGATTTATTCATTCAGGGAAAATATGAAAATGCCCTAACTCACTACGATAATTTTTTAGAACAAATCAAATCAAACAAAATCAACACAAGTAATATTACAAAAGAAAAAAGAAAAATTTTAAAGAAAAAAAGTTACACAATGTTTCGCTTGGTAGAATCAGGAGAGGCTAATCAAGATAAACTGTTACAAGCTCTGCGTGATCATATTAATGATCTCAACTTAGAAAAAAATACATCGATTTTAACATGTTTAAATAATTCAAAAACAGAAACAAAGGCACACAATCTTCAAAATTTATGTGAAGAAAAGTTTGATAAGGAATGGTATATCTTTGATCCACTTTTAGGTTTGAGTTATTTTTATTTAGGAGAAATTTTAAACTCTAAAAGAGAATACGATTCTGCTTTTTACTATTATGGATTAGCAATTCCACTTTTGAAAGACCCTGCTGATATTCCAGTAGAGACAGTTGGACTTCCAGGCGACTTATTTTTAAAAACAGAAAGACTACGATTAAAAATTAACCTAGCAACCATCTATCATCGAATTGGAGATGAAAAACGGTTTAAAACAATTATCAGTGAAACAGAAGAGTTAGCAAATGAATTTCAATCAGTAGAGGATTTATCCAAAATCAAACTATTAAAAGCAAAACACCTATTTTCTAACGCAAAATCAAAATCAGATTTTAAACAGGTAATCCAAGAATTAGAGTTTGCTGAAAAAAATACTTTTAAAAGTTATTCCACTCTTATCGACTTAGAAGATGATTTTTTTTATGAAGTCTATTCTCTTTTACAAGAGGCTAACT
Organism: Leptospiraceae bacterium UBA2033; assembly: GCA_002333425.1. Classification (GTDB taxonomy): domain Bacteria; phylum Spirochaetota; class Leptospiria; order Leptospirales; family Leptospiraceae; genus UBA2033. The sequence goes on from DDBL01000155.1 coordinate 8,666, forward strand.
TTTCTATTGGCAACTGGAAAGAAATTCACACAAGAGAAGAAAAACTTTATAGCGTTTTATTATTCAAACATTTTCAAAATACAAGAGTCATATTTGACGAAGAAAAATTAGAAGGTCTAAACCAAGCTATCCGTGAAACGATTCGCAAAGACCAAGAGAATAATCTAAAATATAAATCATTGGTTAACTCTCGTAAACCGCTATCAAATTACATTGGTTCTCGTCAAGAAATCAATACCGAAATAGAAAGACTACTCGGACTTATCCAAAAATTCTTTCCCGAGAAAAAACGTTTTTTTGAAATAGTTGATTCCACTAAACCAGAGACAATAACTCCCGAACAAACCATTCTACATTTGAAACTTATCCAAAATTCACTACTAATTCATAAAATGAAAGAGGGACAAGATCAATACAAAACGATCCCAATTAAAAATAGCCTAAAACAAACATTAGAAGTATTATTCCAAAAAGAATTGGAAGTAGATAAAATAAAAAATCTAGTTTTGATTCCTGATAAATATCTCTCTAATTTTGATTTTGGTGGGATTTTGATTCAGAATAAAAAATTAAGCGATATAGTGAATTTGAACTATGCGTTTACAATGCGACAGATAAATCCTGTTACCCACAAGAACATTCAACTAACTCATATTGTTACTACAACAAAAGAAAAGGAAGAGTCTGAAAAGTTAGACAATGGGAGATTAATCGAAACCAAACATATTAAAAAATTGGGTCCGATTATCAATGATTCAGACATACTTAATACAGAAATTCATTACGCAAATGGAAATATATTTAGCCCAAGTGTAAAAGGATTTATTAATCTAAAAGAATTTACAGAAAAGTATTCGAGTATCTCACTAGTGATGCTTGGTAATTCTAAATTTGATGAGAAATCCTATTTTAGAACTATTTCAACGATAGATATAATCCAGTCTGCTGGAGTTCCACTCATTTTACTAGGAGAGGAAAAACAATTTAATCCACTCCTGATTAACTCAATAGACTCAGTTCGCCTATCGTCTGCTAAGTCAATTGGCGTATACCCAGATTTATTTAAAAAACCAGATAAATCAGATTACTCCATTCTAAAAGAAGAAGCATTCAAATGGGAACGAAATAAAAAATACAGTAGAGCATTATTTTTATTCCAAGAAGCGAATACTTTCATTAGTCCACTAAATCAAGAAGAAAAATTGGAATCAGATTTAAACCTTGCTAGAATCAAATCTAAAGCAATTCCAAAAAATAAACGATTTGTATTTTATGAAAGACTTTTAAAAAAATACAATGACTCAAAAGTAAAACAAATCTCTATCTATGAAGCACTTCTGCACCACTGTTATATACAATTTACCAATCAATATTGTAGAGATCACTTTAAGAATTATTATAAAGTATTAAAATCTGCAACTGAGATTGATTCAGAAACAAAAGAAAGAAGTAAAGTATTGGTTAATTTTTATATCCAAATAAACAACGGTGCAGTGCAAAATTTAGATAAAAATTATCAGAATTTTCTAAAGACCGTTTATTTTCCTGATTTATTTTTATTCCACGAAGATATGAGTAATTTCTTCCTAAAAAATTTCATCTTAGACAAAGCAGAATTTCATGCCAAACAACTGTCGAAATTAGCAAATGAAAAAGAAGAACGAGAGATTGCTCTAAATCTACAAAATGAAATAGAATTACAAGCTTATTTCACAATGAAATCAGATTCAATTAATTTAGCAGAAGTTTCTGATTCCATCTATAAAGATGGAGTAGAAAAAAACTGGTTTGCAGTTGATAAAAAAATCACATCTCTCAATCGGAAAACCTATGACGATGTATTAATTAAATACAGACAAAAGATTTTTACAATTTGGAAAAGTATTCATTCTGGAACTGAGGTTAATCCTTTACAATTAATTTCAGAAGTAACATCTACCGGCAAATCAGTATACTCCATCATGAGTCAAACAGACCGAGTATTATTATTTCATTTACTTTTAAATTCTATAAAGTTTCAAATTAACAATGAGGTTAACAACATATTTGACGCTTTTTTAGATTTACAAAAAGAAGAATCAAGAAAAATCCAAAACTATTACATGTTGGTTGCTTGGATAGAAGAGTTGTTTAACAATGGTGATTATAAGAATGCAGAAGCTTATATAAAGAGGTTAGAGCCTGAGTTAGGAAAAATTGCCTACGATAAAGACTTACAGAAGAGGTTGTATCTTAGTAAGTTTAAAATATTATCACGAAATGAAGAGTCTAAAACAGCTCTAAAGAATCTAAACAAAACGATTTTAGAAGCGGATACTGACTGGTATCCCTACTACAAAAAAGCAAATTCTGCGGCTATTCAAAATTTTATTCCAATCTTAAATGAAATCCTATCAGATAAAACGGGACTCTATTTTAACGCTTATAACAAACGAGAGTTTTTAGATTTCATTTCTTACTTAGAGTTATTATCCTTTCGTTTCAATAGCTCTGAAACATTTTTAGACCTAGCATTTTATCGAGACAAAATAGAAGATGTTGATAGACTATACAATCAGGATCTCAAGTTTTCGCAATTACCAGAGGCAGAAAAAATCGCAACAGCTTTAATAAAAAAAGTTCCGGCTAATCAAGAGTTTATCGCTGTTGTAAACTTCGGACTCCAGACTTTCACAATTAAAATCGAAAATGGAAAATCAAATGGAGAAATTGCTTTTCCAGATTATCGCATAATAAAAAATGAAATATTTACTTACCACAAACAAGTAAAGGAAAAAGGAAATGGACTTTTATTAAAAGATTATCTAGAACCAAAGTTTAGAAGTAAAATTCTATTAAAGAAGAATAAACTTTCCTACTTATATCTTAGTTCTTTTTTTATCAAAGCACCTTTGGAACTAAAAGATGAGGATAACTTCTATATTGTGCAAAACCCATATCTTCTTGTAGAACGAAATTCAAAAAAAATATCTGACTACACTAAATCAAATTTCACAATTAAAAAGTTTAACTCTTTGTTTGCTGAAGATAAAGAACTCACTAGACTCGGAAATTTAGAACTAAAAGAAGAAAAAGGAAATTCAAATTTTGCCTTTATTTCTGGTGAAAAATTAAATCTATCAAATCATACAGAATTACAATTTGGCGCGAATCCTATTTATAATTTAAAGTCAGATGGCAGAAAAGGAGTTTGGTTTTTATCTAATTCTGATTTGTACAATACTTCTTTCTATAAAGATGATCTAAATATTTCCTTAATGTACTTAGATAAAATTCATGAAGGTCCGGGTGTTTTTTCCATATCTATACAACCAACCACTGCCAATATCCTATTTATGAAGAATTTTTTCAAAAAAACTGAATTACAAACCAATCTTAAAACCAGATTTATTGAAGCACGAAGAGCAGTTAAGTCTGATTATCCACAAGAAATTAATTGGAATGGTTACAGGCTTTATACAAATACAATTTTAGAGGAGTAGTTTAATCTGAAAAATATAATACTTATCATCGACCCATTCAAAAGAGAGCCAGCTTCTGATGCTATCAATGTTATTTCCTATTTGCATTCAGAAGTACAAAGAGAAAAAAACTCGATTCATTCTTATATCGAGGTATTATTCCCTTCTTACAGCAATCAAACACTCAAAGAATATTCTAAAACGATTACAGAAAATAATAAAAGGCTAATCGGTGTTATTTCCTTAGGAAGTTATGCAAATGTAACAGAAAATTTAGACTGGGTAAATACTTTAGGACAAGATTTAAAAAATTTTGTGATAGAAAAAAATATTCCATTCTTAGGAATCTGTTTTTCACATCAACTGTTTGCTTGGATATATGGGGCTAGAGTTGATTTTGTGGAAGAAAGAGAAAATCTTCCAGAGAAAAAATACAATGAGTTTAGAAAGATAAAAGTATTAGATTCTAAGTTAAAATCTATCATAGATACAAATGAATTTATTTCCAAAGCAAAACATGAACAGGAAGTAAAAAATATTCCAAACGAACACTTAGAGCTTACCATTACTAGTGAACATTGTAAAATAGAAGGATTAACTCATAAAATATACCCTGCATTTTCGATTCAAACTCATCCAGAAGAATTCCATGAGTCCAAACAAGGATGGATTTTTATGAAGAAGTTCATTGGTTATTTTATTTCCAATTCGATTGCCACGGATGATACAAAGTAAATCAATATGAACTATGGAATAATACTATTAGTCGCTATTCTTTTTATCGGATTTTTGTTTATTCTTTGGAATTATGCAAAAGGTTTAAAGGATTCTCCAAGAGAAATATGGGTGTTATTCGCAGCTAAATTGATTGAATACGCGGCATATGGTGCATCGAATATGGCTTTTGTATTATACCTTTCCAAAGACTGTGGATTAGATGATGTATCCGCAGGTTCTTATATTGGAGTATGGTCAACTCTTATGACTTGTATCTCTATTTTAGTAGGCTCTGTAGTAGATGCAATCGGAATCAAAAAAACATTGTTAATCGGAATGTCTGCCATGTTATTTGGTAGACTAACAATGCCTTTTACCAACCAACTCTATATCGCCACTCTATTTGCCTTTATCCCCGTGGCGATTGGCAACGCGCTGTTAATTCCTGTTCTTTCTGTTGGGATTAAAAAATTCACGACCCCAAAAAGCACTGCGCTTGGATTTGGACTTTTTTATACCCTGATGAATGTAGGCTTTGCATTCGGTGGATATATCTTTGACAAAGTAAGAGAAATTTTTGGTGAGCACACACTAAATCCGATTCCCCTGATTGGTTTGGAAATTTCTACTTACCAGATTATTTTTTTAGTTAGTTTTATTCTGACAATTCCTTCTCTGATTCTAATCCTATCTATGCGGGATGGAATTGCAATGAATACAGATGGAAAAATTACACTTAGCGCCAAAAGACAAACTGACTCTAATTCGATTTCTTCCATGTATAGAGAAGTAAAAAATTCAAGTAAAGATACATTTTCCATAATGAAAACAGTGTTTCTAGAAAGGTCTTTTTGGATTTATCTTTTTATGCTTGGAATTCTTGTGTTTGTGAAATTAGTATTTTATCATTTTAATTATACATTTCCCAAGTATGGAATCCGTGTTCTAGGAGAAGGAGCAAAGGTCGGTGCTATTTACGGAATTTTAAATCCTGTTATCATTATTTTTCTTGTCCCGCTCATTGCTCATTTGACAAAGACAATCAAATCTTATTTTATGTTAATTGCTGGAACGTTAGTCTCCTCAGCTTCTATTTTTATTGCGGCACTGCCTAGCTATTGGTTTGAGTCACTTATTCCAACTTGGTTTGGAAATTTGATTTTAGTCGATTGGTTAGAATTATCCCCTGATAGGCAAAACCCTATTATCCTCGGTCTCGTTTTTTTCATCGTTCTATTTACTGTGGGTGAGGCAATCTGGTCTCCTAGGCTCATGCAATTCTCAGCCGAAATCGCACCGTCCGGAAAAGAAGGAACCTATATCGCTCTCTCTTATCTCCCCTACTTTCTAGCTAAAATGATCGCAGGTCCTATGTCCGGCTGGCTTGTCGCAACCTACACCCCTGAAGGGGCAACTTCTTACCCAGACCATTACATGATCTGGATTTGGATTGGAGGTATGACCGCATTATCTCCTCTTGGATTAGTTGTGTTTAGAAAATTGTTTGATAGATGATAAATGGATAAATCTATACCCAATTCAAAAAACCTAAGAAGCCGTAGAGTTTTTTATTTTTTGAAAAAGGGTAACGACTAACACTAATATTCCGCCAGCTATGATTCCTGTGATAGCATCAACTAGAAAGGATAGGCTACCAAAACTTTCCGCCAAATGGTGAATAGGTGCTATGGCATGAGAAATAATTCCACCACCAACTAAAAACATGGCAACGGTTCCAGCGATTCCAAGTAATTTCATTAAATTGGGGGCAAAGATTAGAAAAAAACTTCCTGTTTTCTTTGAGAGATTACTTTCTTTTTTTAGTAACCAAAGTCCAAAGTCATCAATTTTTACTATCAAGGCTACTAACCCGTAAACGCCAACCGTTATACCAATGGCAATCAAAGATAGAACTAGAATTCGAGTAAGAAGTGGAACCTGCCCGACACTGCCAAGGGCAATGACAATAATTTCTAGTGATAAAATAAAATCAGTTCGGATTGCTCCTTTGATTTTTTCTTCTTCCGAAAGAGTTTTGACTAGAGCTTCAGAATCATGCTTTTTGTGAAAGAATTTTTCCATTACTTTTTCAAAACCTTCAAAACAAAGAAAAGATCCTCCGATAAAAAGCATGGGCATAATTAAAAAAGGAGCAAAGCTACTCACAAGAATTGCTCCAGGAACTAAAATCAATTTATTTATAAAAGAACCTTTTGCTACTTTCCAGATTACAGGAAGTTCTCTTTCGGCACTAACACCTGTTACCTGCTCTGCGTTAAGCGCAAGATCATCTCCCAAAACGCCCGTTGTTTTTTTTGCGGCGACTTTGGAAAGGATCGCTACATCATCTAAAATAGTTGCTATATCATCTAAAAGAGTAAGTAAACTGGAAGCTGCCATATAACCTTCTTTAATTTATACACGCAGTATGCGGAAGGGTTAATTTATTGTCAACGTTACTTTGTAAAGTCGCCAATGGTTTTTGAACTACTGTTGGTTTGCCACAGAGGCACGGAGACACAGAGAGCTGTACAATTAAGATTTTTTCACCACGAAGGACACGAAGATCACGAAGGAGTTTATTATCAAACCCTATCTTTTCTTCGCGGTCTTCGTGGTTAATCTCTTCTTGGTTTTCCTTAACATTACAGCATTGAGAGACACAGAGAGATTTCAATAATCCTCCGTGTCTCTGTGCCTCTGTGGCAATACAATTTCTTAATCCTGAAAATCCAGGAAATCATTCTAATCCTGGTATTATTTTACTTGAAAGTTAATCGGACTCCATTGAAAATAGAGTTTAGCAAAACCGATTTGTTGGGAGTTACCTATGAGCGCTGTATTAGAAAAACTCACTGTATCCGAATACTTAGAAAAAGAAAGAAATTCAGAACTTCGAGCAGAATACATCCAAGGAGAAGAAAGAAAATTGACTGGTGCAAGTTATATTCACAATTCTATAGTTACAAATTTACTGTTTTCCATAAAAAAGAAGTTAATTTCTGGGAAATTTAAAATCCTTTCCAGTGATATGAAAGTCTGGATTCCTTCGCGAGAAGTATTTTATTATCCCGATGTTTTAGTCTTACCAAATCCACCAATGTTTCACGATGAATTGAAAGATATAGTGACAAATCCCGTTTGCATTTTTGAAGTGCTCTCTGAATCCACTCGAAATTTTGACAAAGGAGAAAAATTCGACACCTACAGAAGTATTCCCAATTTTCAAGAATACTATTTAGTAGAACAATCTAAAAAATTAATCACCCAATACATCACAAACGCAAAAGGAAACTGGGAACTCATCGAATACAAAAATCCAGAATCTGTAGTAAATCTACCCTGCCTTGGAATCAACCTCTCTCTCTCAGAAGTTTACGATGGGATAGAGATTTAGGTTTCGTGTTTCAACTTGACAATTAAAAAAAAAGAGAAAATATAGAGTTATGACTACCTTGGAATTACAAAATACCCTGATAGATAAGATTCAATATATTGAGGACAATGAGATTTTAAAAGCTTTGAATGTATTGATTGATAGTTCCTATGCAAGAGGAATTGTATACGAACTCTCCGAAGAGGAAGAGGAAAGTATTCGAATCAGCGAAGAGGAGATCTCCCAAGGAAAGTATTACACTCACGAAGAAGTTTTAAGACGCGAGGCAGAGTTTATTAATTAATCTTTTACAAAATTATAGAAAACGAAATACAAATTCTTTCTCTCCGAGATAGTAGGCAAAATCCAAAAACATTAAAACTTTAATTGGAACGAAATAAATTTATGAACCCAAACAAACTCATTTTAATCCTAATATTCATTTCATTCAGTCTATGCTCTGACACCACCAAATTAAAATGGAGTGCGAGTCTTGGAAAACTAACTTGGTCGGAAGCAAAAACAAAATGCACAGAATTAAAAATGCGTCTGCCCACTCTCGAAGAACTCAAAAAAAGTTATGACACAGAGGAATTAGAATCTTGGAAGAAAGAAGGCAACACATTCTGGACAGCAAATGAAATTTCAAAGGAAAGAGCTTACTACTTCACACTCCTCAACGGTGTAAGTTTTAGTTTAGCAAAAGACAAAACAATACTCACGAGATGTATATGGTAGGAAATTTTGCCACAGAGGCACAGAGACACGGAGGTTTTTGGGATTGTTTTTAATTTATTAGTATGCTTCGTGTTCAAGAGAGTCTGTGTAATTTTCGTTGCTTGGCGGATTTCTAAATACCAAAATTAAATATACACATCACGCATTAAAAATCGAAATGAAATCTCTTTACATCCCTCTCTGTGTCTCCGTGCCTCTGTGGCAATCCAATCATTCCAATCCTTCGTTTAACAATCGCTGAAATTCTTTTACATCTTCGGGTAATAAATACAAAATAGCACCAGCTTCGTGAGAGGGAATGGCGAGATTTTCTAAAAAAACAAAATCTTCTCCTGTTACAAAGTAAGGAATTTCCATTTCGTCCAAATGAAATTTTAAAATGGCAAGTAGTTGTAAATCCTTGGTTTGGAAACAAGGGATGAATTCTTTTTCAGTCATAAATCGTGCCAACCTTTAGCAAAAAATTGCCAATAAAAACAGTTTTTTTCGTAAAAAAATGGTATTTTTCCAAAAAAAAATCTATACATACGTTACCATTCCTTGGATTATTGAAATAAATAAAAAGTTATCATTTATCCTCTATTTTGTCCGTGCCTTAGTGCATACTCAGAATAGATTCTGGTAAAAAGTGATTTTTTTTGAAATTTTACAAAAAAGTTTCAAAAACACCGCACAGATTATCATTTTTTTACCCAATTATATTAGAAACTAAATAGGAGTTATTCATGAAAAAAGGAAAAGAGGATAAGGCAGACGAAATTCTAGCTGAAAAAAACGAAGAGAGAAAAAGAGCCATCGACGCGGCTATGGGGCAGATCGAAAAACAATTTGGCAAAGGCTCTATCATGCGTTTGGGTGCAAATTCAGCCGTTGCGATTCCTGTGATTTCAACAGGTTCATTGGATTTGGACATTGCCCTTGGAATTGGTGGGTTGCCAGTTGGTCGTATCGTTGAGATTTACGGACCTGAGTCTTCTGGTAAGACAACTCTTATGCTTTCCACCATTGCTCAAGCTCAAAAAAAGGGCGGAATTGCCGCATTTATCGACGCTGAGCACGCTTTGGATCCTTCTTACGCTAAGAAATTGGGTGTAAATATTGACGACCTTCTTGTTTCTCAACCGGACAACGGGGAAGAGGCACTGGAAATCTGCGAATCTTTGGTTCGTAGCAATGCAATTGATATTATCGTAATCGACTCGGTAGCGGCTCTTGTTCCAAAGGCAGAGATTGAAGGAGACATGGGGGATTCGCACATGGGTCTCCAAGCGCGTCTCATGTCCCAAGCACTTCGTAAGCTGACTGGAACGATTTCCAAGTCTAAAACTACAGTGGTCTTCATTAACCAAATTCGTATGAAGATTGGTGTGATGTTCGGCTCTCCTGAGACAACGACGGGGGGAAATGCTCTCAAGTTCTACGCGAGTGTGCGTATGGATATTCGAAAAATTGAGACTTTAAAAGACAAAGAAGACCCAATCGGAAACAGAGTTCGCGTAAAAGTGGTGAAGAACAAATGTGCGCCTCCGTTTAAACAAGCGGAATTTGACGTGATGTTTAATTCTGGTATTAACAAAGAAAGTTCCATCATTGATCTGGCAGTCAAACACGAGATCATAGTAAAAGGTGGTTCTTGGTATTCTTATAATGGCGAAAAAATTGGTCAGGGCAAGGAAACCGTTCGTGCATTCTTGCAAGAGCATCCTGATTTAGCAGGAAAACTCGAAGCACAAATTCGCGATCTAAACGATCTTCCTCCCAACGGATCTGGTGTGGTTGCAGTAGCACCAGTTAAAGCAGCAGAAAATGGAAAAGAGACTTCCACAAAAGGCGAAAAATCTTCCCGCAGAAACATGGCTTTAGAAGAGGAATTAGAATCCGCTGAAGCTGTGGTTTAAACTTAGCAGGCTTTCTTTTTAGAAACTATTGATCCGAGGTGGTAAAACACCTCGGTTTTTTTTTATTGGAGAGCCGAGCGGAAAATAGTAAATAGCTCCCCGACAGCTTTAAATTTTTTTCTATGTAAAATTTGTTTTTCACTTTTTCTGTCTTTAAAAGAAGCAGGAAGACTTCGCACGCAAGTCTTTCCATTTAACTGGTAGTAGACTAAGTCTCCAATTCTACCTTTCAGTTTACCCTGTAATTGATTGTATAATAATGCCATTGTTTTATTCCTTATGTATAATAGAGTTGTTGCAAAAT
>DDBL01000196.1:0-172 GCA_002333425.1 Leptospiraceae bacterium UBA2033
TTGATCGTGAGAGCGGTGAACTTTGGATTACCTCTTCGGGTAAACACAAAGGCAGGTTACAAGAAGAAGACTTTACTTGTATGAGTCTCGATGGAAAAATTCTTCGCGAGACAACGAACAAACCGAGTGCCGAGACTTCGATTCATCAAGTTATTTATTCTGAAATTCCTTC
>DDBL01000196.1:225-3185 GCA_002333425.1 Leptospiraceae bacterium UBA2033
AAGAGCCTAACTTTTCTGCTATCGTTACTTATAACCACGGATCTGTTTTGGATATTTCTCGTGATTTGGGAATTGCTTTACGGGAGAGTCCAAGTGACGTGCCTTTTTTCTTAATTGAAAATCATGGTCTTACNNTTAAGCCTCACCTTAAGAGCACCAACCTCACGAGTTCCGAGCTTTCTTCGAATCCTTTTAAATTAGATTCAAAGATTTCGATTTGGATTTTTTCTTTTTGGATGAGTTCTTTGACTTTTTCATTCTCGTAGAGGGTGCGGGTAATGACTATATCTCCACCTTTGCATTTTCCTTCTACTCGAGCCGCTAGGTTGACTGTTTTTCCAAAGTAGTCGAGTTTGTCATTTTGATTGACTGCGAGAACTGGACCGGAGTGAATTCCTATTTTGAGGATAATCACGTTTTCCCCATACTCCCGTTGGTTTAATTCTTTAATTTCTTTTTGGATTTGAATTGCGTATAATACTGCGTTAACCGGTAGAAGAAAAATTCCCATGATTGCATCTCCGATTGTTTTTACGATTGCGCCATCGTATTTGGTTATGTTGCGAATTAAAATTTCAAAGTGATTGCTTACAGCTCTATACGCAAAGGCATCTCCTTTGGTGTTGTAAAATTCTGTGGAGCCTTTTAGATCTGTGAATAGGATGGATAGACTTTTCACTCCTATTTCTTCTCCTGGGCGAAGAACTTCAGAGGAAAACAATTCTCTAAATTCGTGTTTGGAAGTTACCTCCGATGCAGTTACAATATTCTCGAGCCAAACGGCATGTTCGAGTCTAACAATGACTTCCCCCTCCGAGTCTAAGTTGGAAAAAAGGAATTTTTTGGTTCCTGGTAAAATATGCAATTTTTCATTTTTAGTTCCATCGTAAGAAATGGTTTCAATATCTTCTCCCAGACTGTCTACATTCAAATCCAAAATTCCTTTTGTTTGTAAACTATATAGTTTATAAATGCCGGGTAATAGTCTGTATTCGCTATTTTGTTTTTCGTTTGGTTGAACACGGACTTGCAATTTGACATGAGGTGTACTCCCTGGACCAGAGGCACAGTAGATTCCACCCAAGACTTGTTTGATAGTTGGGTTGGGGGTAAATGTCAATTCGACCGACTTATCGAAATCAGCCTCATAGTCAATGTTACACGAAGGACAATGGACTTGTGTTTTCATTTCGCGCAGGGAACTAGAACTCGCTTTAGCTCCGCGACAAGATGGACAAAGTACATCCCAGTTCATATCAAAGTAACCTTCCTTTGTTCCACGTAAGAAAAATTCTAAGACTTCTTTTTTATTTTCTTTCCATATTGCGGCTAAACGATAAGGTCGAATCTTTAACAAATCTAGGTCTTGTGATTTTAATAAAAAAGTAGCAACTTGATTACATAAAATATCGTTATGCGAAATAAGAGAAAATTTATGAAGTAGGGAAGTTAACTCTTCTGGTTTGATTGGTTTTTGTATTTGTGTTGTACCTAAATTGTATTCATTGTATGGAAGGTTTTCAATATCTTTGTAGTATTTTTTGTATCGTGGAATTACGTCCAAGTGGAATTTTGCGACATTAATTGGTGCAAGTAATTTCCAGCGTAATATAACTCGTATGGTATTTTTTAGAATAATCATTTCATTTTTTTGTGTTAAATCAATTCTATGAATGAATCTTTTGAGCGGTCCGGCAATATGTTCTCTTACGATTTGGAAATATTTTTCGTCTACCCATTCTGGAGCAACTTCTTTGAATTTAAGAGTGAAGCCTGTATTTTTTTGTGTTCCTTCTTTGTTGCTTCCCCCTCTCTCGTCTGGCATGTCTTCGTATTCAATACTAGGCTCTCCTAGAAATTGATTCACACGGTCTGTGTCTGAGACATACTTCCACACTTTGTGCAAACTTGCATCCAGAGGAATTTCGAATCGAAAAACATATTCATTTGGTAGAATTTCGTAAATCATATTTTATCCTTTTTGCGAACTATACTCAGGTAATTATAAAGTAAACTATTTATTATCAGTTAGACACGAGATTTTAGAGATTGAAAAAAGGAATGCCTCTTATTGTTGTAATATATATCTATTACTTATGGAGATTTATAATGAAGAATAAGATGATGAATGTAACTATATTGTTACTTACAATAACAATCATGGCTGGATGTGCGAAGAAAAAAGAAGATTCTAGCACAACAAGTTTAATTGGATTATTGGGGCTAAGCAGTCGAACCACAACTGGAACAGGGACAGGAACTGCCACCGGTACTGCATCTCGTGAAATGTACGCTGGGTTTGCTGAAATTCCATCGAGCATTTACCAAACTACTTCTACAACAACTTCCTCAATCCAAGCTGGATCACAAAAATTAGCAACAACGGATTATCAATTTTCAAATAGCGATAAAACAGGATCTGTTGCAGGTGTTTATAATTTAGTGAGAGGGACTGCTAAAACCACTAGAGATATTGCTAAGACCATTGGAGAATTAGTAAAATCTTTAGAAGCTATAACTGTTACTGCTACTCTAGAAGGCTCTGGCAAGTGGGCTGAAATTGATGCTAAATACAGATACCAGACTAGTAATACTGTGACAACTGGTGGAAAAAAATTAGAAGTGTGGTGGAATAACGGAGTTGCCCCATATAGCAATAACAAAGCAATTGAAATGAATTATGCAGGAAGTTCTACTGCAGGAAATCTAAATGGATTTGTATTTGTTCGTTTTCTATCTAAAACTGGTGCAACAACACTTTCAAAAGCATACATCAAGTTTGATTACAATGCTACTACCAAAACTAGAACTATGGTTGTAATCATGCAAGATATAGGAGACACTTTCACCGACAGAGCGCATTTCTATGTGCAAGAGGTTGATGGTGTTACTACTATGGACGGTGCTTACACAATAAAGAATTTTACTTCCGGTTCACCGGTAGCTGCGGCTGATAGAGT
>DDBL01000217.1:0-11254 GCA_002333425.1 Leptospiraceae bacterium UBA2033
TTTTTAGTTTAGTGCCACGGGGAATTGAACCCCGGTTACCAGGATGAAAACCTGGTGTCCTAACCACTAGACGATGGCACCGAGAATAGCAACTTGAGTCGTTCGGGATTCGAACCCGAGACCCCTTCATTAAAAGTGAAATGCTCTACCGACTGAGCTAACGACTCGTAGTTGCTTATGTCAGTTTTTTCAATCTATGCTAAAAGTCAAAACCTTTTCATAGAAAAAAGTGAATCTTTTATATTTTTTTACGCACCTGCTAGAAGACCTTTTCTTTCATCAAGTCCTAGCATTAAGTTTATATTTTGAAGAGCTTGTCCCGCCGCTCCTTTCACTAGGTTGTCTAAAGCTGAGACAATAACCAAAATATTATCTTCTACCCTAAAACTAATATCTAGAAAATTTGAATTCTGAATATTCTTTAGTTCTATTTCTTCTGGCTTTCTATAAACTCGAATAAATGGTTCAGCGGCAAATCGAGAAAACCGCTCGCTTACTTCTGCCTCCGAAACTTTATTATCAAATTGAATTACAAAGGTGGATAAAATTCCTCTATATACAGGCAACAAGTGAGGAGTAAACACAATCTTAGCCAGTTTATTTTTCATCGCATAACCAGCATATTCCTCAATTTCAGGAGTATGTTGGTGAGAAAGAATTTTATAAGCTCTAAAATTCTCATACGTATTGGTGAAGGTAAATCCAATATCCTCCGTTCGCCCCCCTGCTCCACTCACACCGGATTTGGAATCAATTACAATGGCTCCCGAAATTTTCTCTCGCAAATCTCCAAGCATATAAAGAGGAACAAGACCCGAGGTAGCATAACAACCAGGATTGGAAACAAATTGAGAATTCTTAATTTTATCTCGAAACATTTCAGGAATTCCAAATACAACTTTTTCCATGAGTTCAAAGGACTCGTGTTTTAGACCATAAAACTTTTCAAACTTTGCTTTATCGTGTAGTCTGTAAGCTCCAGAAAGATCGATTACTTTTTGACCTCTCTCTAAAAGTTTTGGAGTCATAGAAAGAGAGACTTCATTTGGAACTGCGAGCACGACAAGACTATCTTTTGGAATTTCCTCTTCGTGTGTTTTAAAAGTAAGATTTTTTTTAAATCGTAGGTTTGGAAATACCTCCGAGATTTTTTTTCCTGCCGTTTTATTGCTTGTGATATGTACAATTTCGATTTCAGAATGATTTGCAAGTAGCCCAATCAATTCTCTTCCTGTTAAACCACCCGCACCAATAATAGAAACTTTCATTTACTTTCCTCCGATAAACTCATTGCCTTTAAAGCTAATTATCCAGTCTTGTAAAGATAATGAGATTGAAAAACATTTTATTTCTAAGCCTTGTCCTAAACACATCCTTATTTTCCCAAAAATTCGGTCCTTATGATTTATCACTGCCCCATGCAGCAAGTGCAGGAATGGCATCCCTAGGAGTAGGAATCCATGAACCAAACTCCAACCTCTATACTAACCCAGCATTACTCTCCTCAAACACAAAACGTATAGTGGACGGCAGTTTGGGGGTTTCGACAAACCAGGGAAAAGAAAGTTCGCTCAAGCCTTTGACTGCTGGATTTTATATTCCAATCGATGAGAAATATGGCTGGGGGATAACAGGCAAACAAACATTCTATCAGAATTTTCCAGGCGGATATGATACAATGTCGATGTATGCCTTTTCGATTTTTTGGAGTTATAAATTTTCTGAGAATTGGAATGGCTCTGTAGGAGTTGGACCAAGTGTAGTACTTCGCGGTGGGTATAATTCGAGTTATTCTCTTAGTCCAACAGTTTCCCTTTCTTATAAGAATGGAAACCACTTACTTGGATTCTCCGCTCAAAGCCCAGGGAAATTTAGACTAGAAGGATATAGAGGAGTAGACAATCTGCGAGAGCGGCTACCAGAATTTGCCGCTTTTGGTTATAGCTACAAAAAGGGGCAAACATTGATTTACTCCGAAATAAGAAAAATTTTTTGGGAAAAAAGTAGTTTCGAGTTAAACGACGTTAACTCCAAACCTAACTTAGAAAGAGGTTTAGGAGCAGAAGTAAAACTAAGTCTTGGACTAGAGTACAGTTTCAAAGAAAGTCCCTTTCAAATTAGAACAGGAATCGAAACAGGTGGATTCTATGATGAGAAAGGAGTCAACCGGCGTGCAGGCGGAATTTCGGCTGGTGTGAGTTGGAAAATATTCAAAACGAAAGAAGAGGATAGTTTAAGCCTACATTTTGCTGTATTAAACTATTCCATCCTTTCTCGCAGTGGTGGACGATTACCCGAATCTCTATTTTATCTCTCTCTTGGATATTTGTTTTGAACCTACACGTTACCAAACAAAGCTTTACAAAATATATAGTAATAATCATAAAGGTTAAACTTATGAAAAAAAATATACTGCTGTTGTCTTGTCTTTTCCTTTGGTTTTTGCCGATTGCCAATTTTCGATTGATTGATGGAGATGAAGGATACTATCTATTTGCCGCTAAATTGTTACTTGATGGTAAAACAATCTACAAAGACTTTTTCTATCCTCAAACTCCACTTCTGCCATACATATATAAATGGTGGTTTTCTATTACTGGAATTAGTTGGATTAATGCAAGGTTGCTTCATGCAATTGTTACTGCTTTGATAGGATTTATTCTATTCAAAAATCTATTACGAATAAACAAGAAAGTAGCAACGCTTGGTCTCTTTTTGTTTTTATTTTCCGGATATATCACTGGATGGTTTACGATAGCAAAAGCCTATGCAATGCCAGTTCTTTTAATACTATTAGCTTGCGAGTTTATGCAATCGAAAATATTTAGCAAACATTTCATAAATATACTTTTTGTCGGAATTCTTTTAGGTTTAGCTATTAATATCCGACTGTATATGATCGTATTAGTTCCAATTTTTTATATCTACTCTGTTAAACGTTTTATATCACATAAAACTTTGAATGCGAATATAAATATAAGTAGAGAAGCTTCCTTCCTTCCTTCCTTCCTTCCTTCCTTCCTTCCTTCCTTCCTTCCTGTATCTAATCGCTGGATTAGGAATTGCACTTTCGCCTAACGTATTTTTTTTAGACGACATTGATACGTATTTATTTAATAATATAGGCTATCACGCCATAAGGACAGATGGTGGACTTATTGGTAATAAAAGTCAAAAATTGCAAAATCTACTCGATATTTCTATTGATGTTCAGTTTATTGTAATCACTTTAATTAGTGCATATTTAGCATTTTATAAAATTAAGAAAAAGAAACTTCCATCTCTTTATGCAATGATTGGAATTGCAATTATTCTAGTCTCTTTTCTTCCAACACCAACGTCTAAACAATATTTTGCGATGAGCATTCCATTCTTAATAATAGCGTCTGCACCGATCCTATATTATTTATATAAGAAAGGTAATTGGAAAAAAATAGCAATCATAGGGTTTACTGCATCCTATTTTTTTGTTGGGATATTCGAGATTTACAGATTTTTATATTGGGGTGAAAATGTACCTGGAATAGAAACTCATGAGGCTACTTCAAAATGGCGAATCCGAACCGTCAAGAAAGTGTCCAAGCGGTTGGAT
Organism: Leptospiraceae bacterium UBA2033; assembly: GCA_002333425.1. Classification (GTDB taxonomy): domain Bacteria; phylum Spirochaetota; class Leptospiria; order Leptospirales; family Leptospiraceae; genus UBA2033. The sequence continues at coordinate 3,593 of DDBL01000217.1, forward strand.
GAATTAATACAAGATAAAGAAACAATCATCACATGGTGGCCAGGTTATTTACTCGAATCGAAAAAAGCCATTATTTTACCCGGGACGGAAAACCACTTTGGAATAATGGTAGGAGATAATCTTACCAAAGAGCAACGAACAAAATATAAAATTATCTCCTATGAAGAATTAAAAAAGGAAATAGCTTCTAAAAAAGTGAAAACAATCCTATTAGGAAATTGGGTTACTGGAAATTTAGATCCGAAAATGGATATTGTAGAAAAAGGATACCATGTAATTACAACTGTTGATTTTGCAATTTTCTTGGGACTAAATGAAAATTAATAACTGACTTTACGATTATGAAATTTTTGTGAATAAAAATATTTGTTATTCTTATTCACAAAAAGATCTAGAAATTAATCCTTGACTAAAACTAAAGATTAGTATTCTATTTAGGGTATGCCTCAAATACTTGAAGAAACAATTCGAGAACTCGGTTTTAAAAGCCTAGAAGACTTTTTATCGCTAAAGGTAATTGAAGAGTTAGAAAAGAAGATTCAGTGCTTTCAAAAAGAAATTAGTGAACTTGAAAAAAAATACGGCATGACATTTCCTACTTTTAAGGCAACGTATTTAACTTCTCAATCGGAGGAAGATTTTATTAAATCAGATGACGGAGCTGAATGGGAATGGAATTTATTCGCAATCGAGTCATCTAGAAAAAAAATAGAGACTATCAAGAATGCAAGAAATCATTGAGAGATTCTCCGAAATTATTTCCTCTTACTGTATATTGCAAGATGAGGAAGTAGAAGGAGGACACAAATTCAAAGTAATTATTCGCTTTATTGATTCTTCTCGTTTAGAGGGCAGAGACTTTACATTTCCCAAAAAAAGATATTACTCATTTCACTGGATGAAAGAAGATAACTCTTTAATTATCAGGTGGGACAATACAGAACACCATCCCACTATCAAAACGTTTCCATTTCATATTCATATTGGTAAAAAAGAAAACATACAAGAGTCTCCTGAAGTGACTCTCTATGAAGTATTGGAATATGTTAAAGAAATAATTTTTCCCTAAAAATAATTTTATCTCTTCACATCAAAACTAACTTCTTTGAAAAGTCCTTTGAATTCAGCAGGTGATTCGCCGCCATTTACCATAACAGAAATTGGTTTACCCGCTTCGAGTTTTTGCTCTGCAATGTATTTTAAAAAGGCAGAATCGGTATGGTAACTATTTCCAAATCCAGCGAGCACAAACACCTTGTCAGCTTTTTTTTCTTTTAAGATATTTTCCACTATCTGTTGGATTTTTTCGCGTTTTCCTTCTGCATAAGTTACGGGAGGAATTTCTGTAGGTAAGATTTTCCCATTTTCTATTTTCATTTCAATCCCGTAAATAGAGTCGGGGCTAACTGGTGTTGTCCCAACACTTCCTTTTACAAAAAAAGTGGCACTGGCAGAAATAATATAAGACTGAACACCGACTTCTTTTAACTTTTCTAAAATTCTTATAGAAGATGGAAAATAGTATTTTTGTAAAGTTTCTTTGAAATGCTCTTTCGCTAAATTCTGCATAACGGACTCATCATTGCCTTCAAAAATTTTAGGAAGAAATACATAGGCAACTTTTTTATCTATAGCTTCTAGTTCTTGGTATTTTTTCCAAAATGCGTTTACTCCTTCTTCGCCTTTATAGTCTTTCGCATAACCTTTTAAGATTCCAAGTTCTACTAGACCTTTAAAAACTTCCTTGTCCTTTTCTTTTAAACCTTCAGAACAATCTCCCTTCAAAATCGTTCCATCAAAATCCCAAAAAGCAAGGAATAGACATTTTTTATCAGCGCATAATGCCTTGTTATCTGCTTTTAGACTTTCAATCTCTTGTTTTGTATTTAAAATAGTTGTTAAAATTTCTTTCTCTTGTTTATCAAAGGATCTTCCGCAAGTTATAAAAAAAAGAAGGAATATAAGTTTTAATAGTTTCATTTCCAATGTTTCTCCTAAATTTCTAGTTTATAAATGTCGCTTAATTTTATCTAGAAATTTTTCTAAGTAAAAACATTTAATGTAATACCACCATCTATTTTAGGAAGCAGATGTATCTTTTAATGCCTTTAGAGATTTTTCTAAGTCACTGACACGAGCACGAAGATCAGGCAACTTTCGATATACCGCAAGGCTCTTTGTATATTCTCCAAAAGGCTGAAGCGGAGTCCCTGCATATAAACCTGGTTCTTTCACATCATTCGAAGCCCCAGGACGCATAAGAAGCACTACATCATCGACTATGGTAAGATGATCCAAAATTCCACATTGTCCACTAGTAATTACTCGATTTCCAATTTTTGTAGAGCCTGCCACTATAAAACCTGCTGTTAAAGCACAATCTTCTCCAATTTCAACGTTATGCGCAACATGGCAGAGATTATCAAACTTGGTTCCACGTCTAACTCTAGTTTCTAAATAGGCAGCTCGATCAATACAGCAATTTGCACCTACATGAACATCGTCCTCCAAAACAACGATACCAGTTTGAGGAATACGGTGATAACGTTTATCACTGCCCTGCGCAAATCCAAATCCTTCACTTCCAATCACAGTTCCAGTTTTTATAAAAACACGATTTCCTAAAATGCAATTATAACCAATCACAGAGTTATGAAAAATTACACAGTCATCGCCTAACTTCGCATTAGACTCAATCACTACACCTGCCTGTATCACACAACGTTCCCCGAGAACAACATTTTCTCCAATCACCACATTAGGAGCAATCATACAAGACGTTGGAACTGTTGCAGTTTCATGAATTAGTGCACTTGTATGTCGTTTGCCCCATTCGGATTGAAACAAATCACGATCTGCATATTTTTGTTTGAGAGCAGCGTGAGCAACTCCCACATTTTTCGCAAGAAATACCGCCTCAAGTCCGAGACTTTGAATTTCTGAAATTAAATCCTTGTTCGTAACCACCGCAGATGGTTTGTTCTCTTTCACAAAAGGAAGAAATTTTTTATTATCAATAAAAACAAGGCAGCCAGATTTTCCAGTTTCGACTGGCTGAATGGCATTTATTTGGGCATCGCCATCTAGAGATTCAAGAATTCCGGCTGGATTAAAAAGTGCAAAAATTTCACTGGCTTTACTATTCATTCTTACTCTGTGCGAAAAAGAATAAATCTAGACAAGAATAATCTTTTAGATGAACTATTTTTTAGAACGAAATACTAGGCAAAACTTGTGTTAAGACAGAGCGAATAAAAATCCATATAGCGGACTGGGATTAATAGAGTTAAGCTAGACGTTTTTTCTCGGATATTATCTCACTTGTTGGTTTGTGGTGGTGGAAAAATGTTTTCGTTCTCATACTTTGTATAGAACGAAAACAAAGTCTATGGGACTGTGTAAAAACAAGAATTTTGCCACATTATGTTGCACCCTAATGAAGCAACATTGAGTTCGGCACAAAGACACGGAGAGTTAATTTTTTTCTAAGATATTATATAAACGTCTAGCATATCCACATAATCTTGCGATAACGTCTAATATGTTATTAACCTCTGTGACTCGGTGCCTCTGTGGCATATCTTTTTACACAGTCTCAATCCTATTTTATTTCTCTACCAAAAGTTTAGTGGGTAAACTAAATCCTTGGATCTCAGGTGCATACATACACTCCATACGCGCAGGTTTCACATTAAAACTTCCAGGAAGTTCTGCTCGAACCATATAAGCAATTTCGTAAACCTTACCTTTCTTTAGTTTGCTAAAAAAGAACGCCATCTTTTCATCTCTTCTTTCTGAGTGCGTATAATATCGAATACCCTCATAAGCATCGGCTTTAGTAACTTCGAATCCTGAAGGGAGAAAATCCTCGAGTAGTAGATACTCATAATCTTTATCAGCTTTAAATTGAAGTTTCACAAGTAACTCTTCGCCTACTTGTAATTTGCCTCCAACTAGATTATGTGGAACTAGATATTCTTGGTTATTCAGATCTCGAACTCGTTTGACTGAAAGAAAATTTCTTTTTAACTTGATTCCATTTTGTAAAGAGTCAATGCTAGATTGGAGTTCCTGAGCTAATAAATCCTTGTCTTTAAACTTCAAAGTCCCTTTGAGTGCCAAATCAAAACTCATGTCAACTGACTTTGTTCCACTTGCAGTTACAGTGTAGGTTTTTGCATTTTCTTTTAACGGAATATATTTTTTTAACTCACGGGAAGTCTTTGTTGAATCATACTCAATACTAGTCACAGGTTTTCCATTCAGAGAAAAATCAACATTACCCTTAGAAGAAGTCTGCGATCCTTTTGTTTGTAGATACTTTGTAATCGCAGAAATAACAGTTGCTGTTTCTTTGGTTGAAGTCCAAAGTCCTCCACTACTTCGCTTTTGAATCGAACTAATCAGATTTGCCGGCAAAGAAGACTTATCCCCTGCTTCTAATAAGGCAGAAAGAACATGAGCGGATATTTCTGTATTTCCGCCTTGCCAGCTATATTCAGAGCTAAGAGAGTTTTCAAAATAAATTCCTTTCTTATCTTTCTTCTGAGCAGATTTTAATTTTTCTAACAATACAGGAATTTGTTTTTTTAATTCTGCCACTTGCGTTTCTCCATCTTTTGGAAATGCCTTAGGAGATACATTTACCAAAGCCCTTAGTAAAAAAGCTCTTGCATATGGACTTAAATTTTCTTTCTTAGTCAACTTTTCAAAAGAAGAAGGACTCCAGAGATCATAAATAGAAGCGACATACAGTAAATAGGCTCTAGCATCATCCTCCATACTTTGTGAATTGGAAAGCATTCTTTGAATCGCTGCCTTTCCTTTCTTAATTGCTTCTGTTGGTTCAAATGACAAACTAATTTTTTGATTTACTTCCGTGTCAAATATAACATTTCGAGGATAAGGATTATGAAGCCCTGCCATTACATATCCGGTTAAATACTCGTTACCCGCATCTCCATTCCACCAACCCCAACTTCCATCCTCGTTCTGCATTTCTTCTAATCGCTTAATGCCTTCTTTTACTTTCTCAGGTAATTTAGGATCTTCTGGGATGGACGGGAATTTCTTAGAATCCAAATACCATATTTCTACAGCCGGTAAAAATTTATTCAAAGTTTGTTCTACACATCCATAAGGATACTCTGCCAAAAACTGATTTGCATTACAAATTTTTTCTATCGGACTTGGATTTAAGGAAATTTCCAACTCTTCTGCGTGAACAGAAATATTCTTATCATTCTTAACGGGATTCAGTATAAGGGAAGAATTTTCTCCCATATCGCCTGTTTCTCCGATTTTGAATGCAATTCCATTTTTATAAATCGGAACTTTGTGTAAAATGGCATCCTTCGCCGTTTCATTAGCCTTCCCGCTAAATTGTATATTGAGGGAATCTGAATTTGGAACAGTAATCGGATAATGTTGTTTTGACGCTCCAAATGGCGGAAGACTTATCTTTTCTTTTTCTTCTGCTTTAATTTCTTTTCCATCTATTAACATTTCTGTTTTTACTTCACTCATTCCTTCTTTAGAATTGTTATTCACAATCCCAATCACACTGAGTTTATCTGACTCAGTTAAAAATCTAGGTTTTGCAATTCTTGCTACCAAGTCTTGGGTAACGAGAACTGAGCTTGTAGCCTCTCCTACTCTACCTTCTTTATCATGACCTCGAAGCGTTAGTCGCCATTCAGTTAGATTATCAGGAACTTCAAAATTAATATATGCCTTTCCATCTTTTTTAGTGCGAACATCCGATTTCCAAAATGCTGTATCTTTGAAATTTTCACGCACCAGTGTATCTCTTCCATCTTTACTAGTTCCTGCAAGAAGTGTCATCGGATAAGAATAATTAGTCGAAACCCAGTTAGAAATCTTAGAGTAGAAAAATGGATTCATTGGTGATGTATGATCGGCACGAATTTGATAGATTGCTTCATCCACGACACCTAAAGAAAAATCTCCTTCTACAGGCTTACCATCTTCATTTGTCACGATCACTTCTACTTGCACTGTCTCTCGCGGCAGATACTTTTCCTTATCCGCTTTCACTTTAATTTGCACTCTTGTATCTACATGCGGAAACTCTAGTCCTTGGTTAGTCGTATAAAGCGCTCGATTTTTCTGCATTGTCGCTGTAATAAAAAGATTTGGTGCGTATTCTGGTTTGATGTTCAATTTCACTGCTTGTAAATTCCCATCCATCTTGACCACTTTTGTCTCATAAACATCTCGCCCTTCCAGTGTCAGACAAACATAATTATCCACAAACTTACTTTTAAGTAAAACAGTGATTTCTCCTGGTTTGTCAATGGACGATTTATCAAGTGTAAGCTCTAAGTTTTTAAACTTGGATTCCATTCGATCGTTAGTTCCAGAATATAACCATATAACTCTAGAAGCAGTAATCTGGTTTTGTAATGCGTCAGACGAAGTAGCCACAATGTCAAATTCTCCTGCAGCGGCTAACTCAGTGTTTAACTCTAATTTGTAGATTCCACTTTCATTTGTATTAATCTTTTGAATAAAAACTGGTTTTTCTTCATGCATGTAAACTCTTTGCCAAGGTTTCCAAATATAGCGAAAAAATTGCAAAGTAACATTGGCACTTACCGGCTTACCTTCGTAATCCACAGTTTTAATTTCGAATTCCTTTTTATCTTTTGTATAATAAAAACTACTAAGTGGATTTATTTTTATATAAAACTTTCCTCTGCCTACAGTAATTGTTTTGCGAGAAGAAATGGATACATTGGATTTGTCAATAACAGTAGCTTCAAGAGTAATCTGTCTGTCATAAGGATAATTTCCGAGTTTAAACTTCAGAAGAGCAAGCCCATTTTCATTTAGCTCCTTATCTCCTTCCATTCGTAATTGGTTATAAGATCCATTCGATTCGTATTCTTCTTCCCACCAATAAGTCGTATTTGTATCTCGCAATTTATTTTCGTAAAAACGATAACTCACATTTGCATTTGCAAGTGGGGCACCAAAAAAATACTTTGCCTCCACTTTAAACTCTGCCGTTTCTCCGTTTACATAGGCATTTTCAGAAGGAGTAATTTCAATTTTGTATTCAGGCTTTCTGTACTGCTCAATAAAAAAATAAGCCGAACCAGTAACGGCTAATGTTGATTCACCTTTTGTAACGTTAATTCCATACTCGCCTAGTGCATCTTGTTTTTTGGAAATAAATTCCCCGCTAAAAGATCCCCACTCATCGAGTTCGACTTCTTTTGATTCAATACTTTCCCCATCAGGGTTCAAAATTTCATACTTAACTTTTGTATTCGCATCTGGTAGAAATTTACCGTCACTTTTTTTGCCCAAGATTTTAAAAAATACTGTATCGCCTGCTCGGTAAACTGGTCGCTCTGTATAGATAAAAAATTTATTTTTCTCATTCGCATAAGACTTTGGATTTCCAGTCTCGGAGAATGCGTTACTTCCATCTTTTCCAACTGCCACTACTAGTATATTACGTGAACTAGTAGTTTTGTATTGAAAAATTCCAAACTCATCAGCAACCGCTTCGTGAATTAATTTAAAATTATAACTAGAAACATTGGAGGGTTTTTCTGTGTAATCATTATAGCCATCTGCCTCAGACTCTTCACTTGCTTCACTCGTATTCGGTGTAGTCTTAGTTTCCTTTGC
>DDBL01000217.1:11297-50742 GCA_002333425.1 Leptospiraceae bacterium UBA2033
GTCTCTTCCCATTCACTAATTAGTTTGAAGTTTTTATCCTTTGCATTTACTTTATTACTATCCTGTACAAGTAACATTTCTGCTTGGAGATTTTCTGGAACTTGGTAAACTCGAATTTTTACTTTCTCGATTCGAAATGTTCTAAGATCAAATTGAATTTTATCTGCCGGAGAGAATACATACCTGTTTGTGCTAACTGTAATTCCTGGTTCTTTGGGTTTTACAGTAAAACTTTGTTTTTCAACTTCTTTGCCCTCGGTAATTACAATCTCTTCTTTTGTGATTTCGTGAAATCCTCTGTGAGAAATTTTTAGTGTGTATTTACCAGGTTTAATGTCTTCAATTCTAAATTCTCCATTGGAAAAAGTCACCGCACTGTGCGTAACTCGAAGTGAGGATAATATAGCATTAACCCCAATCGCGGGAACATTCAACTCTTCGATCAATATTTTCCCTGCTAAAGAAGCAGTTTTAAAAAGTCTCATTGGCAAATGAAACCTTTCTCCTGATTTGATTTTTTTAACCCTTGCAGTTTCTGAAATTCTGCCCGCTTTTTCAAAACTCACAGAATAGGATCCTTCTTTTAATTTTTCAAATTTATAATACCCTTTTTCATTGGTCAAAGTTGTATAGGTTTTGGAAGAGGTATAATAATTATCCGGTTTGACTTTAACCTCAACCCCATCTAGGTTCTTTCCGCGAGAATCTTTTACAACTCCATAAAGAACTCCCTCTTTTTCTAGAAGATATTTTGTTTTCTCATTTGTATTAGAAATACTTCCAGAAGACGTATAATTGATATAACCCTCAGCCTCGATGGAAAGTTGATAATTGATTTCAGGAATAAAATCCTTTATCTCAAAAAATCCTTTTTTATCAGTCTTAACCGAATAGAACCCAACTCCTAAGTTTAGATTCTTCATCTCTACAGTAGCATTTTCAATCCCTCGTTTTGTTTTTGCATCCATCACAAAACCTTGGTAAGAATTCTTGGCAGTAAAACTCTCTTCCACAACTTTCTTCTCTTGCGGATAAACAGAATTAACCAACATCACTTGGAAAAGTAAAATAAAAGTTTTTTTTACCACAGATGAACACAGATGAACACAGATGGATTTTAAATGTGCCGATTCATGTCGAGATAACACACGTAATCCATCCCGCGCATTTAGAAATGAAAATATCCAAGACAGTTTTCTGAGCCATCCATTTTTTTTATCTGTATTTATCCGTGTCCATCCGTGTCCATCAGTGGTATTCTTTAAAAGTTTTCCAACCATACTAGTATCCCTCTATTTAATTAAAATTGCTTTAAAAACGTTTACATCTTGTATTTTTTCTTTTTTGATAATTCTTTTTAGACTTGAATGTGATTTTATTTCACCTGGTACATAAACAAATCCCTGATTATTTTCCTTAACAAGATAAACACCAAATCGTGCAAGGGAAATAGTGTCTATATCTGCTACCGGTGAAGGTGAATCTGCAACGGTTAATAGGAAGTATGCGGTCTTCAACTCTTCGGATTCTAGTGGCGGATAACGGGGATCATTTCGAAGGGCACCTCTTATATATTCTTGTAATACATTCGATAAATGGGTATTTTTATGACGAAATGCTCCGAAACAACCTCGAACTTTACCATTATTTACAATCGTAATGAATAATCCCAATTCACCAAAAAAGGAAGGAGTTTCAGGAAGTTTTTTATCACAGGATTTTAAATTCAATTCTGAATAGGCAATGCAGCGGATAAAGTCAACAACTAGATCTGCAGATTTTGTCTTGGAAAATTTTTTCCAATCCTCTAATGAATTTTCTTCTGATAAAAGAGGAAATAGGAAGGATAAAAAAAAGCAAAGAATTAGGATTCGAATTCCCATTGACCTTTGAGTGCCGAATCAATATCAGGAAATCGTTTAAAGGAACGAGTAAATCCGCCCAAGGAAAAAACATGATTGATTGTAGAATTCACATTGATAAATTTAAGGACACGATTTTTCTTTTGTAAAAAAAGTGCCTGCGTAACCAAAATTCCAAGTCCAGAAGAGTCGATAAATTTTACGTTTGAAAGATCTAATAGAATTTTATGTCTACCGACTGAATTTAATTGATCAAAAGCTTGTTTTAATTCGGGTGTAGTGTATAAGTCTATATTTCCAACCATATGGATTAACTCTACATCATCCAGTGATGTAGATGTTAGCTTTAGATCATCTTCGTCTTCTATGTTCATGGTTTATTTAAAATATACTGCTGGTATAAAATCCTTATACAACAAAGAAGTTTCAAGCAAATTTTCACCTCTATATTTTTTTCTATACACAAAAATCGAAAATGCATTTCGATAAGATTTTTCTTTCTTTAAAATTGGTAGTTCATGTTCTTCTTCTTCCGTTTCCAACTCAAATCTCTCTGTCAGAGGCAAACTACCAAAAATAGAAAAAGTCAAACTAGTGTCGGAAATTTTTGCAGAGAGCCTCATTGTTTGTGAATAAGGATTTTGCATTTTGAGATTTTTTTTCCCATAATAAATGGTAGCATCTAAACCCATCGGAACATAGGTTACTGGCTGACTATGTTTGTGCCGCTCTTTTATGGTAAATCCGGTGAGTAAAAGTAAATTAAATAAAGTAGAAGACACTTGGCAAAGCCCGCCACCTGGCTCATAGATTGCTTCATTCCAGTAAAATACTCTACCAGTAACAAATCCATTTTGAATAGAAGCTTCCCCTACTATATCATTGAACGACAAAACACTATTAGGCTCTATTCTTACTCCATCTAATTTTTCTACCGCTAAAGCCAAGTTTCGCCTAACGTCTGAGTTCTGCTTTTCAATCGAAGTAGTAAAACTCTGGAGTAAAATTTCATCCGAAGCAGATAATACGGTTATACCAGCAAAAAAAAGAAAATACAGTATTTTAAACTTCATACAAATGTAGGCATCTTATCCTGCGTTAATGGTTTTGTTAAAAATGCTTTTATGTTTTTGTATGTACGTGCCTTCTCAATATCATTTGAATCTATAGAAGACGTTAGAATATATACAGCAGGATTCATTTTTAAGGTAGCTATTTGATCTAAAAATTGCCATCCATTCATCTGTGGCATATTAATGTCTAAAAATATAATTGGATACTCCCAGTTATCCGCCTTAATCTTTTCTAAATATTGAATTGATTCCATGGGACTTGAAAAAACTTCTACTTTTACTTCTGGATTGTATTTTAATAAAATTTTCTTGGTTAGTATATTCGTAATTTTATCATCATCTATGAGCATAATGGTTCTTAGCTTCTCAAAGGTTTCATACTTTTGTGTAGCATCTACATGTACTGGATAAACTGTGTCTTCCTGAGTAGGTTTACCATTTAACTCCCTACTGGCGGAATCTAATTCCATAACCGATTGTTTTACATATTGAAAGTATTCCCTGATCTCAAGTAAATTATTTGGGTTAATCGTATTCATAAGTCCTAATAGATTGGCTATATGTTTGCGAACTTTATGCGAAAGTAAATAAGAAAAATCTTCAAGACGTTTCTTTTGTTCGATTAATTTTGTATTATCCTCTGCTAATTTTTGAATCAAAGGTCTATATAAAATTGCAATTTCGGCAAGAATCACGATAATCGCAAATATTGCTAGTATTGATTCTAATAACTGCAACCGTGAAGTTCTGGTAACACTTTCCTCACTGTAGATAGTCACTATTTTATCCATACTAGTTAAAAAGTTGGTCTCATGAAAGAATAAATTTTGAACTTGGTTTTCTTCTACCAATTTTTCTTTCAAAATTTTATCTACAGTATCAATGATATACTTGTAATGAATTTCTTGTTCTACAAAAAGTTTTAGCGCAAACTGGCTATTATTCGCCTTTATCTGAAATTCTTCATTTCCAAGTAAAATTGCATTTTGAGACTTAGAAAATAAATTTTTCAGTTTTTCTAACTCAGCAAAATCTGAATTAGCCACTTCTTTTTTTTGAGTATAGATTTTTAAAATCGTTTTAGTAATATTTTGACTCAACATTCTCTGTCTACCTGCAATATTAATCCGATTTGCATCATATTTTTGTGTATAAATAAAATATTGGGTAATTGCTTGTGAAGATAGAATAAGAGTGATAACTGTAATCACAAAGGTTTTGTAAATATTTCGATAACTCGGGTTGGAATTGACATTTTCTTTTGACATAAATGTAGAAAATAAAAATCGGATAAAATAGCAAGAATTTTGTTTACTAATAAATTTTGTTGCAAGAGTTTTTTATAACTTTTCAAATGGAAGTATGAAGCTAATTTTCTTATTTCTAACTTTTTTTTCTTCCTGCTCTTTGTTTTATATAACTCTAAAACCCAGTTTTACGCCTGCCCCCAAATTAATCGAAAACTCGGACCGATTAGAGTTCTATTGGATTGGACATGCAACAGTGTTAATTCATTTTTATGATAAATGGATCATCACTGACCCTAATTTTAGTCCTCGTACGGGACTTATCATCAAACGCTTTATTGAACCTGGAATCGACCTCACACAACTTAGGAAAATGGACGCGATCCTAATTTCCCACACACATTTTGATCATCTCGACCAGCCTTCCCTTCGATTGCTAAAAGGTTCTACCAATATTTTTGCTCCTGAAGGTGGTGTAACCTATATTCCAAATGAATTTTCCCAAATACACCCAGTCAATAACTGGAAAGTTTTTGATCTAGATGGTTTAAAAATCACCGCAGTCCCTGTAAAACATTTCGGAGGTAGATGGCTAATAGACAATCTCTGGGACGGAGATCCCTACACTGGATACATCATCGAATACCTCGGAGTAACCGTATTTTTTGGCGGAGATACAGGTTATGATGATTTTGTATTTAAAGATCTTGGTGAAAAATATAAAATTGATATCGCATTACTTCCAGTTGGTCCAGCAAGCTCTCTTAACAACTCCGGTCTTGGAAATGCAGTTCATGTAAATCCTTTCGGTGCCATTCAAATTTTAAAAGACACTAAATCAAAATTCATGATCCCAATTCATCACAGCACTTTTTACCGACGCGGCGGAAGTGAAATGGAAATGCTAAAACAAGCAATTCATAAATCTGGTTTAAAAGAAAATATTTTCCTGCTTCGAATTGGAGAAAAGATGGAGTTCCAAAAAAATGGTGGTAGTTTAGAAAAAGTAAAATAGTTCTTGTGAATAATCAAAATTCTAACTATTCCCACTTTGCTAATTTCTTCTGTGTATGTTCCACAAAACCAAGAATTGTTTCTTTTTTTAGGGTATAAGTCACAAGACTTCCAATGATAAAAATCCCTGTGAGGGAAAGCAGTATAAACCCCATTCTTTGATCACGAAGTCCTGTTTGTAGAAGATTAGCTATTAAGTTTAAAGTAAAAAAACTAACTCCCATAAAAAAATAAGAACGAATTTGAAAAATCATTCCACAAACAACGCCGGCTAATGATAATAAGCCAAATATTAGCGCATACATTGGATCAGCCGCTCGTCCCATTTCAAAGCTGATATTGACAGAAGCAGGAAGATAAAGTAAAAGTCCACCACTCACACGAATAATTTTTATCGCTTGGTCTGTAAGATTTTCGCGAAAGATATGTCCTAAAAATAAAAAGAACAATCCAAGCGGAGCAAGGTAAATTTCTATTCCCTGCACTTGTGACGCCATGATAGCTGTGAGTATAGCAAGATTAGCCGCAACTGCAGCAAGAACTGCGTAAATTCGATGAGAAGAAGTAATGGCTAGAGCCGCGTAAATTACAGTAGAAAAAGTTGCCATTCCAGCATTCTCGTAACTAAACTCTGTAGGCAAAACGATTACCGCAACCACTGGCATAAGAGCAGCAAAACGTCTTGTACTTTGTTCCAGTGGTGGAATTCCCAATCTGTGGGCAACACTCGTTACCCCCGTCAAAATAAATCCGAAAACTAAAGCAGCTATTGCGTCTACTTGGGGAGTTAACGTCTCGGGAAAAGCTTGCTTCAAAGCCAAGTATAGAGATGCAATAGATGTTTGAGTAAAATATAAATGTCTTCCCTTACGTTCTCTAAAAGAAGCAATCAAAGAAATAAAAATCACAATTCCAATGGAAAGTAAAACTGCGAAATTACTCCATTTTAACCTAGAAGGTATAGATAGACTCATAAAAATAGAGAGTAATAAGCCAGTAAGGACAATTAAAGTATCAGAGCTAAATGCTGCTCCTAAAGAAAAATCTTCCCGTTTCTGTTTTATATTCTCTGAAATAAAATAAGATACCCCCGAAACCACAGAGACAATCAGTGCAAAATAAGGAATCATCTCTGGAAGTAACTGTATGCCATTAGCCACATTACAAATCCCTTGCCGACATAGAATAGGAAAAGCTGTTATACCTGCAAATGCAATGAAGAACATACTTAGACTTGCCGCTATTGTTGTTAAAGTTTTTGTCCACTGAAGCGCACCAACAAAAAGGGATAATGCTATTATGCCAGAGGTAATTCCTAATGCGAGAGTTTCCATCCAAAATCCAGAAATTCCAATCCAAACGCCAACCAAAAGACCAGGAACTGCATTATCCCAAACTGATGTTGAAAGAGTCGCTAAGGCATAGATAAATCCAATAGAAGAATATAAAAAAGCACCAACGTGGGAACTTTCCAAAATTCGACTATAAGCTTTTGCTGAAAAAAAACTAATTGGTTTTACAGCTAATACCATAAGTAGACCAACTCCAGCAAATACGATTCCGCCCCAAATTGGATAGGTTGAATTCTGATGTGCAAATCCATGTAAAATTAAAATCCCACTTAGTCCTACAGAGACATTTCCCATTTTGGAAAAGCGGGCTAACACAAGTAATCCCCCTGCAATCAGTGAAAGAAATGCTGGTGTTATGAAAGCATACTGAAATGCTATGAGTGTAAGTAGAGCTGTACAAATAACCGACCAACTAGAAAATAAATGCTGGAGAGTTAAAAAGTCTTCCATGTGAAATATGATTTTACGAATTCCAGAACTAAGAGCGGCTAATGGCAATAAGAGAACACAAAATGTGTAAAAAGTTCCAATGGCAGCAATCCCAGTTGCCGATCGGATAATTAGTGATGATGGATTTAAGTTTGGAGGTAGAAAAATTATAGGGTCTAGCCAATCCCCCACCCTTGTCGCAGCTTCGGTAATTTGAGGAACCCACCTACTCCCAGGCAAATCTAACGCTACTAATTTTGTTCCCGTAAAACTCTCTTGTACAAATCCAAGTATAGAGGCTAATACGAATAAGCTTAATGTTAACTGCAAAGGAATTAGACTTTGCAAAGAGCGGCTATAGAAGAATGCCGCAAGCCCAGCTCCTACAAAAAAAGTAGGTGGTGTAATATATAGAAATCGTGGAATTGAATAAGGTTGTAATAGAAATACATCTAGAATTAAAATAAAACCAAGTAAAACCATAACCGATAGCGGAATATGATGATAAAACTTTCCCTGACTAGGATTATCTAACCAATTCGCCAAAGCCTGTCCTTTGTGAAATAAAAGTCTTGAAAACAACCAAATTCCAATGATTACAAAGGTGAGATTTACACCTACAACGGTAGGCGGCAGAGGTCTTCCTATTCGATTTGCTACTGCAACAAGACCAACCGAAAAAAAGATTAACGCAAGACAAACAGTAGAGCCTCGCAGATAAAAGGAATTAAACGCTCTAGTAAAAAATGCAACTGAAAACGTAAGGGTAAGTAAAAATCCAGATAAGATTACCCAATTCCTTTCCGGTTGATCAGGTAAACCTAACCAAACAAAAATCAAACCAATAGAATATAAAACATAAATTAAAGAAGTAGCAGATAATGCGTTTCTAACAAGCACTTGACCCTGCGCGGCAAATGGCAAACGAATCACAAAAAATACTTTTCTGGATTTTATATCTGCGGGAGTTAAGTTTGGAAATAAAACACAAAGTATTCCACTCCAGAATGCAACAGCAGAAGAAACAAATGCACTTACTGCAGTACTAGGAACTGTAAAATAAGTAATCGAAATCCGAAAGATCACAAGGGAAACTAAAATACTTCCTAAAAAACTAGAAAAGCTACTATTATCTCGAAAAGAGCGGGTAATTAAAATTAGACCCGTTAGGGCAACAAAACTATTTTCCATGATGGACGTTGGGTTAAATACAAAAAGAAGAGTTAAAGCAGAAAGAGTTCCAGCTAATAACGAAATATCATCCATCGGTTGAAAGAGTGAATCATTTTCTTCGTTCGTATTTTTAAAGAGGACTTTCTCGAATTTGATTGCGGCAAAATGGTAGAAAACGCTAACTAAGCCGAGACTAGCACCTATTTTTGAAATAGAATCAATCATCGGAAAGTAAAATAAGAAGATTCCATATACAAAAGTGAAAGTTCCAAACGCAGCCGAAAGATGCAAAATCGAGCGAGTCAAGCCAGCCACTCTGTGCGAAATAATTGCAAAGTAAATACCAGCAAATAAAATAGGTCCTGTATGAATCAATGTCAAAGGTTCCTTTAGAATATCGATGACAGCTATATTATTAAACCTAAACATTGGACTTAGGTAAATTAAAATCGTACAAGAAACAATTCCAGAAATAACTCCCCAACCATACAGTGTTCTTCTCATTTTCGGGGATTCATCTTTTGAATAAAGCATTTTCGTTATGGGAACGATAGGTGCAAAAGCAATAGACCAAATTGTTGGTGGCGCAATTTCCTTCACAAGTAAATACGAACTAACAATAGACAAAACCATAAATGGGTGAATTGCCATTTCGTGACGAGAAATCGTATCATAGAAAAGTATACTAACTAAAATCGGAATAGTTACATACAATAAACGAACTAAGTTTTCATTGATTTCCCAAGTTTGTGTTGAAAAAATAAATATTCCAGAAATAGAGGCAAGCACAAGAGTAACCGCTAAAAATAGAATCTCAAGAATTACATAAACTCTTCTAGATTCAACTCGAAAACCATACATTCCAAATGTAATTGTTAGAATGGCAGAAAGCCCTAAGATCCAAAGAAAAAGAACACCAATAGAAAGACTCCCGAGTTGAAAGCGAGAATTATTTTCCAAAGGCAAGTTTAAATAAACAGCGATTACTGCTAAAGCCCCATAGATAGAAAATAAAAACAAACCCTTACTTCCGATCTTTTCCTCGGTAATATTTTTCGAAATTTTGTAAATAGCGGCTAATGGCAAAAAGCTTAGAACAATCGAAGGTATACCTATACCAAAATAAGGAATTAAAGTAAGAACTACCATAGAAGGAAGAATAGGAAGTATAAATTGATTAGCCTCCATTTGAAATTGTTTACTCGAAATAACTCTTAGGATAAAATAGGACAAACCAACCAAAACGGCAAGCGTAACAAAACCAATTATTGTATTTGTGAGAATTACATCTGACACAACTGAAAACGAAACCGGTAGTAACAAAAGAGAAATACCCGATAACAATCTTCCCGTTGTAGCCGACCTACTCCCAAGAAAAATTCCAAGTGCCATAAATAAAATCTGGTATAAAAAAACTGCACTTAGAACTGTGATATGGCGGCTAATCCCTGTTAATACAAGCCAAGCTTCTCGAATTCCCATAATCGAACCGGTCAAAACAAGTAAAGTCCCAATAAACCACCAGATATATTCATTGAATAATGGTCTCATTCCCGCCCAAATTTCAAATATAGGTTCTTCGGTATTTGTCTTAAACTTATCGTGTTTATACTTTGCTTTTTTGCGGTGATGCTTTGAGTCTAATTCAGAGACAGCGTCTAATCCGGATAAGCTGCTAGCGCCAGAATTATCTCCTGAAAGAATACCTTCCGTTAAACTCTCATAACTTGCCTCTGAGTCTTTAACGGATAAATTTTTTCTGTATTTGTTTGAATTGGGCTTTCTAATCATTGGCTCAAATAACGCACCCAAACTTATGAAGAAACCAGTCGCGAGACCTTGCAACCAATCCAGAAATAAACTTATAAAACCAAAGTGGGAGTTGTTTTCTTTTTCTTCTGCGAATAGATTTGTTTCGGAAATAGCATTTTCAATTTCGTTTACAGCTTTTTTACTAACCTTGCCTGATTTATACCACAAAGCTAAGTATTCCTGCAACCTACCAATTACCAGTTTATCTCGATTAGCCGCAGTTTCTAATAGTAAAGGCTCAGAGCAAACAGGACATAGGCGCCCAACAAATCCAGAGTGGAATGCGTTACATTTAAGACAAATCATAGAAACCTCTCGTTTGCCACAGAGGCACAAAGACACATAGTTTCTTTTTTATTTTCTAAATGGTGATAAATAAGCTTTGGCAAATTACCAAGACAATCTTATTCCTTAGATAGAAAAATTATTATTAACCTCGGTGTCTTTGTGCCTCTAGCTATAGCGTGGCATATTTTTTACTTTGATAGTTAGATCACTTTCTATCATTCAGAAAAAACATCCTCATGATGCCTTTTCCTTTTACTTCTGATTCACCACGATCTTCAAAGATAAATTTATCTTTTAGTTTTTCATAAATATCTTGCGAACAATTTATGCGACCTGGGACTCCATGTGACTCCATACGAGAAGCAGTATTAACAGTATCGCCCCAGAGATCATAAACGAATTTATTTTGACCAATAACTCCAGCAACAATTGAGCCAACGTGAATACCAATACGTATTCCGAAGTCCATATCCCAGTTAGATTTGATTCGAGTAAAAACTTTTAGCATATCTAAAGATGCTTTTGCTGTTCTTTCAATATGATCCTCACTTGTGACAGGAACTCCACCAGCAACCATATAACAATCCCCAATCGTTTTAATTTTTTCAAGACCATAACGATTGGCAACCTCGTCAAATTCAGTAAAAATTTCATTGAGGATAATAACGAGTTTCTCCGGTGAAGCTAGTTTGGCACTCATTTTGGTAAAGCCTGCTAAGTCCGCAAACATCACAGTAGCCTCCGGAAAAAAATCAGAGATTACATTCTCCCCCGCTTTTAATCGTTCCGCAATGGAAGCAGGTAAAATATTCAAAAGGAGTTTTTCGGATTTTTGTCTTTCTCTTTCGATACCTTCATTTAAAGAATTAATTTTTTCTATATTTTCATTGAGCTGTTTATTTTTTTTGGAAAGATTTTTATATGCATCTGCGTTATCAATTGCAATTCCAATATAAGAGGCTAATGTGCGTAATACGTTTAATTGATTTTCTGAATAAGCATTTTTTTCGTGGCTTTGAACGGTTAAAATTCCAATAAAACGATCTTCTACTTTCAGGGGAAAATAGGATAAAGACTCAGTAGTTTCATCCCATAATTGTCGAATGCTAGAAACTAAATTAGGATATTCTTTCTGTAAATCCTGAACAATAATTTCTGCCTTATCTTGATAACATAAAGCAGAAAAATTCTTATCGTTTAAAGATTCGGATGCAAGAGATGGTACATAAGCACCTTGTTTTACACAAAATTTATACTTGATAACTTTTTTTTCTTCTTCGTACATCCCAATCGCAAGAATATCAGTAGACATCATAGGTTGAATGTGACGCAGCACTGATAGAATAATCGCTTTTGTATCAAGACTTGCCGTTATGGATTGTCCAAACTGACTTAGAGCTTTTAGGTTGTTGTAAGATTTTTCAATTTGCTCATTTGCATCTTGAAGTTGGTTTTGAGTTTTGATTAAGCGCCTCTGAGTAGAGTCGCCAATTTTCATTAGTTTAATACTTTGTTTTAAAAGCTGTTCGTAGTTTTCCCCAAGAATTTTATATTCAACTAAATTAGAATTTGCGTCGGACGTGACTTGAAACTTTTCTTTAAATCTCTGTAATATTTCGAATTCATGTTCGAAAATTTCTTCGTGATTTTCTCCTGATTTTTCCGCAGCCATTGAGACCTAGGAATAAGAGCGAAGTTCGAAAGGAACTTTAATGTCGGTAGAAAATTCTTCTCCCGTTTCTAACATATCATCATCGTCTTCTTTGTAGTACCATTTAACTTCGACTTTACCGGAATTAGCATAATACTTATCCAAAATATCCAAAATATCAATCACACATTTGGAGGAACTTGTGTTGAAATAATCTAATCTAAAATTTACAGTTAAGGGAACGTTAGATCCTATAACAGAGTTTAACCAATCAAAAACTGGTTTATAAAAACCTACCGCATTTTCTGGGTAAGACTCACCAATGATTTCAAGAATACCCTTTTCGAAGTCCATTATGACTTCTGGAGATGTTTTGGTTTTTTGTATAAGAATTTTATCCATTATTGGTTTTCCTTTTTAAAATATACTGAAAGAGTGAGAAAGGAATTCATTTCATCTACATGATCTACAACACAATCTATAGGACTATCACATTTACGCGCAATATCTACTATTCCAAGACCCGCACCCTTACTTCCATCAGGACGCCCTCCTCGAATTAATTCTTGATGATATGCTTTCAACTGATCCTTGTTCATTGCGTTAACTTTCTCACACTTCGCTTTAATTTTTTCTACACTTTCATTGGAAACCATGTTCCCAGAACTTAAAAAGAATAGATTTTGCTTTTCTTTGAGTATAATTATACCAACTCCAGCACTTCCTTGGGAGTTAGGTATTTTCTCAGCAGAATAGTGTAAAATATTTTGTGCAAGTTCTACAAAAACGGCAAATATACGATTAGTTTTAGTTTCGGCACTGAGAGAAGATTTAATCATAGTACCAAATTCAGTTAAGATGTCCTGAGAAACTGCCCCTTTAAAGGAAACAAGAACCTTATGGTCTTTTATTCCGAGGTACTGGTTGTATAGCCCACCATTTTCATTCATAAGAAATTACACTAACCTAAAATTTGTATTATTGTCAATAATATCTTTGTAATCAAGCTTACAGTCTGCTCTATGACTTTTCTATGAGCACCTATTCAGCATAGATGCAGTATCACAAAATGTTATTTTGAGTCAACCCCAAATAAATCTTTAGTCGATATTAATAATCCAATTTATAAAATAATTCCTATTAGAGTAATATCATCTCTTTGTGGTTCTGTATTATTTTTTGTATGTAAATCAAGTCCATCTTCAAACAATTTTTTCTGATCAAGTCCTGACTTCGAATAGTGTTTTTGAATCATTTCTTGTAATCCCTTAGAGCCTATCTTTTTACCCTCTGGACTTGGCTGATCTTGAAATCCGTCAGTCGTCAAGTAAAGAACTGTTCTTACTCCACTTTGAATTTTAATTTGATGGTTGGTATACTTCCTGACATCCTTTTGTTTTCCGCCAATGGACTCTTTATCCCCTTTTATAGAAATAAACTCATTCCCACTCATCATGTATAATGTTCTATGACCACCGGCAAATACAACTTCATCTCCAGTAGAATTAATTCTGCAAAAACATATTTCCATTCCGTCTCTCGATGCATCCTCTTTCACATCTTGACGTAGCGCATGACGCACATTATTATTCAAATTCTCTAAAATTATGGCTGGGTCTAATACTTTTTGTTCTTTTACAATTTGGTTTAAAATAGAACTCCCAATCATAGACATAAATGCACCTGGAACACCATGTCCCGTACAGTCTACTGCGGCAATGAAGGTGTAACCCTCATAATAGGTAAACCAATAAAAATCTCCAGATACAATATCTTTGGGTCTGAATAATATAAAAACATCTTTAAGCGTATTTGAAATAGCTGTCTTCGAAGGAAGTATCGCGTCTTGAATTGTCTTCGCATAATTGATACTATCCGTTATATGCTGATTTTTCTCTGCTAACTGATCGTTTGTCTCTGCTAATTCCTTAGTTCTATCACGAACTTTCTGCTCCATATTCGCATAAAGCAAAGCATTATCAATAGATATAGCCGCTTGAGAAGAAAGTAAATTTACCACTTGTAATCTATCTGCGGTAAATGCTCCAGTCGACAAATTATTTTCTAAATACAAAACACCAGTTAATTCACCCTGTTTCATTATTGGAGCGCATAATATTGATTTAATCTGATTTTTTGAAATATATATATCTTTATTGAACTTCTCATCACTAGTTGCATTGATTAAAACACGGTTTTCTTTCGTACGCTCTACATAGTAAACTACCGAACTAGCAATATCAGAATACTGATCTAAGGGGATATTCGTCATTACCTTCACTTCCTCAGAGCTGATAGACCCCTCTGCCTCTACGTAAAGTTTGCGGTCTTTCTTTAAAAGTAATACTCCCCTCTGAGCGCCAGCATTTTCAATCACGATACTCATGATCTTATTTAACAAACTCTCTATTTTGATCTCACCAGATATGGCAGAGGAACTTTTTAACACTGACTGTAAATCCAATGTATTTGTAGTATGAAGTTGTGTGGAAGCTCCATTTCCTGTCTGGGTAGATATAGTCATCGTCCCAGATAAAGTCTTATTAAAATCATATGGAATTTTCTGTTCACTGATATAATTTGGATATTTTTCGACTAAATCTTCACACTTTCTGACTGCTCCCCATCCCTCGTAACATTTGTAAGCTTCTAAAAAATAATTTTGAGCAAATCTATAGTTCTTCTTCTTCAACCAAAACTTAGCAGCTAATTCATTTGCAAGAGCCTCATTTTGAGTAAAATCGTTCTTACGCGCTTCTAGTATGGACTCATCATAAAGTTTTGCAGCTTTCCAGTTTTTGTATTCGATTCGCGCAATTTCTGCCTCTACTAACAAATACTTATGGAGAAAATTTTCAGCACAGCTCTCAGCCCAGATTTTCATCTGCTTCTGATTTATTTTTATCTGAGTCATATACTTTAAACGATCTTCTTTGCCTGCATCTTTGTACAATGCACAAAGTATAAGCGAATAATAGAAGTTATGCTCTGCTACTGGATGAAGTCCTACTATAAATGACAGCATAGAAGACGAATCCATAATTTCTTTATATGCAATGTCTAAATTAGAATAAAGAAATAGAACTTGCGATTTCATAATTTTATAAATGCAAATAGACATCATACTTTGATTTGCACTGCAAACTTTTAAGTATTTTTCATCTTCTTTAAAAAAATCAAATTCATGATCACTCATACTAGACTGAAGACTTTTTGTAATCAGATCAACTCCAATGATCATATCACTTGCTACGTTACTTTGGACTTTCTGAGTGAATTGAAGCATCTTGGCTATATCTGTTTGTACTTGTTTTACGGTTTTTCCCATAAAAAATAAATTTACAGAAGCATTCATCAATGTATAACTTGCGTGCTGAAATTCTCCCGACTCAAGTCCCGCATTAAATCCATCAGCATTAATTTCAATTGTA
The DNA here is from genome assembly GCA_002333425.1 of Leptospiraceae bacterium UBA2033. GTDB lineage: Bacteria > Spirochaetota > Leptospiria > Leptospirales > Leptospiraceae > UBA2033. The sequence continues at coordinate 26,630 of DDBL01000217.1, forward strand.
TTCTTAATATGATAAACCCAAGAATGAATAAGATTCGCAAAAACATTACTACCTTTACATTTTTCAGATTTATTATTAAATTTTTCACTTATGGTAACAGCCAATTTTCCAAATTCATATCCTGACTTAAAATCTCCATAAGCAGCCATTAAAATTCCATAACAAGAATAACCGTACGTCTCACCAACATTCCCAAAACTCAAATAAAGATTCACAGTTTTTAATACAAGCACAGTCCATAACTCTGGACTAGAGTAGTAAGAAGTTGGCATTGAAATGGTTAATAATTTAATTGCGATTTTCTTTTCTGGATCAGTAACTTCAGGTTCATTTACTAACGTTTCTACTTTTTTATTTAATAGTCTTGTTTTGATTGTATTCATTTCATTTTCAATGACTACTTTATAGTCTTCCTCTCTGGGAAGTTCTAAGTTTAATACAATCATAACTTTTCTTAGGACAGAAATTGCTTCTGTATACTTTGCAGATAATGTGTATTGAATAATCAAAAGACGATATGCATCTGCTTTTTCAATATCACTTTTAGCATTATCAAGGATAACATTGATTAGCTCTTCGGATTTTTCAAAGTTTCCATTTAGGTATTCTACCTCTGCTAATTCCTTATACACACTTAATGTTAGTTCGTAATATTTATTCCATGAGTTTCCTAGGCTAACAATTATTATGCGAGCTTGCGTTAAATACTCTAAGGAAGGTTTGTAAGCAGTTGAGACTTTTGCCCTTTTCCCTGCTTGTAAATTTAATTCTATTAGGTGTTTTTTTTCTGCCTCTTCAGTAATGAGTTCAGAGCCTATATTTAGATGATTCACTATATCAAAAAGATTTTCTTCCCAACCTTCATTTTTTAAAAGAATTCTTCCGATTTTTAGCCTAAGTGCTTTTTTTTCTGAATCCCCAATCAGCTCATAACTAGCTTGTTGGACTCTATCATGCTGGAATCTATAAGCAATTTTTTTGGCAGTTTCGTAATTGCGACGCTTATCCTTAATATCAGAACCCATCGAATCGACTAAACGATAATTATCCCCAACAGGATAAATCAATTCTTCTTTGATAGTTTCGGCTAAGTCTTTTTTGGTGTCCTGAGGCCAAGCATTGTTAATCAACGAAAGTGTGGCTAACTCAAAGTTATTCCCTATACAAGATGCTAACTTTAAAATGTTTTGTGTTTTCTCTGAAAGTTTTTGAATTCTTCCAATTAATAATTCTACAACATTTTCTGAAATTCGAGTGGATTTAATTTTTTCAATATCCCAAACCCATTTTCCATTATCATAATCAAACGAAATAGAATCTTCCTTAGTTAACTGCTTTAAAAGCTCTGTAATAAAAAAAGGATTTCCACCCGTTTTTTGAAATACCAATTCAGCAAGAGAACTTGCCTCTTCTGACTTACAAAATAAACTATCTTTAAGTAATTCAGTTACATGTTCTACACTTAGTGGCTTCAAATCAAAAACTTCTGGTGTAATACCTTCTTTTTTAATTGAATCTAACATAATGTTAAATGGATGACTTTTATCTGTTTCGTTTTCTCGATAAGCAAGCATTAAAAAAAGATATTTCATAGATGGGTCTAACATCAAATTTTTAATGAGACCAAGCGAAGCTGAATCAGCCCACTGTAAATCGTCTAAAAATATTGCTAGTGGATGTTCAAAGTTTGCAAATACTTTTATAAAATTTTGAAATACCAAATAAAAACGATTTGAGTTTTCTTGGGAACCTAATTCTGCCACAGTTGGTTGTGATCCGATTATAAATTCTAATTCGGGGATAACATCTGTTATAACCTTTCCATTAGAACCAAGTGCTTCTAAAATTTTGGATTTCCATGTTTCGATACTTTCAGGACTTTCAGTCAAAAATAAACGAATCAAATTTGTAAATACTTGAATGATAGCACTAAAAGGTAAATTACGATTGTACTGATCGTATTTTCCACTTAAAAAATATCCCTTCGAAGCAGTGATTGGTTTGTTAATTTCTTTGACTAATGACGATTTGCCTACACCAGAATATCCAGAAATCAGAACCATTTTTGAATGACTAGATTCATGTACTTCGGCAAACGCTTGAATAAGTCCTAGAATATCTTCCTCTCTACCGTAAAGCTTTTGCGTAATTTTAAATTCGTCTGATAAATCTTTTGAACCCAGCACAATTAACTTAGAGGTATCTTCTTTTCTTGCAAGCTCCAAATCATATTTCAAACCAAGAGCTGTTTGATAACGATTTTCTGCTGTTTTAGCCATCAGCTTTTCTACAATTTTAGAAATAGAAATTGGAATAGACGAATCTATTTCATGAGCTAAAGGAGGAGTTTTTGCTAAATGAGAATGAACTAATTCTAACAAATCAGTATTAGTAAAGGGTAATTTTCCAGTAAGCATTTGGTAAAATGTAACTCCGAGTGAATAAAAATCACTTCGATAATCTACCGAACGATTCATTCGCCCTGTTTGCTCTGGAGAAATATATTGAATACTTCCTTCTAGAACGTTAGCCGCAGTCCATTTGGTTTCTTCCTTAGACAAACGTGTAGAAATTCCAAAATCAATTAATCTTACATCCATTGTATCTGGATTAATAATGATATTTTCTGGTTTAATATCTTTATGTATTACTTTTTTTCGATGGATCTCTGAAAGAATTTCAGCAAGGGAAATAGAAATCTGATAAAATTTATCAAGAGGAATTTTGTTAGAGTTTGCATATTCTTTTAGAGATATACCACCGCTATCCTCATAGGCAAGAAAAAATCCATTGGAGTATCTTTGAAAAGCGTATACTTTTAAAATTAAATCTGATTTGAGATAATCAAGAATGTCATATTCGTTTTTCAGATTTATAATCGAAGGATGAAATTCGTTATGAATTGGAATGCTTTTTAAGATAGTTGGTTTATTGTTAGTCTTATCTATTGCGCGATAAACTTCGATTTCAGAATTACTATTAATTCTTTCTTTAACTTCATAACCTTCAATTGCTAGCATAAATAAAAAAAGTCCTTACGATTGCGAGTCTACTAGTAGATTTCTGAATCGTATCTATTTATACATATTTGTCATGCAATTTATTTTTTTGTGGATATTTTTTTCCTAATGGGCGTTTGGGGACTTTGTAAAAGCACAATCCCCAACCCAGTTTTAGTTCATGCGATATACAAAATACCACCCCAATAAAATCCACCCCCTACTGCTGGAGCAAGAATGGTGTCCCCTTTTTTGATAGTTCCATTATTGTAGTATTCGGCAAGAACTGTTGGGATAGAAGCTGCTGAAACATTTCCCATTTTTGGATAGTTCATAAGATATTTTTCTTTAGGAATTTTGGTTCTCTTTAAAATATCTTTCACAACAATATCAGTACCAGGATGTGGTACTACCCAAGTTATATCAGATTCTTTTAACCCATTTCTTTCCATTAGTAAATCTATCGCTTTCAAAGAATAATCTGCTGCATTGGTTACTAAATCAGGGTAACTTCTAATTAATCCTGCAGGTGCATTGCAAGTAATTACATCCACAAGACTTCCTACATCAAAAAGACAAGTGTCAATCACACCAGTTTCTGTGGTGCCTGTATACTCCATAACTACAGCAGCCGCAGCATCTCCTGCGGTAAATTCTCCGTAACCGCCTTTTTTGGTTCGCTCGGAAAATCTTTCGGCACCAACCACTAAGGCTTTTTTCCATTTTCCTGTTTGTAAATAACAACTAGCTGTCTGAACTCCATGCACAAACCCAGTACATGCTGTACCTAAATCAAAGGCTAACGCATTTTTAGTTCCATTTAACATCGAAGCTTGAGGAGCTAAGTCAGGCAAATAATATCTCTCTGTCCAATTGCAAAATAGATATAGGTCAATAGATTCAGGTGAAACGCCGGCATTTTTCATTGCCATTTCACAGGCTTTCGATGCCATATAAACTGAGGTTTCCTTTTCGTTGGCTCTATGTCTTTTGGTGACACCAATATCTCCAATCACTGCCTTTTCTGCCGGATGCATGTCTGGGTATTTTAGTCTTGCGCGAATTTCTTCATCTGTTAAAATTTTTTCAGGATAATAATCACCGTAACCTGTAATTTGAATTCCATTTGATTTAAGTTTCATTTTTTCTCTCCTTTTGAATATTTATAAAAATCGTTAGCAAAAAATCTTATTTCAATCGGGAGTTCCGAGAGAAATAAAGGAAGACTGACTACCGATTGCAAATGCAAGAGAGATCGCAAAATCAATCTTAGCCTTTCTCGGTCCTTCACTTATATGGTCTTGTTCACACTCAGGATCAACTTGTTTTAGATTAATTGTTGGGCATAGAGTTTGTTCTTTTATCATCATCGCAGTTGCTGCCACATTGATAATTCCCGCCGCGCCAAAAGTGTGACCAAATATTGGTTTGATAGATCCTAATGGTGCCCATTTATCTTTAGGTTTTCCATTGTAAACTAGTTTCATGGAACGACCTTCAGCAAGATCGTTTGTATAAGTTGCAGTTCCATGACCACAAAAATAATCTACATCATCTAGAGAACGTTTACTAATTTGAATTAGTTTCGTGATTCCAGACGCAGCCTTTTTACCTGTGATATCCATTCTCATAGCGTGGTCTGCTTCGTTGTAACTAAGAGTACCCAAAACCTCAGCGTAGATTTTTGCTCCCCTTGCTCTTGCATGATCATAACTTTCCAGACAAAGTACAGCAGCTCCTTCTCCAAGGATAAATCCATCTCTATTTTTGTCATAGGGTCTCATTGCATTTTTGGGATTATCTTTCTCTAAAGACATTACTCTACTTTGTGGATCAGAATACATCTGCATAAGAGGTCTTATCAGTGGAAACTCATGACCGCTTGCATACATAATATCAGCTCGACCTTTTCTAATTGCTTGGAACCCGAGGCTAATAGCATGATGCCCACCAACACATGCAGCAGAAATGGTAGTGACAAATCCCTGTATATTGCTATTAATTGCTGTTAAATTTGTCGGATTAGATGACATGGAGGTTAATACCGCGTATCTGTCAAACACAGACTCATCTTTTAGCTCTGTATATCTTTTCCATGCATGTTCCCACCAAGCAAGTGATGACCTAGAAGAAGAATCAATTAAACCAACGCGAGATGGCTCAACAGTATCTTTTTCTAACCCTGCATCTTTGCGCGCTAGTTCCAAAGCAGACATAAGAACTAACGTTTCATGATTATAATTTTTAGCTAATTTGGGGTCTAAGTCAGGAAGGAATTTTTTATGTTCAAAGTCTTTAATTTCTGCAGCTACTTTGATTGAAAAGTCCTCGGTAGGAAATCTTGTTAGATAGTCGATTTGGGAATTGCCATTTTTTAAATGACTCCAAAAATTCTGTAAATCAAACGCATTGGGTAATATTGTTCCGATACCCGTAATAACAACTCTCTGATTTTTTGCCATTCACCACCTCTACCAAAATAGATTTCAGGATACAAAGTGAGTTAACCTACATAAATAGATTAGTCAAGTTTTTTTTTACTAAAATACAATTCTATGTTTGTAGTACAGAATTAAATGTTTTTCAACTAAACGTTATAAAAAAACTTGCAATTTTACTGATCACAAACAAACTATGTCTCATCGGGAGTGATTGTGTCTAACAATAAACTGGAAATACCTACTTACTATCCTTTCTCAATTGAGATACCAATTAGAAGAATTGATCTCAGTTTGGACGTGCATGTATCTTTTGCAACGATTCTAGACATTGTAATGGAAGCTTATTTAGCTTTTTTTGCTAATTATAAATTCAACGTCCTAGACTTAAAGGAAAGTAGTGTTATATTTGCAAATGCCAATATATCCTATCAAGGTGAGCTTTTTTACAAAGACATTGTAAAAGTGGAAGTTGCCCCTGATAATTTTATGGAAAAAGCATTTGACCTGAACTTTCGACTAACTAAAGAGAATGAAAAAATTCCAGTAGCTTTTGTAAAAATTAGAGTTTTATTCTTTAATTATTCAATTAAAAAAGTAATTCCAGTTCCAATTGAATTCAAATCAAATTTTGAAAACCTAAGTACAGCTTCGCAATCCAAAAAATCTAACTTTGCCAATCTTCCTACTGCATGGCAAGAATCTCATAAACTGGTACTTAAACTTTACAAACTAACCAATAACCTTCCGAAAGAAGAAGCTGATAATTTAATATCCAGAATTCGTAAATCGGCTACATCGCTTCCTTTGACTATCCTAGAAGGAAGTAGTCGGAAAGATAAAAAAGAACTAAATTATTTTGCAGCAAAATGTAGAGGTTATATTGAAGAAATTAAATACTACCTAATTCTTGCACAAGATCTAAAATACATAGAAAACACAAACTTAATTGATGAGTTAGACTCGTTAAGTATTCTTATTAAAAGTCATTTTAAAACAAAAGTAAATTCTATACAAGGTTAATTTTATGAAATTATTCGATGGAAAAGTTGTAATCATATCTGGAGCAACTTCTGGTTTGGGAAGGTCCCTTGCATTAGAATTTGCTAAAAAAGGTGCTAATGTATCTGTTTGTGGTCGCAGAGAACCAGAAGGTTTGGAAACAGTTAGTTTAATTCAAAAAGAAGGGGCTAACGGACTGTTTACCCAAGCTGATATAAGTAAAACAGCAGACGTTCAAAATTTTGTAAATAGGACTGTTCAGACTTTTAAAAAAATTGATTTTGTAATTAACAATGCTGCCATTGGTGGAGCAAGTGTTTCTATAAAAGATTATAATGATGAAAAATGGGACAAGGTAATCGCGATTAACCTCAGAGGAACTTTTTTACTAACAAAGTATTCCTTACAAGAATTAGAAAAAAATCCAGACGGCGGATCCATAGTAAATATTGCATCCACATCAGGATTAGTCGGATACCCTTTATTATCCCCCTACTGCGCTTCCAAATTTGGAGTAGTTGGCTTAACTAAAAGTGTAGCTCTAGATTATGCCCCAAAAAAAATTAGAGTAAATGTAATTTGCCCAGGGGGAATTGAAACTGAAATGATAGAAAAACTATTTAGAGCAGATTCAAATCCACAAAAAGCAAGAAGTGAATTTGAAGGAATTCACCCTATGAATAGATTAGCCAAACCAGAAGAAATTGCAAAAGCTGCTGTTTGGCTTTGCTCAGACGATGCTAGTTTCATAACAGGAGTAGCACTTCCTGTCGATGGTGGATACACTGCAAGATAGAGTCTTGCAGTGTTATTTTAATTTAAAAACTAAATGTTACTACTACAATACTTCAAAGAACAACTTGTTGCAGGTAACTGATAAATATAAAACGTATCACAATTTGTAATTTGAATTGGATAGGTAAAGTTACAAGCATTGCTGCTCCAATTAAAACAAGTTGTTCCGGCTACTTGCTGACCTTTAGTTGCTGGATGCGAAGTAGTTAGATATCCGGGTGCATCTGTATTACAATAATTAATAGCCGGCATGGATGAGGCTAATCTGTTGTAAGTTCCTGTAAAACGAACCCATGAATTAGTCATTCCACTATCACATCCTTTTGTTCCACCAGTCAACCCTGTATGTCTATCATCTCCTGTAATAGATGTATAACTAAAACATTGTGCTGGTAAATCACTGATCGCGATGGAAAGAACAAATGTCGTGTTTCCGCCTGCATTTGTGGCAGTAACTGTATAATTGGAAGCTGATTGTAAAGTTGTCGGTGTACCTGTTATCGCACAGTTTGTATTATTGATAGCAAGACCTGCTGGCAGAGTTGGACTAACAGAACAAGAAGACACTATTCCCGTAACTGTTGGAGTCTGGGTTGTAATCGCGGTATTTTGCAAGAACGTAAATGGATTTCCACTATAAGACAACGACGTCGGAGCAAGCATTTGATTGACTGTAATTAAAATGGACGTTGTATTACTTCCGTTTGATGCACTAGTTGCCGTAATAGTGTAAGAAGTCAAGGATTGCATTGCACTTGGAGTTCCTGAAATTACACCAGTAGTAGTGTTAAAAGAAAGTCCAGCAGAAAGTGCGGGTGATATGCTGTAACCAGTAGTCGGACCATTAGTCACTGTTGGAGTAAGAGAAGTGATCGTACTAGAAACATTGTAGGTAAACGGACTTCCTGTATAAGAAATCGTGATTGGTTGATAGACTGTAATATTTATACTAGTAGTTGCGGTTACTCCTGAGTTGGCTGTGGCAGTTATCGTATACGCAGTAGATCCAGAGGTTACGGATGGTGTGCCGCTAATAAGACCAGTGCTTGTATTGAGTATTAGTCCGGTCGGAAGAGCTGGAGAAATTCCGTAAGACAGAGCAAAACCGTTGTTAGTCACTGCCTTACTAGATATTGTAGCTCCATTTGCAAATGAGAATGGGCTTCCGACATAACTAATCGCCAAAGCATTTACGGTTATATTGATATTAGCCGTTGTCGAGCCAGCCGAATTGGTAGCCGTCACAGTATAGGCAGTTAAACCTTGGGTAGACGTTGGCACACCTGAAATTATACCCGTAGATATATTAAGAGTAAGACCTGTAGGTAAAGCAGGTGTAATCGAATAAGAACTCACTGTCCCTGTTACACTCGGCGTGAGATTCGTTATCGTTGTCCCTGTTATATATGTAAAGTTAGTTCCTCCATAAGTCAAAGAGGAAGGAACTGCAAGATTTATAGCAATACTTAGAATGGTAGATGTGGTTCCACCGGAGTTTGTTGCAGTTACTGTATAATTTGTCGCACTTTGTGATGTTGTCGGAGTTCCCGAAATTACTCCAGTTGTTGTATTAAGTGAAAGACCAGAAGGTAATGCAGGTGAAACTGAAAAGGAAGTAATTGTTCCTGCAACACTAGCAGTTAAATTGCTTATTGGTGTGCCCACTGTATAAGTAAAATTGCTTCCGCCATAGGTTAGCGTATTGGGTGCGGAATGGTTTACTGTGATACTTATGGTTGTTCCTGTTGAGCCACCAGAGTTGGTTGCGGTTATTGTGTAGTTAGTCGCTGTCTGTACAACGGTTGGTGTTCCTGAAATAACTCCCGTTGTTGTATTAAGTGAAAGTCCAGCAGGCAAAGTAGGAGATACAGAATAAGAGCCAATCGTTCCAGTGATACTAGCAGAAAGATTCGGGATTGGTGTTCCTACCACATACACATAATTAGCCCCTCCATAGGTAAGAGAAGTGGGAGCTGGTAAATTGACAGTAATTCTGATAGTTGCACTTGTTGTGCCACTAGAATTAGAAGCGGTAACTATGTAATTAGTCGCAGTCTGAGCAGTCGCAGGAATTCCAGAGATAACGCCTGTTACCCCACTCAGAGAAAGTCCAGTTGGTAGTGCAGGCGATATTGTGTAAGAAGTAACTGTTCCTGTCACTGTAGGATTTAGTGAGGTAATGGGAAGTCCTACAATATAGATATAAGGAGAGTTTGCATAAGAAAAGGAAGTTGGTGCTGGGATACTCGATGTTATCCCGGAACCCGTAAAACTAGGATTGCTAGTATCTGCGGCAGTCCAAACTACACCACTTCCATCATCCCCACCAGTTACTGCCACTTGCGTAACGTAAGTGGACATACCTTGCGAAAGACTACCTGCTGGATCAGCCATTACGTTTGTAAAGTCCGTTGAAACAGTAACAGGATTTCCCGATTCATCCACTATGCCTAATCCGTCTAGAACACCATCACCAGCAATATCACCCCCAACTAAATCTAAATAGCTGTCATATAGGGTTGAAATATCATCTGATTCTTCAGGGTTTAAACCTTTTCCGCTGATAAGTTTTGCAATGATTGAATCAATTCCACCCATTACAGCATTGAATTGTTTGGCAAGTCCGGGATCATATCCTGGGGCTGTTGGATCACTAAAATTCATTTTGGACGGATCGACTTTTACAGTAGATCCTTTAAAGAAAATCTGTCCGATTGCCTCATTTGAATTGCTCACTAATTTTTCTATGTCGGTTGGAGAAAGAACTGAACTTTGAATTTCTCCCGATTTAGAGCGAATTTGTAATTGTGTTCGTTGTCTCATGGCAGAGCTAAACTTAGCAGTTGCCATATTCGTAAGTGGATTGATATTTCCAGATGCTTTGAATTCTCTTACCGATACACTATTTGCATCGGAAAGTACAAGTAAAGAGGTTACGCGAACAGAATTAGTTTGTCCATTACTAGTAACTCTTGGTCTCCATGGAATCAGTCTCTTTTGAAATGGGGAGTATGCGGAAGATTCAGGCGTGGGAGTAATGACAATACAAATCGTGGAATCGGCTGGTTTTTCCATACTAAGAGAGTATGTACCGCCATCATTTTTGTCAACAGAGCCATAAGATGTAAATCCTTTGGCAAGTAAGGTACCCGCTTCTCCATCACATTTTCCAGCGTTAGTTCCTGATGTTGGGATTGTTCTTGCTTGTACATTTGCATTTTTTATAGAACCGGTTAATTGAGCATTTCCAGTGACTTTTAGCCTTACAACATTTAGATTTTGAATCCTAGCAGCCAGAACAGCACTGTCTCCCGCTTCAGAATCAGACGATTTATTCAAAAACATCGAACAAGAAACGAATGACATACACCCGAATACTAATAAAACACTTTTCATTTTTCCCATAAAATCCCCTTTGAAATAAATCAACACACCAATCCCAAATATTTGTTCTATTAGACGAATTAATGTTTCAAAAAAAGTCAATATCCTTTTTTATAAAGTTTGAATACTATTTTGGAATCAGAAATAGCACTATCTATTTCTTCTATTATATCATCAATATGCTCTAATCCAATCGACAAACGAATCATACTAGAATTAACTCCCATTTTCATTCTAACATTTTCAGGAATAGACAAATAAGAAGAAGTCGCTAAGTGACTAACGGTTCGAATGCTAGGAGATGTGGTATTCAAAAAACTTTTTAAAGAATTGATAAACCTTTTACCCCGAACCACTCCTCCTTCCAAAGAAAAATTTAGATTAGAACCACCCATTTTCAAATATTTTTTAGAAAAATTAAAATTAGAAAAAGAAGAAAGATAAGGATATTGAACATCCAAAACACCATTTACCTTTTCTAAATACTCTGCAACACGTAAAGCATTAGATGAATGACGTTCCATTCTCACGGCTAACGTTTCTAAACCACGAGACAAAACCCACGAGTTAAAAGAAGAAAATACAAATTCATTTTCTAAGTGAAAACTTTGAATTTTCTTTATACATTTTTTTTGCCCAAGTATGATTCCAGCAGAAATTCCACTATGGCTATCCAAATTAGACGTATTTGAATAAATAATACAATGAACACCTAAATCAGATGGGGTTAATAAAAATGGAGTTGAATTAGAATTATCCGCAACTAAATAAAGGGAATGTTCATCAGAAAATATTTTTAACAATTCAAAATCTGGAACTTCTAAACTTGGAGTAGAAATCGTTTCAAATAAAACCAATTTAGTTTTTTGTTTTACATGAGATTTCCATGTTTTCGGCTTTGAAAAATCTATAAATGAAAAGGATACACCATTTTTTTGACTCAAACTTACGACTACTTTGTAAATTGAAGGCGAACAAGTTTTGGAAACTAAAATATGATCTCCTAATTTAGTTAATCCAATTAGAGTTTGATAAATTGCAAAACTGCCAGAAGAACAAAGGATTCCAGCCTCGGTATTTTCTAATTCACAAAGTTTTTGAATTAATTCTTGGTTTATAGAACAAGGACTCTTTTCCAAAAACTCATTAAAACTATTTGATACTTCCTCCTTTGGTAAATCAATAAAATCCGAAAAAGAAGACATTGAATCTAAATTATGTTTAGGATTCATTTTATTTGCCAAATGAAGTGTTTTTGTCTCAAATCGAATTTTACTCATTTTGATTATCCTGAAAAATTTAAAGACGCAATGTCTGACATTTGACAGAAAGGTTTTTTTCGTCAAATATTTTCATTAGGAAAACAATTGCCTTAATATTAAAAATCCTAGTGTGAGATAAAAATGAATTTTTTCGTTTAATAGGCAAGAGTCAAAAAGTCGAAATATTAAAAGAAGTAGGAAAATGAATTGCATTTTGGGTTAAATTTTATAACCATGAGAAAGTAATTTATTCTTATAAAACACTACTTTACAAGTGCGACATAAACAAAGAGGATCGAATGAAATCATATCAAAAGTATTTAATAAGCTTTTTTTTAATAATAGCTGCTATTCTCTTTGCCAATGGATGCAGAAAAAAATACATTCCAGAAGAATTTGAATTAATTTCATCTCGATTTGGAGAGTTCAAAATGTTTGATCAGATTTTAGATGGCAAACTAATAAAAAGAATTACACATAAAAACGATGATGTATATGAATCGGCAAATTTGCAGCTCGTGCAGCTAAACCAGATTATTCAACTTAGCCAAGCAGACATGTTTTTATTTACTGTTGAATCGTTCGATGATAACACTGAATGCCCTGCAAAATTTCTTGTCATTACTCTGAATGCAGACGGAAAATACAAAACATTCCCAGAAATTGGAAACTGCAATGACATACCTGATGTACAGGATAATGGAGAACAAGTTACATTTACCTTTGACTCAGTAATGGCTTACGCACCTGTTACTTATCGCTATGAAAATGGAAACCTTGAACTGATTGAAAATCCTAAAAAAACAGCACGAATCATCAACAATAAATAGAGCACCCAATGAAATCATTTTCTACAAGTATCCAAGGGCTCGACACGAGTCCTATCCGTAAAGCATTTGAACTAGCAGCTTCTCTCAAAGATCCAATCAATCTTTCCATTGGGCAACCTCACTTTCCTTGTCCTCCCAACATTATCGAAGCACTCAATAAAGCGGCTACTGATGGTAAGACGGCATACACTTTAACAGGTGGAATTCCCGAATTAAAAGAAGCACTTGTAAAAAAATATGAAACCGTGAATAACATCAAGTATGCGACACCTTCCCGATTACTTGTCACGTCTGGAATTAGCTCTGCCCTACTACTTTTATTTTCTGCTCTTGTGAATGCCTGTGACGAATGTTTAATTATTTCCCCTTATTTTTTAATGTACCCTTCTATGTTAAAATTTCATGGAGCAAAAATTCATACGATAGGCGAAAGATTTACTAAAGAAGATATTCAAAATTTAAAATTCCAAAACTTAAAAATAATTATCTATTCCAATCCTTCTAACCCAACCGGTTATGTGATGACAAAAGAGCAACTTGAACTTCTAGCAGAATTAGCAGAGGCAAATGACTCTTATCTTATCTCGGATGAAATCTACGAATTATTTGATTATGATAAAAAGTTTTTATCAGTTGGATCTTTTTACGAAAAGACAATTACGCTATCAGGTTTTTCTAAAACTTATAGCATGACTGGTTTACGACTTGCCTCCATTCTCGCACCGGAAGAAGTTATCAAGGTATTGACCACACTGCAACAATACACAATCGTATGCGCTCCATCCACAACCCAATATGCAGGAATAGAAGCCTTAAAAACAGATATGAGTTCTTACATAGAAGACTATAAAATAAAACGGGACTTTGTATACAACTCACTAAAAGACTACTACACCGTTTCAAAAAGTGCAGGTGCATTTTATTTCTTTGTAAAAGTCAAAGGAAACGACGAAGACTTTGTCAAACGAGCTGTACTTGAAAAAAAACTAATCGTTGTTCCCGGGTTTATTTTTAACGATAGCCATGACTATATCAGAATTAGTTTTGCAAACACCATGGAAAATTTAGAAAAGGGAATGAAAGCATTACAAGAACTTGTTTAGTATTCACTTAGTTTTTTATTTTTACGGGTTTCTAATTGCAGCTTCTCTTGCGAGTTTTTATACAACGTTAGGAGAGCGAATTCTCAAATACTATTATTCCCCACTTCGTAAAAAATATGGGTTTAAAGAAAAATGGATTATTATTTTTACAAAACCAAGTGCTTGCGAAAAATGTAACACTCGAATAAAACCAATTCATCTTTTTCCAATACTCGGATATTTCCTGACATCCGGTAAATGCAAAACTTGCAAAACAAAGATTTCTCCTCATTATCCGCTCATTGAATTAGGATTCGGAATTTTATTTTGCCTATTTTTTTATCTCACAAAAAATCTAATTTTTTCTTTTTCAGTCTTATTTTTATTTGGACATGTTTTAGTTTCTATGATTACAGACTATAAAAAGTTTTCCCTGGATTATGAAAACTTACCGTTCTTATTATTCTTTGGCGTTCTTACAAATTATTTTTTTTATAACGAGTTCCCTGATTTATTTGATTATGCTGTTCTAGGTGGATTTGCGGCTTTTTATATTATCCTCTGGCTTATTTACCCAAGAGGAATTGGGCTTGGAGATGTAATCTTTGCCCCTGCCTATGCTTTTCTTTCCGGTCACCCCTACTGGATGGTATTTCTAAATTCTTCCTATATACTTGCTGTGCTCTGGGCATTTCTTACACGAAAAAAAGGAGAGGCTATTCGTAATAAACCTATAGCAATGGGATTTTTCTTTGGATTTGGAATCTTATTTTCTTTTTTAGCAAAAGCATTTTACATTTAAAACTGTGAGATATTCCCAATTCTTTTATTTAGCAACTATTGTCCAAATTCCTATTATGATAAACCCTGCACCGGCTAGGATTTTTAAAGTTTGCGGAGAAATAAAATCACCTATAAAACTACCGGCAAGGACTCCAATTCCAGAGGCAAGAACAAGTGCTGTAGCGGATCCAATAAACACATTCAGAGCAGAATGATTTTTATCAGCAGAAAATAACATTGTGGCTAATTGCGTTTTGTCACCAATTTCTGCCAGAAAGACAGAAATGAATACAGTAAGAATTGTTTTAAAATCAACCATAAAGGCTCTCGTAAAATATATTTTATTTCAATACCCGAAACAGGGTATAACAAAGTGTAAGCCCCAAAATACTATATAAAACCAAATCCACTTTCTTCTGATAAGCAAGAGCTTCTGAATAACTCATATCCTGCCTCTTTGCATTGGTCATTGGGTCTCGGTTAAATGCCTTATGTAATAGTACGCTCCATACTGTTTTAAGTTTACCATACAGTGGTGGATGAAAACTTCTAAGATTTAGTCCACGAAAACTAATCGTTCGAATTGCGTCTGCTTCTGGTTTCCATTTAAGAGTAAAATTCTTTATTGCTTGCGAAGTAATTTCTTCCTTTGTAGAAGAATTTAACTTGGACAATTGTTCTCCTATACATCCATCTAAAATAATCGCCATTTCCATTGCAGCGTTTACTCCTTGTCCTACTGGTGGAAAAGGAGAGGCAGCATCACCGAGTAATACCAATTTGCCTCTATAAAATGAAGAACAAATTTTCGCACGACCGGTAGAAATATTTTCTTGTTTAGAAAATTCTTCAATTGCGTTATCACTTGCGTATTTCGTTATAGCATTTTTCCCAGTGCTTAGATAATTTTTTAAAAGAAATGACTTTGCTTCTTCAAAGGAATTAAATTTTCTAGAGCCAGAATATCCAATCTGACAAAACCATAAAGGATCTGTTGGACCATTCTTTCCATTGATCGCACCGGCAACTGCAAGGTAAGGTGGCATACCAAAGATGTAAAGATAACTTGGATTTAACTCAGATGTATTTTTATCAAATGGAAGCATCATCGAATAATTGTCATTATCCAGACTTGTAACTTCAAAGTCTTTGTAAGTTGCTTTCAGGAAATTACGAACAGTAGAGCCTGCCCCATCACATCCAACAATCAAATCAAAACTTTCCGTTTTATTATCCTTTCCGAAAGAAATAATGCCGTTATCCGCGTCTTTGACATTAGCCTCTGTATCGAAACGAATTTCTACATTCCCAGAAGTTTTTTCAATAATTTCTTCCTGAATCACTTTCACAATATCCCCACGAGATCCAGTCCAGCCTTCTCCGTGGTAAGTTTCTTCCAATTTGGGGTTAATAATCGGTAGCCGAATGCCTTTAAATAAAATTAAATCTTTATTAAAACGTTCTTTCATATTCAGGTATTCAACAGCGCGAGCCCCATGTCCCGTTATATCAATTGTGTAAGAGCGCAGTGGGTTATAAGAAGGAATCTTACGATGATCATGTCCCTTTTCAAAAACAGTTACATGTACATTCGCTCGTTTAGACAAGGCATAAGCTAAAGTTAAACCAGAAGGTCCCGCACCGATGATCCCAACTCTAAGTGTAGTATTTTTTTCCATTCATCTATCCTAATTCATTTTAAAGTAATTTTATTATGCTTTATGTCGACTTAAAATTCTTTGAGCGGTTAATTCCTGAGTATATCTAATTAAATCCAAAAGACAAGATTGACAATAAAAATGGAAATAGTATTCTAAGTTTTGTAAGGTGCGAACAAATAAAATGACCCCAATAACTGGAATCACAATTTCTGAAAATTTTAAGGAAACTGTCGAAGAGTTAAGAACAAAACTCACAACTGCAGTGGATAAAGGTAACTTAGAACAAACCAAAGCGATTCTTGAAACAGGAATCACTCCCAATTTCCAACGACCCGAAATTGCATCTCCCATCAATTTTGCAGTTGCCAGAAGTTCGCTAGAAATTCTAGAACTTCTATTAAAACATGGGGCTAATCCGAATTTTACCTCCTCGGGACCTATCACAACTCTTGCACAAGCAGCTTTCTACGGCAGACTTGACATGGTGAAACTACTTCTCGACTGGGGTGCCAAGGTAGACGGATTTGTTGCTGATCCCAAAAAAACTGCTCTAATAGTGGCAGCAGAACAAGGAAAAAAAGAAGTGGTTGAAGCCTTGTTAGCCGCTAAGGCAGATCCCAATTGGAAAGATAAGCATGGAACTAACGCACTAGAATACGCACAAAAAAATAATCACAAAGAAATAGTTACCCTACTCTCTCCCTTAACGAATGGTGCGAAACTCCAAGATGACTTAACCCTAAGTGAGTCAAACCTAATCGGACAAGAACTTGCGAAAAATGCGTTAAAGCAAGTGTTGGCGTTAACTGCTGTAAACGAAGAGCGCAAAAGACATTCTCTACCACTTTTTCAAGTAAATTTACACGCAGTATTTTCTGGTAATTCAGGCACAGGCAAAACAACATTTGCCCGCTATTATGCACAGGAAATTAAAAGACTGGGAATTTTAAAAAAGGGCCATCTAGTTGAAGTATCTAGAGTAGATTTAGTTGGAGAATACATAGGTCAATCCGCTCCCCGCACTAGTGCTGTTGTAGAGAAAGCACGCGGCGGAATTTTATTCATCGACGAAGCTTATAGCCTCAAGATTGATAAGAATGACACTCTCGGACAAGAATCTATCAACACTTTAATCAAATACATGGAAGATTATAGAGATGAGTTAGTGGTAATATTTGCGGGGTATACAGATCTTATGCGTAGTTTCATGGACTTAAATCCAGGACTTAAAAGTCGTGTTCCAAATATAATTCCATTTGAAGATTTTACCGACGAACAAATCGGAATTCTATTGGATAATATGTGTAAATCACATGAAATGAATCTAAGTGAGAAAGATAGAAACTTTACCATAGAACAAATTTTAATTAAAAAAAGAGGCAAAGGTTTTGGGAATGCGAGGGAAGTACGAAATGTATTCGAACGTGCGGTAACTCAGCATTGTGCGCGAATTACTAGTCAAGATATTAAAACTCTTCCGAAAGAGCATTTTCAAAAAATCATTTACAGTGATATTACAGTTGACCCATTTGATCATGGCGAAGATGACACCTTACTTGGTGCAACAGTCGACCCAAAAGAAAATCCAAAGTCTGCTGTTTACAAACTACATACACTTCGCGGAATGACAGGGATCAAAAATGAAATCCAGGCAATGGCTGATTTTATCAGAATCCGAAAACTCAGAAAAGGAGCAAATTCTGCAAGAGGTTTGCAACTCCATATGCTTTTCACCGGAAATCCCGGAACGGGGAAAACAACTGTTGCCCGCTTAATTGGTGACATCTACCGAGAACTAGGCGTTCTGCCAAGTGGGCATGTGATAGAAGTAGACAGGTCAGGGCTTGTCGGCGGATACTTAGGACAAACCGCACTCAAGACAAAAGAATGTATTGAAAATGCCAGAGGTGGAATCCTTTTTATAGATGAAGCTTACGCATTGTTTGATGATTCGCATTCGGGTGATATGTATGGAAGAGAAGCGGTTAATACCTTGTTAAAGTACATGGAAGACTACCGCGATGAAGTAGTGATTATTTTTGCCGGCTACCAAGATCCCATGGAAAAATTGATGAACTCAAATCCAGGACTACTCAGTCGTTTTAGCAAAAACCTACTCTTTCAAAATTTTACAGACGAGGAGCTAAGCCATATTTGCCGAGATATTTGTAAAAACGATAACTATGAAATTAGCGAAGCCGCCCATAAAAAATTAATTTCTCATCTTTTAGAACGAAAAGAAAAAGACAGCGACTTCGCCAATGCTAGAACTGCTCGCAATTTACTAGAGCAAGCATTTAAAAATCACGCAACACGAATTGCCCGCTTAAATCCAAACGACCTAATCAATCGAACCGTTCTAGATACCATCGAAGAAGTGGATATTCAAGAGTTGCCCCCTTTGAGTAATACTATCGTCAAAAGAGTTGGCTTTGAGATGTAGGGATTTAAAGCTGTCATTCACGAAATTCCACCCTACTAAGGTGTTGGATTTGCGACTAAGCAAATGGGTGGAATCGCCGCAACCGCCAAGCAACGCGCAATGCTGTCAAGTTAAGAAGNNTTAATTGTACAGCATTGAGCAACGCGAAAAGATGCTATCGGGAATCTCTAGTTCTAAATGGAATTCTATATTGCTTGAGATCCCCGATAAGAGATTTCGGGGATGACAAAAGCAGAATTCTTACCAACCCAAAATTGTTTACTTACTTACTAGTTGAGTATGCTTTATTATCTTTTTTTGTAAGCGGGTAATAAGAATATTTAGAAAATATCTTCAGCTGGAATTTCGTCGATATCAGGAGTAAAGTGAGTTTGCGAAGGCAAACTGCTATGAGCCGCTTCTGGACTGGATTGAGATTCTGAATTAGGTCGTCCACCCAGTAATTGGAAATTTTCTACTCTAATACGAATTTTACTTTGTTTCTTTCCATCCTGCCCATCCCAGGTAGATTGTTCTAATCTTCCTTCTACCATGAGCTGTTTGCCTTTACCCGCATACTGTTTTAGGACTTCGGCTAGTTTACCCCAAACAACACAGTCAAAATAGTTAACTACATCTTTTCTGGTACCATTGTCCATATAACTTCTGTTATTCGCTAAACTGAAATTAGCAAGGGACGTTTGACCTACTGTTTTAAATTCTGGGTCTCTAGTGATTCTACCAATTAAAATTACATTGTTTATATCATTTGCCATAATGAAATCCTCTTTAGATCTAAGTATAATCCAACACAGGACAAGTTAGATTAATATTTCATAGAATTTTTCAAAAACTCTGCATTATCTTTCACTTTTTTATTTCCAGCAGATTCATTGTAATTTAGAATTTTAGATAGAGTTTTTTCAAATGAAAGCAAATGTTTGATATAAGCTTCTCGTTTGAAGTGATTGCGCAAGGGATTTGATTTTGTATTTTCAATGCTATTTAGTCGATACTTTCCAATTCCTCTATCCCCTTGGATTTCTGTGTTAGCGTTTGCGGGATAATTATCTATTTGATTGGTAATGAATATTTTATCATCATGATCAGGGTTTCCGAGTGGGTCTGTATCCAAAACTTCCACTACTTTTTTGTCAGTAGTAAAAAGGTTATGGGAAAAAATTCTACTTTTAACTTTGAGAAGTTTTATTTCGGAAAGAATTTTTTTGTCTCCTTCCGTTTTGTAGATAAAATCAAAAAACAAAGTCATTGATTTACTCTTTGGTCCTTTAGCTTCTCCTTTCTCCCCTTCAACAAAATCAAACTGCTCTACTTTTAAACAATCTCCAGATTCGTCTTGGTTGGCATTGGAAATACAATCATCCCCTTTAGCTGTACCTTTAGTCACAAGAGTCCTGTGAGGAAGGGAACTCATTTTTAGAAAGAGAATATTCGAATAATCAACTAAAGATTCATTTACTTTTAAAATATTCTGATTTAGAACTTGTTCCGCCTTACGGATATTAGCCCCATATTGAGGATCATTTTTAGTTTGCTGAACATAAAGTGGGTCAACTTGCTCTTGAGCAAGAAGACTAACACTCATCATTATAAAAATAAAAATATATCTCATAATCCTACCTCTTTTGTTACGGATTTGATTCTACTTTAGGTCCAG
The DNA here is from genome assembly GCA_002333425.1 of Leptospiraceae bacterium UBA2033. Lineage (GTDB taxonomy): Bacteria > Spirochaetota > Leptospiria > Leptospirales > Leptospiraceae > UBA2033. The sequence goes on from DDBL01000217.1 coordinate 46,966, forward strand.
AATTTCCAGAGTTATCTCCTGATTGTGAACCCTCCCCCTGTGGCTTTTTGGGACGGTTGTTTGGTCGTCTAAAACGATTTCGATACTTATTTCTTCGAAATGGTTTTGTTTCTTTTGTTACTGCTGGTGTATTAGATTCTGAATTCGTATCTAGGGTCTGTGGCGGTAATTGTTTTTCCGCTATCTCTTCTAGTTTTTCAATTTTATCTGATTTGTTTTCAGGTTTGTTAGAATGATTCGAATGTTCTTTTGGATGAACATTGCCCTTGTTAAAACGTTTTGGTTTTCTATCATTTCGGAAAGATTTGAATCTCTCTCTTTCGCCAGCTCCTGCTTCATTGTGTATCATTCGTTGAGAAGGTTTCGGTCTATTGCGAGTAGAAATTTCCCAGAAAAAAGCTGACTGAATTGCTTCTTCATCTTTGATTGCAAGAGCATTGATTTTAAAAAACATAAACGCTTCATAGAAAAAATCCTTCTTACGAAATACTTCGTTGTGAGTTGGATTATTTTCTTCTGTCTTAAAAAATCTCTTCTGGCTAGCAAAGATTTTGATTAATCTCTCTTTGTCTTTTTTAGGAATTTCCATTCTAATACAAATTGGCTCAATTGCAGTTTTGATAGAATGAACCATATTTTGTTTGTTTTTGTCTTTTTCAAATGCATCATTGATTAAATCACAAAATATAAGAGAGAAGAAGATAACAGACGTTAACTCCTCTCTTTCTTGTAACATTCTATCTGCGATTACTAGGCGTTTGCCTATATTGGACTGAAGAAAATCTTTTTGCCAGTTTGGATTTTTTTTGGAAACATCAAGTGCTTCTTTGAATAGCACATCGAGTAAATGGTTCTCTGCAAGTCCTTGGAAAATCTCAGATGCGTGCCATGTGCGAAATATCTTATTGTATTCTTCTAACATTCTAGAAGAAGAAGCTTTCTCTAATTCTAAACGATTTCTCTTAATTCCAGCTTTTGTTTCTTTATCTAAAGTTAATCCATGTAAAGTTTGAAATTTAACTGCTCTAAGCATACGAACAGGGTCTTCTTTAAAAGAAACATCAGGATCCCCAATTACTTTTAGAATTTTGTTTTTAATATCATCAAATCCACCAACGAAATCAATAATGGAATCGTTTCGAGGATCATAGTATAAAGAATTGATTGTAAAATCACGTCTTGCTGCATCTTCTTTGGCAGTTCCGTAATTATTGTCACGTCTTAATAGATAATCTTTGTCTTCGGTTTGTTTACCAAGTCTGTGATCAGGCAAAGATCTAAAAGTGGATACTTCGATAATCTTTCCTTTAAACATAACGTGTACGATTTTAAATCGTTTTCCAATGATGCGGCAGTTATTAAAAATATTCTTTATTTGGTTAGGTGTAGCACTGGTTGCGATATCAAAGTCTTTTGGCTTTTTTCCTAGTAGTATATCTCTAACGCCACCACCGACTAAAAACGCCTTATGATTGAACTTGGTTAATCGATGCATAATTTTTAGTGCATCTTCATCTATTAAGTTCTTGCGAATAATATGGGAATCTTTGTAGTAACGCTTACCTTCTGGATAAATTAGAATATTCTCGACTGTTTGAGGCTTTTTTTTAAAAAGGTTTGCTATAAATTTTATCATGTGTATATTGTCTAAGCTAAGATTTTGTCTATTAAAATCAAGTATAAATTGACTACAAAAGCCTTCAATTCATACTGGAACCTTTAATAGATTGTAAGCTATAATGGAATTATCGGACAATAAACTAAATTTGCTTGAGAGAATGACTCTTAAGTACTACGGATTCAAAAAAACTTTATCAAAAATCCACACGTTCGGAAAAACCAAAATCTCCCTCCTTTTCATACCACATAGCAATGAAAATATCATTAAAGTAGAAATTTCCCACTATTTACTAGCCTTTTTATCCTTCATCTGTGTAAGTCTTCTGAGTTTGGGAGTGAGTTTTTTGGGATATTATCTTTTTACTCGAAATGATCATTTAGATTTATACGCCAGAGGTAATAAAGAAAAGATTTTTTTCCTACACCATGATCTAATGGGAGACATTCTAGAAAATACAATCGAAGATTTAGTTTCCGAGACAGAAGAACTCAATAAAGTGACATGGGAAAAATCCATTCGCGAAAGTAAAATTAACGAAGACCTGGGACTAACAAACGAATACTCAGAAAAACAACTTCCCATCCAAGAAAATGAACTTGCTTCCAATATGAAAATTTTCATTTATACCGTTGAAAAATTTGCTGGAATCTATGAAAGTCTTTCTACTCTAAGAGCGAGCTTTCAAAGTTCCATGGATTATTTGGAAACACGAGAAAGTATATTTGAGTCGATGCCTCGCGGAAGACCGCTTGGACCAGGAGTTGGGCTTATTACTTCCACTTTTGGATACCGAGAAGATCCATTTTATGTAGATGTTGGAGAATTTCATAACGGAATCGACTTTGCTTCTGCAAATGGAACACCTATTTATGCAACTGGACCCGGTGTGATTGCCGAAGCCTTTTCTTCGGAAGGTGGACTTGGAATGCATGTTCGTATTAACCATGAAAATGGGTTTTTTACTATGTATGGGCACTGTTCTAAGCTTTTAGTAGCCGAAGGAGATGTTGTAAAACGAGGCGACATCATTGCATTAGTTGGGGCAACTGGTAAGGCTACAGGCTCACACTTACACTACGAAGTTCACATAGGTCTAGATCCGCCAATAAACCCACAAGAATTTATAAACATCGACTAGATTTTTTTCCTCTTGATTCAGAAATAAAACAGTCATCTCTGGTAAATAATATGATAGATAGAATTCCAATCCCCTTTCTCGAAGGTATTTGGGGTGGTCCGTCCACCTTCTCCATTTTAATGTTAATTGCATTTCTAACTGGCTCGAAGCTTCTTCCTGCTGAATACAAACGCAAAGGTCTTGTACCGGAAGCAGCAGATACAATTGTATTTCTAGGAGTTTTAGGAACACTTGTTGGGGCAAAGATATTTTACATATTTGAAATCTGGGATCAGATTTTTGTAGTTCCTGGAATGTTTTCTTACCCTTGGACTCATTGGAACGGTTTCCAAGAATTAGCCGATCCTGCCTGTGAAGCCTGTAAAAACAGTATGGGACTTTGGAGTTCCCTTTTTAACGGTGGTGGTTTAGTTTTCTACGGTGGATTTATCTTTGGAACACTTTTCATTTATATTTATTTAAAAATGAATCAATATGACTTAGGCAAATACTTTGATGGAATGGCGTCCACCATGGCAATCGGGTATGCTATCGGAAGGCTAGGTTGTTTTGTTTCTGGTGATGGTTGTTACGGATTTCATACCGATGCGAATATTCCTTTACTTGTGTTCAATTTTAAAGGGGCACATCCCTCCGGCGTTCCCGTTTGGAATACACCGGTCATTGAATCCATCATTTCTTTTGGTTATTTTTTCTATTTTCAATACTATGCCAGATTTCAAAACTTCAAAAAATGGAGTATATTCTTCCAATACATCGCATTACACGGATTTGCCCGTTTATGTATTGAATTCCTGCGAGTAAATAAAGCAGTGATTCCTTTTATTGATCCACCACAAATGGTAAACATTCCTGACGCAAGTGGCAACCCAACGTTTCTAACTGGCTACTATTGGCATGGATTCTCTCAGTCCCAATATATTTCCATTGCATTCGTGCTAATCTCTGCTATTTTCTTTTTCAAAATGAAACTCTGGCAAAAAGAACCAGCCTAAATAGAAGATTACCACCGATGAAC